>NZ_JBQOIE010000013.1:0-228883 GCF_052665325.1 Pseudomonas sp. 8(2025) | reverse complement strand
GGCGAGCTGTCGAGCCAGGGCAGCAGCACCCTGGTACTGGCCGGCATGGACAACCTCACCGGCGTGGTACTGGCGCAGCAGACCCTGACCATCACCGGCAGCGCTGAGCTGGACAACCAGGGCGGGCTGCTGTCGGGCTGGCAGGGCCTGACCCTCAACGGCACGGGCTTGAACAACAGCAACAAGGGCACCGTCTCCAGCCTCAAGGGCGGTGTCGAGGTCGCCCTCAGCGACGCCTTGAACAACAGCCAGGGCGGTGGCCTGGTCAGCCAGCAGGCCCTGGACGTCAAGGCCGCCAGCCTCGACAACAGCCACCAGGGGGTGATCTCCAGCGCTGGCGAGCAAAGCCTCAAACTCAGCGACCTGCTGGACAACAGCCAGGGCGGCTCCATCGACAGCGCCGCCACCCTGACCCTGCAGGCCATGGCCCTGGGCAACCAGGGCGGCACAGTCAACGCCGCCGGCGACCTGGAGTTCATCGGCAGCGACCTGGACAACAGCCACGGCACCTTCACCGGCAAGCAGGGCGTTACCCTCGACCTGCTGGGACACTTGATCAACAACCAGGGCACCCTGTCCGCCGCTGGCCCTTTGCTGCTCAAGCGCAGCACTAAGGTTGAGAACCAGGGCGGCGAACTTTTCAGCCAGCAGTGGCTGCGGCTGTTCACCGAACACTTGGACAACCGGCAGAAGGGCCGGGTCGCGGCCAATGAGTCGGTGTTGATCAGCGCCAGTGGCGAAGTGCAGAACAGCGATGGCGGAGAGATCCTCAGCCGCGAAGCCGACCTGCAACTCAATGCCGAGCGTCTGGATAACGCCAGAGGCCTGCTGCAGGCCAAGACCACCCTGGGCCTCGATGTGGCGGCCGACGCCGGTAACCAAGGCGGACAAGTGATTGCCCAGCAGGGCGACCTGACGCTCAAGGCGGGCCACCTCGACAACAGGGCCGGCAAGGTGTCCGCCCTCAACGGCGGCGCCACCCTGGAAACCGCGGCCGATGGCCGCCTCGACAACCGCGACGGCGCGCTCTTCGCCCAGCAGGCTCTGCATATCAGCGCCAGGGAGCTGGACAACAGCGCCGGCCAGATCAGCGCCCGGCAGATCGAGCTGGAGCTCGCTGGTGCCCTGGACAACCGCCAGGGCCTGATCGAAAGCGGCAGTACCCTGGCCACCGCTGCTGCCAGCCTGGACAACCAGCGCGGGCAACTGCGGGCCCTGGGCCTGGCCAGCAAGACCCGGTTCAGCATCGCTGGCACCTTCGACAACCGCGACGGCTCCCTGGAAACCGCCAACAACGACCTGGCCTTCGACGCCGGCGGCTTCAACAACCGCGGCGGCAGCCTGCTGCACAGCGGCAGTGGCGTGTTCGGCATCTCCATGGCCAACCTCGAAGACGTCGGCGGCCGCCTGAAGACCGCCGGCCAACTGACCCTGGAAGCCGAGCGCTGGACCAACAGCAGTGCAATCCAAGCCGACCGGTTGCTGGTCAAGGTCGACCACCTGACCCAGACCGCCGACGGCCAGCTCCTGGCGGGCACCGGCCTGACCGGCAGCGGCAGCCACTGGAACAACGACGGCCTGATCGGCAGTGACGCCGCGCTCAACCTCGACCTGAACGGCAACTACAGCGGCAAGGGGCGCCTGAGCAGCATTGGTCAACTGGACCTGCATGCCGCCCAACTGGACCTGGCGGACAGCGCCAGCATCGCCGGTGGCGCCAACGGCACCCTGAAGATCGACGGTGCGCTGAACAGCGCCGGGCGTATCACCGCCAGCCAGAAGCTGCTGCTGAATGCCGCCAGCATCCACAACCTCGGCACCCTGGGCAGCGGCGAAGACCTGAGCCTCAACGCCGCCACCCTGGTCAACGACCATGGCCTGATCTCCAGCGGCGGCAATATGCAGTTGCTGACCAACAGTTTCACCAACCGCTATGCCCAGGTGTACAGCCTGGGTACCGCGCTGATCGCCAAGGAAGACCAGCAAGCCAGGGCCGACCTGCTGGACAACCGCTCCGGGGATATCGAAAGCCTGGGCAAGCTGACCATCGCCGCCAGCACCCTCAACAACGTCATGGACGTGCTGCAGTACACCGAGCACGAAAAGAGTGCCGCCAGCATCACCCGCCTGTCCTGCACCCTGATTCCCGTCGCCGGCTGCGACGACCGCGGCGGTGGCCGCATCAACGGCCTGTGGGAAGTGGCCGAGACCGACCGCCTGCGGGTGACCAACAGCAGCGCCGCCGCCAGCCTCAACAGCGGCGCCGACCTGCAGATCGACACCCAGACCCTGACCAACACCAGCAGCCTGATTACCGCGGCCGGCGATATCAACATCAAGGCCGAGACCGTCCACAACCAGGGCCTGCAACCCCAGGAAATCACCACCCTGCGGCGCTACTGGAGCTTCGTCAACGAAACCGGCACCGCCGCAGCCCTAGCCGCCGCGTTCAACGCCCGCAACAACCCGACGCCTTCGAGCAGCTTCGCCTCCGACCTCAGCGCCTTCATTGCCTGGACCGGGGTGATGCTGTCCTCCAGCAGCAAGGTGGTGGACGGCGACCAATCCTTCGCCGCCACCATCCAGGCCGGTGGCAAGGTCAACCTCAAGGCTGACCAGACCCTCGACAACAGCGTGATCCGCTCCTTCTACGAGTACGTCGGCGCCGGCAAGACCCTGACCGACACCGGCGTTGGCAACGGCTACTCGACGCCGATCCGGATCAACCCGCAACTGCCCCCGGAACTGGCCCAGCAACAGGTCAACCCCCTGGAGCTGCCGGGCTTCACCCTGCCCACCGGCGGCAACGGCCTGTTCCGCCTCAGCGGCCAGGGCAGCACTTTGGCCCAGGCCCCGACGCCTGCGCAGATCGCCGGCCTGCCGGACGCCGCGAGCCTGTCCCGGCCGCACAAGTACCTGATCGAAACCAACCCGGCGCTGACCAACCTCAAGCAGTTCATGAGCTCGGACTACCTGCTGTCCAACCTGGGCTACAACCCCGATGAAAGCGCCAAGCGCCTGGGGGACGGTTTCTACGAACAGAAACTCATCCAGCAAGCCATGGTGGCCCGCACCGGCCAGCGCTTTATCGACGGCCAGGACAGCAACGAAAAACTCTTCAAGCACCTGATGGACAACGCCCTCCAGAGCAAGCAACAGCTTGATCTCTCGGTGGGCGTGACCCTGACCTCCGCACAAGTCGCCGCCCTGACCCACGACATCGTCTGGCTGGAAAGCCATGAAGTGAACGGCGAACAGGTGCTGGTGCCAGTGCTGTACCTGGCCCAGGCCAACAACCGCCTGGCGCCCAACGGCTCCCTGATCGCGGGCAAGGACGTGAGCCTGATTGCCGGCAAGGACTTGAACAACGTCGGCACCCTGCGCGCGGCCAATGACCTGTCGGCGGTGGCGGGGGCGAACCTGGTCAATAGTGGGTTGGCGGAGGCGGGCAACCGCCAGGACCTGCTGGCGGGCGACTACCTGGTCAACCGCGCCGGCGGCATCATCGCCGGGCGCGACGTCACCCTGACCACCACCCAGGGCGATGTGATCAACGACCGCACCCTGACCACCCACCAGAGCAGCAGCGCAGCCTACGTCCGCGAGCAGCGTCGCGACTTCCTCGACAGCGCCGCCCGCATCGAAGCCGGCAACAGCCTGAGCATCGATGCCGAACGGGACTTCGACAGCAACGGCAGCGTCCTGCACAGCGGTGGCGACACCCGCATCAAGGCCGGTCGCAACGTCAGCCTCAACGCCGTCGAACAAGTGGTCAGCAACGACCGCGGCATCGGCAACCTCGACCAGAGCAAAACCCAGCACGGCGCCACCCTGGAGAGCGGCGGCGACCTGAGCATTGAGGCCGGTGGCAACGTCACCGCGATCGCCAGCCAGATCGACGCCAAGGGCGACGTCTCGATAACGGCCAAGGACAACCTGACCCTGGCCTCGGCCGCCAATGAACAACACTGGGCCAGCAAGACCGGTACCACCAAGAGCGAAGAGGATCGCGTCCACCAACAAGCCACCACGGTGACGGCGGGCGGGGATGTGATGCTCAAGTCTGGCCAGGACATGACCCTGATTTCCAGCAAGGTCAAGGCCGGGGATGAAGCCTATCTGGTGGCCGGTGGCGAACTGAACCTGCTGGCGGAGCAGGACAGTGAGCATTCGCTGTATGACATGAAGAAGAAGGGGGGCTGGGGCAACCTCAAGACCCAGCGTGACGAAGTCACCCGCACCACACATATCGGCAGCGAAATCAGTGCCGGTGGCAACCTGACGCTCAAGAGCGATGGCGACCAGAAGTATCAGGTCGCCAAGTTGCAAAGCGGCAAGGACATCACCCTGGATAGCGGCGGCGCTATCACATTCGAAGCTGTCAAGGATCTACACCAAGAGAGCCACGAGAAGAGCAAGAGCAGCTTCGTCTGGAACTCGATGAGTGGCAAAGGCAACACCGATGAAACGTTGCTGCAAAGCCAACTGATCGCCCAGGGCGATATTGTGATCAAGGCCGTTGAGGGGCTGAAGATCGATATCAAGCAGGTCAACCAACAGAGCGTTAGTCAGGCCATCGACGCTATGGTGCAGGCCGACCCGCAACTTGCCTGGATCAAGGAGATGGAGGCGCGTGGTGACGTCGACTGGCGGCAGGTGAAAGAGCTGCACGACAGTTTCAAATACAGCCACTCTGGGCTGGGCGGTGGAGCAGCCATCATCATCGCTATTGTCGTCGCCTACTTCACCGCCGGTGCAGCGAGCGGACTCATTGGCAGTGCAGCTAGTGCTACGGCCGGTTCAGGTAGTGCCATGGCAGCCGGTACGGCGGCGACAGCAACTACGGCGGCCACTTCAGCTGGTTGGGCAAACGTGGCACTCACAGCCATAGCCTCTTCCGCTGCCGGATCAACGGCCGTCAGCACCATCAATAACAAAGGCAACCTTGGAGCGGTAGTCAAAGACATCACCTCGAAAGATGCACTGAAGGGTTATGTTGTGACCGGCGTAACGGCCGGCCTGACAGCTGGTCTTTATGACCAATGGACTGGCACCGAGACCGCAACAGGTACCTCTCCGGCTATTGGCGGTCATGCCGGGCAACTGGCCAATAGCGGCACCGTCACCGGCGCCACGCTCAACACCTGGCAGGGTATTGGCCAGTTTGCCGCCAACCAAGCGCTACAAAATGGCACCTCAGTCCTGCTAGAGCGCGCGTTAGGCGGCGATGCCAAACTCAGCGACGCCCTGCGCACCAGCTTGGCTAACGCCTTCACCGCAGCAGGGTTCAATTGGGTTGGTGACCAGAGCGGGCCCGAAAAATGGGACCTCAAAGAGGGCCGCCTGCCCAAGATCGGTCTGCACGCTATCATGGGCGGCCTTGCAGCGGAGGCGGCGGGCGGCGACTTCAAGACAGGTGCCTTGGCTGCTGGAGTGAACGAGGCACTGGTTGGCTCGCTGTGGGATCAATACAGGCAGATGTCCTACGATGAGAGAAAAAAGCTACTTGTGATGAACTCGCAAGTGCTCGGTGTGCTGGCCGCCGCCGCGCAAGGCGGGGACGAGAAAGCCATGCAGACTGGCGCCTGGGTGGCGGGGAATGCTACGCAGTACAACTTCTTTGAACACCTGCCTCCAGGTTTGGCAGAGTATGGACAGGCAGTCACTACACTCACGGAGAGCATGCAGCAGCAAGGAGCAACTGCTGATGAAATAGCTCAGGCAAAGCTGGATCTTGCTCGAAGTCGAGGTTTCGAAGGTGTTCAACCTGCTACTGAATTCACCAAGGCCTGGGCTATGTTTATGGCAGGTGAACTCAGTGGCATGGGGCTGGCTGCGGCGTTAGGTAAGATCCTTTCGGGAGGTGCACGAGGGGGAGTCGCAGCGGGGCAGGCTGGAAAAGGAGAAGCGATACTTGAAAGTTCCTCCATAAAAATGTCGGATAAGGTAAGGGAGCTGTACTCAAAAGGAAAATATCGTGAGGCTTTAGATGTTCACTATGAGGACCTTGTTAGAGGTCGAACTGGAGGAATGTCTCAGATTATTAATGGTAGAGAGATTGATGTTGTTACAGATACTGCGTTGATACAGGTGAAAAGAACATATTCGGCTATTGAAAAGCCAAATAATTTCCTTAATAAGGCAACTCGTAATCAAATTAAGGCTACTATAGAAGTCGCGGTGGAGCAGGGTAAAAGAGCCGAATTTTGGTTTAAGTATGGTGTCTCTTCCAAAGTTAGGAAGTACATTGAAGATAAAGGTGGTATTGTTAAAGTTGGATTGGGGGGGTGATGTCTAGTTACGTTTCGGTTAGAGGGTGGATTGAGTGTGATTTTAAAGATGTGCCAACTATAAAAAATCTTGCGGCCGGATCTTGGGCGTCTTTCGGTAAGCATGGATTAAAAAGTGATGTCGCAGATTTATATTGGAATGGGTGGTCATTTCCTGAGGTTCCAATCAATTGGGTAGCTTTTGTATTTTATGGGGGGGTGATAAATTCGCGGGCATATGATTTCTTTAAATCTGTTTTAGATGAGGTTGCTAAGGCGAATGTAGAAATTGAAGGGGTTTTTTATGTGGATTTTGAAGAGGCGGATGACTCAAGGGTGCTGAGAGTTGAAAACGGGTTTTTGCTTGAGAAGAAAAGATAACTTTAGATGTTCTGCTATTTTAAAAGGAATCTTCGCGCAAGTCCGGAATTCAAAAAAACTCTATCTGGTGTGTGGTATTGCCTCAATGAGTGTCCGGTTTCATTAGAGCGCTGCACACTGGAGTGGCACTGATTTCTAGTATATTGAAGATGTAATCGCTATCTCCGCGCTGCTAGGTCTTGTTCGGTTTTTAAGTGTTTGTTTTTTTCAATAATGTGAGTTGTTGGATGAGATTTTGGCGGAAATTAAAATTGCAGTTGTCTAGCTTGGAAGAAGCATTAATGATTCGCGTGGTAGTATGAGGTGTTTGTTTGTGCTGCTATTTGGTGAAGGTTTCAAAGGGTTTTGGCAGTAGAAAGATTTTCTAGTTTAGAGGAGGTAATAAAGTTACGTGTAATAGGGGTGGTTCACATGATTTAGACTGTCTGTAAGATTGCTTCTGTTGTTTCGATAGCCCTGCTTTATGGCTGTGCCTCAGCCTCATCAATGGAAAAAATGCAAGCCGAAGTCGCGCAGTACTCGTTACCCAAACCTGCAGTTGCCGATAAAGGGCTTGTATACGTCGTTCGTCCCAGCAATGTGGGAATGATGGTGCGTTACAATGTCTTCCTGGATGACAAGGAAGCCGACTCGGAAATGGGCTACAACCGTGGTAACCAATACATTTATTTCTACGTCACCCCTGGTCAGCACGTTATTAGCTCCAAGGCTGAAAACTGGGCAGACATGTCTGTGACGGTGAAAGCAGGCGAGGTTATCTACCTCAAGCAAGAAGTTGAAGTTGACGTGGTGATGGCTCGTAACAGCTTGAAGGTGTTAAGTGATGTGGAGGGCCGTTATCTGGTCAAAGGTGTAAAAGAGATCAAATAAGCCTTTGATCGATCGCTATCCGATCTACAGCAAGAGAAAAAGGGCGACTTTCAAGCCGCCCTTTTTTTTGCTTACTGGAGCACCTGCTCCTGCATTCGCCTTGTCGTCACATCTATCAAATCACACCCATCGCGCAGCAAAATGCTGCACACCAGCGACAGTTCCTGCAGCACCACTGCACCTTTGGGCGCGTCATCACAAATCGCGAAGTTTTCCAGTAGTTGAGTCACAGCGCGAATGCGATACGCCGCCGCATCGTGCAGGACGTCAATGGGGGCTTGGGTATCGATCAGCAGGGAGGGAGTGTTGCAGTCGTGGCCGGTAATCGGCATGTATCTGTTCATGTGTAGACCTCTGTTTGACTGGCTGAATGCCTACACCCGTTGTCGCCAAACAAGAGGGTGACGGCAGTACGCAGGTTGGCGAACCGACTACAGAGGTAAAGTCGGCAGATCCTGAGATCTCCCGCGCACAGCCGTCACAGAACTGCGTGTGCGGACGCAAAATACCTGCAAGCTGGATCTTTTGCATTCCCTATGTAAATCAGGTCGCCAAACCCGGTGGTTCTTTCAACGCTCCCTCGACTATATCCAGCGTTCCTCCCTGTCCTTTAAGCCTCATTCCTACTGGATTGTCTGCTTCTGCTGTAAGGCAATTCCTAATTTGTCTAGAGGACCTGTTCAAGCCGGTCCGCCGTGTTTTTCCTGGCTTACAATGCCGCCGCTTATCGCCATGCCACAGGTGGTTTTCAGGTGGCGGTGCGTTGTTGAAAACCTTCTCAAGGAAGATCCGTCATGCGTCTGTTGTCTCTGCTCTTCACCCTCGCTTTGCTCGCCGGTTGCGCTTCCACCCCGGACTATTACATCTCGCCCAAACCGGTGCAGATTCCCGCCAACGCGACTTATTGGATCGACACTTTCAAACTGCAACTGGTCGGTGAGAGCGAGCGTTTTCTGCCCGAGGACAAGTTGCGCCAGCAACTGGGCATGGAGTTGATCCGGCAGTTGGGCAATGCCAATCGCTACGCCGCCACCAAGGACAGTGCCGACTACCTGCTGGATGTAGATGCGGTGTACAAGCGCCGCCTCAGTGATTCCCAGGGCGGGCTGGTGTCGATGGTCGTCGATGACAATACGATCCTTGCCAGTGTCGACTTTGGCTATAAGGTGCAGGTCAAGCGCGACGGCGCCGAGGTGTTGCATTTCGCCCAGGAGCGCGATGGTTTGCAGCCTGCCGGGGCCATGGGCCAGTTGCGCAATATGAAGACCATGTTGGGGGCGATCACCAACAGCGGTAACTCGGATGTGGAGAACTTCTACATTCGTGCTCTGCCGAGGTTCATCGTTCGCGATATCACGGCCATTCCTTCTCGTTGAGTGAGTGTGTGGGGGGATTGTAGGAGCGAGCTCGCTCCTACAGGGGGATCAACGTGCTTTTTGGGTTATAGCTTTTTCACCGGAATGCAGATCTCACACTCCAGCTCCCCGGTCTTGACGTCGTAGAAGGCATCCGCCGGGTAGCGTTCGAAGGCCGGGCGCGGGTCGAATTGCAGGCCGCTCTTGGGCAGCCAGTCGCGGCACAGTTCGATCCAGGCATCGGCGATAGCCGGGCCCAGGCCGCGGTAGTGGGCCACGGCGTAGAGGCCGCCGGGCAGGGTGGTGACGACCGCGGGGGCGCTGGCCTTGAAGTCTTTGGGCACTTCCACGCAGGCGTCGTAGCGGCATTTGTCGGCGGGGGTGAGGTCCGGGTCGTCGTGGCCGATGCCGTAGCGCACGCGGTTGAACAGCTGGTGTTCGAGCATCCACGGCGCGGCGGTTTCGCGCCAGAAAACGCCAATGTCCGGGCCGTAGGCGCCGATGTAGCGCAGGTAGGCCACGCGGGTGGCGGGTAGTTGCTGCAGGGTGACCTTCATCGCGGTTTCCTTCAGGTGAATGAAGGCGTCAGGATCGTCGAAGGCGGGGATGTGGGTCTGATCAGGATTGCGCAATTCACGCAGGCGGCGTTCGCGGATGTCGTCCAGGCGGCGGTGCCAGCGTTTGGGCTCAGTATCGCGCCAGGTGCTGGGGGAGACCGAGAAGTGCTGTTTGAAGGCCCGGGAAAATGCCTCGCCGGAGCCGAAGCCGACTTCCAGGGCAATTTCCAGCACTGAGGCCGAGGGGCGGCTGGCCATGAGGTAGGCGCCGCAGGCCAGGCGTCGGCGGCGCAGGTAGGCACCCAGGGGCTCGCCGACCCAGGCGCTGAACAGGCGGTGGAAGTGGTAGGGCGAGAAATGGGCGACCCGCGCCAGGTCCGCCAGCTCCAGGGGTTGGTCCAGGTGTTGGTCGATATGCTCCAGCACCCGGCTCATGCGCAGGGTGTATTCGTGGAGGCTGTGATAGGCGGCGCTCATGTCTACAGCTTAGTTGGCTGGGTGGGTCGTCACAGTCTGCCGCAGATTTGTGCCGTTTGTGAGTGCGATTCGCCGGCAAGCTGGCTCCTGCGGCAGGTTCTGCCGGCGAACAGGTTCTCAATCGTCACAACAGCAACTGCTGCTCTTGCCCTGGGGCGTTGCCTGGTAGCGATCGTGGTGCCGGACCCAGCCCATGATCTGCTCTTCGTTGCGCCCCTTGGGTGTCAGGTCGAGGAAGTTGTAGGCCCCCAGCAACAGGTCCAGCCCGCGGGCATAGGTGGAATAGGTGTGGAATATCTCACCTTGCGGGTTGCGGTAGAACACGCTGAGCCCGGGCAACTCCTGCTCATCGCCACTGGCCTGTTCGTAGTTGTAGCTGGCAGTGCCCTGGGCCAGTTGCTCGGTGCTGAGGCTGACGCCGAAGTCCTGGTTGAAGTCGTCGCCGGCGCTGGAATACCAATCGAAATGCCAACCCATGCGCTGGCGAAAGGCCTGGAACTCGGCATAAGGGGCGTGGGAGATGGCCACCAGCGCTACATCGTGGTGGGCCAGGTGCTGGTTGGCGCCATCGAAGTGGTCGGCGACGAACGAGCAGCCCTTGCAGCCTTCCTCCCAACCTTCGGCAAACATGAAGTGGTAGACCAGCAGTTGGCTGTGGTCGCCAAACAGATCGGCCAGGCCCAGCGGGCCATCGGGGCCATGAAACTGATAGGGCTTGTCGATTTTTACCCAGGGCAGCGCCCGGCGTTCGGCGCTGAGCTGGTCGCGCTGGCGGGTAAAGGCTTTTTCGTGGATCAGGTGCTGTTTGCGGGCTTGCAGCCATTGTTCCCGGGAGACCACGGGATGCTCGGTAACGGACATGACATCTCTCCTCAAGGCAGTGGGGGCGATGGGTCTTACACACGCTAGTCGTTTGGCGCTGGAGTGGATCGACAAACCGCCCAGCGGTTTTCCGATCAGGGGGCGGCGGCCTGGGGTGGATTTCCTGAACGGCTGAATGGCCTGCCGGTCACAACTTGTGAAGGCATTTCATTCGCTTGTCTGGAGGTTGAATCAGGATGACGACTTATAACTGGGATCTGATCGAACGACTGCTGCACGAAGTGCAGAACGGCGCCGGCCACAGCTTCACTCCGCGACCCTATGCCGAGCAGCATGCGGCGGCCAAGGCGGCGGAAGGCGAGCCCACCGGCAATCTGGATGACCTGAAAGTCACCGCCACCGAGTACGAAAAGTTACTGCTGGACCGGGGCTTTATCGAAAGCCGGCCGGAAGAGGAGGGGGGCAATGGCGAGAACTTCGTGCTCACACCCCGTGGTTCCAGCCTGCTGTGCCTGATCGACAGCAGCATCCCGGGCAATGATCACCCGCGCCAGGTGCTGGATGAGCAGGCCGATGCGCTGGATCCGGCGACCTTCGATCAGATGGCCTCCAAGGCCCAGATCGCTTAGGTTGCACCTAGCCCTGGCGGGCGTTCTGCAGGCATTTGAGCTCGGCGAAGTCCTTGCGCACTCCGTCGATTTTCTTCAGCAGGCGCTGGCGCTGGGCCGGGGTGCTTTGTGCCATCAGGTCCACCAGCAGGCTGCGTGCGGCCTGTTCGGTGTGGGCGTAGGCCTGGCGATAGTCCGGCGTCCATAAGCTCTCGCGGTGTACCAGCAATTGCTCGATACGTTGTGGGAAATCGCTGTTTTGCCGTTGCTCCACAGCCGCGCTGAATTGCGCCTGCCAGTGGGCTCGGTTGGCGATCCACTGCTGGTTCTGCTGGCCCAGGCTGCTGGACCATTGTTCCACCCGTTGCTGCTGGCTCGGGCTCAAGGGGCCGAGCCAGGCGTTCAGGCGCTTGCTCATGCGTTGGCTGCGCTGCTCTATCTGTTGCGCCAACGGCGGCTTGAGGTATTGCTCCTGGTGTTCCTGCAGGTCCTTGGCGAAGGCGGAATTCATCTCTTTGACTTGCTGGTCGTTCAGACCCTGGAGCAGCTCCACGGCGGACGGGGTGATCTGCTGGGCGGTTTCGGCGATGGCTTGCTTGGCTTCCCGGGTGCGCTCTTGCAAGCCCTGGTCGCTGACCTGGTTGTTCTGCACCATCAGTTGCAGGCGGTCGAGCCAGTCCAGGTAACCCGGAAGCTGGGTGGTGCAATGCCAGCTCAGGTGCTGCTGCAGGCGCTGGTTGAACCAGCTCTTCTGCTCGCTGTTCATGTCCAGGTAGTCGTTGAGGTTCCAGGGAATGATCACATCCAGGTTGCGATAGGCCAGGCCGACCCGGCTACAGGCGCCCAGCAGCAGGCTGATGATCAGGAGCGGAATGAGGAGGTGCCAGCGGCGCGCCATGTTCGAGTCCTTGCGAGTGCGGGTTGCTGTATCTGAACCCTGAAGGTGCCTCGCAGTTCAGACGTTCAGTAGAACGCCCGTTCGGCCTTGAAGGTAAGCAGGCCGTCGCATTGCGGGTTATGCCCGGAGTAGGCGCTGCAGTCGTTGCCGCTGAGGCTGGAGTCACTGTAGATCAGGTTCAGGTCGATCCCCAGCCAGGGGCGCGAGAGCTTGATCGACCAGTCATTGAAGCCGGCCACGTAGCCGCCGTCGGCGATCGAGACGCCATTGTTCAGTTGATGGGTGGTGTATTTGACGCTGACGCCAATGCCGAACGGTACGTTGCCGCCCAGGTCAGCGAACAGGGTGCTGTTGCGTTTGTCCGGGTCATTGCTGAAGGCCGCGCCGAAGCGGCTACCGAGCAGGGTCAGGCCGCCGTAGAATTCCTGGCTGTCCTGGGTCCGCAACTGCGGGTAGTTGTAGTGGATCATTCCCAGTTCGTAGCCCAGGGTCTGGTCGAAGGGCTGCTTGAAGCCCAGGTAGGAATCCACCTCCAGTTTGCTGGAGGGGCTCAGGCCCATGCTGGGGGCCCACTGGCCGGCATACCAGCCACTGTCGTGGCTCAGGTCGAGGCCGCCGTGGAACGAGCCGCTGGAAGACGGCTTGACCAGGCCCTGGGCCATGCTGCGGCTGGGGCTGGTGCCCAGCTTGAGGTCGAAATCCCCCAGCTCGCGCTGGAAGATTTGCCCATGGGCAATGGGGCAGGCCAACAGCAGGCTGCAGGCCAGCAACGCGGATTTGAGCATGCAGCACTCCCTGAACTGCGCGGAGCGACAACCTGAAAGGCGGCTGAAACGATTGATCTAGAGGGGGTAAAGGATACCGGCGAATGCCATTGGCTGAAGGCCGTTCGTCGATTTGCTGGTAGTGGGGAGGAGAGCGGGTGCCAGTCCTAGCGCTTTGAGGGCAAAGCGCTAAGGGACCAGGATAATGCGCGGGGGAGTTACTTCTTGCCCAGGCTGATCTGCTTGGACGGGCCGAAAGTCTGGCCGCTGACGCCTTTGGCGATCTGCTGGATTTCGCCGCCCGATTTCAGGAACGCTGCGATCTGTTCGTTGATCGATTCACTGGTTTCAACGGCGGGAGCTGGTTTTGCTTTGCTGTTGGAGGCTTTTACTCGCATGGCGGCCATTTAACCTTTCGGGAAAATTAATTTGGCCAGGCATCTTATCAGAAATACTTGACAATTGCTTGGTAAATATCCCCTGGAACAGAAAGACGCTTCCTGCTGTTTTTCCTAAGTTTATTTTTCGGATATTTTCCTAAGTCGCTGTTTTAACTAAGGACCCATCGAAAAAAATGCCCTCTCGCTGTGCTCCGCAAAGGCTCTATGCACGGCTGTTTGCCTGACGAGCGGCCGGTTGAGCGCCGGGAACGCCAGAAAAATCAAGGATTTCGTGGCCGGCGATTCAGGAGCGTCAACGCAGGCCTGGAAAACAGGTAGAATGCCGCCCACGCAATGAGGGTATTGGAAATGGCTTTAGTCGGGCGCTACAACAGTTTGCAAGTGGTTAAACACACTAACTTTGGTTTGTATCTGGACGGTGGGGCAGACGGCGAAATATTGCTGCCCAATCGTTATATCCCCAAGGACATTCCCAGTGAAGATGAAGACTGGCTGAATGTTTTTGTTTACTTGGACAGTGCTGACAAGTTAATCGCAACTACCGAAAAGCCGAAAGTTCAAGTTGGTGAGTTCGCCAGTCTTAAAGTCGTCGAAGTTAACAGTATCGGGGTGTTCCTGGACTGGGGGCTGCCCAAGGATCTGCTGCTGCCGTACTCCGAGGAAAAGCGCCAGATGAACGCCGGCGAATACTGCGTGGTGCATGTCTACCTGGACAAGCACACTCGCCGTATCACCGCCACGGCCCGTCTGGACCGCTACCTGGACAAGACGCCGGCCAACTACAAGGCCGGCCAGGAAGTCGACTTGCTGGTGGCCGAGTCCACCGAAATGGGCTTCAAGGCCATCATCAACAACAAGCACTGGGGCCTGATCCACAAGAACGAAGTGTTCAAGTTCCTGCGCTCGGGGATGCAAGAGAAAGGTTTCATCAAGGAAGTGCGCGCCGACGGCAAGATCAGCCTGAGTTTGCAACCTGTCGGTGAACAGGCGGCCACCAGCCTGAACTCGAAGATCCTCGCCAAGTTGCGGGAAAACGATGGCTCGCTGGCGGTCAGCGACAAGAGCGATCCGGCCTTGATCAGCAGTTTGTTCGGGGTTAGCAAGGGCAACTTCAAGAAGGCCATCGGTGCCCTCTACAAGCAGGGCCAGATTGTCATTCACGCGGATCGTATCGAGCTAAGCTGAGACTCACTTCACGCGGCGGGCGAGGCTTATGAAAACCACGCTGGTTGCCTGGCTCGCCACCTTGCTGGCGTTCCTGCTACTCGACGCGCTCTGGCTGGGGCTGATGATGGGCGAAACCTACCGGGCCCAGTTGGGGGCGCTGCTGCTGGAACAGCCACGGCTGTTGCCGGCAGCGCTGTTCTACCTCCTCTACGTTAGCGGTTGCCTGCTGTTCGCCGTGCGGCCCGCCCTGCAGCAGGGCGGCTGGCGCCGGGCTGCGTGCCTGGGGGCGCTGCTCGGGCTGGTGGCCTACGGCACTTATGACCTGAGCAACTGGGCGACCTTGCAGGGCTGGTCGGCTTCCCTGGCGCTGCTGGACATGGCCTGGGGCATGCTGGCCAGTGCCCTGGCCTGCAGTTTCGGCGTCTTCTGTGCCTGCCGCTGGGCGCCAGGCGCAAACGGCGGGAACTAGGTCTGCTCCAGGGGACCCGTCAGGCGCGGCGGCAGTTCTATATTTCGGGTAGGGGTCATGTCATTGAATCAATGTGAGGTATGGCGGTGAGCATCGAACGGCGCAACGCCGATGGGTTTGCCCTGCAGGTGATGTTGGGGCTGTGCCTGATCTGGGGCGTGCAGCAGGTGATGATCAAGTGGGCCGCGGCGGACATTGCGCCCATCATGCAGGCGGCCGCCCGTTCGGGGATCTCGGCGCTGCTGGTGGCTCTACTGATGTGCTGGAAAGGCGGCTGGTCCCAGGTTTCCAGTACCTGGCGCGGCGGCTTGCTGGCCGGCGCTCTGTTTGGTCTGGAGTTCCTGTTTATCGCCGAAGGCCTGAAGCTCACCAGTGCCGCGCACATGTCGGTGTTTCTCTACACCGCACCGATCTTCACCGCCCTTGGGGTCAATTGGCTGTTGCCCAGCGAACGCTTGCGGCCCTTGCAATGGTTGGGGATCGTCCTGGCCTTTATCGGCATCAGCATTGCCTTTGCCGGCGGGATCTCCCTGGACAACCTGGACCGGCGCATGCTCCTGGGCGACATTCTGGGATTGCTGGCGGGGCTGGCCTGGGGCGCGACCACGGTGGTGGTGCGGGCTTCGCGGCTGTCCGAGGCGCCAGCGACCCTGACCCTGTTCTATCAGTTGATCGTCGGTTTCGTCGGCCTGTTGCTGATCGCCGTGCTCAGCGGCCAGGTGACCCAGGTCAGCCTGACTCCGGTAGCGGTGGCCAGCGTGTTGTTCCAGGGGCTGGTGGTATCGTTCTTCAGCTACCTGACCTGGTTCTGGCTGCTGCGGCGTTATCTGGCGGCGAACCTGGCAGTGTTTTCCTTCATGACCCCGATGTTCGGCGTGACCTTCGGCGTGCTGTTACTGGACGAGCCCTTGAGCCTCAACTTCGTGCTGGGGGCAATGCTGGTGCTGCTGGGTATTACCTTCGTCAGCGCCGAACAGTGGCTGCGGCGGCGGATCCAGCGCTTGTTGTAGCCCGCGCTTCACGAGACGACCGCACAGCGCTGTGCCCTTGGTCGCAGTTGCCAGAGCAGGCTGGCGCCGATCAGCAAGCCGCAGCCCGCCACCACCAGCGCCAGTTGCAGGTCGCCGCTGAAGTGGCTGCTCAGGGCGGCCAGCAACGGGCCGCTCAACTGGCCCACGGCAAAGCAGGCAGTGAGCAGGCCGGCGTTGCGCTGGGCCGACTGCGGCGCCAGTTCCCGGGAGCGCTGCATCACCAACTGCATGCAGGCCAGGAACGGCGTGCCGCACAGCAACACGCCCAATACCAGCCCCAGGCCACTGCCCAGCAGGCAGGCAAAGACCCCGGCGGCCTGCAGCCACAAGGTCGCCATCAGCCATTGCCGGGTGCTGTGCGGGGTGTGCCGACGCAGGCTGGCCAGGGCCACGCCCACGGCCGCGGCCAGGCCGAAACCGGGCCAGAACAGGTCGGCCTGCCACTGGCCCTGGAAGCGCGCATTGGCCATCTGCGAAAGGAAGGTCGCGGGGATGATGTAGCCCACGCCATACAGGGCGTAGACCAGCCCCAGGCGCGCCACGCTGTGCTCAGTGGCGCAGGCGCTCTGCGTTTCGCCACTGGGGCGCGCCGAGGCCGGGGGCAGGATCGGCAGGATCACCAGCAGCATCAACAAGGCGACCGCGGCATACAGCAGCCACAGGTTGGCCGAGCTTTGCCCCAGAAGATTGGAGCCCAGGGCCAGTAGCCCGGTGAGCATGATGCCCAGCCCCGGGCCGGCGAATACCAGGGCCCCGAGGCGTGGCCGGCCCGCCGCCTGGGCCAGGGGTTGGCTCAGGGCCGTGATCATCACCAGCACCCAGGCGCTGGCCACCCCGGTGCCGAAGCGCAGCAGCAGGTGCGGCCAGAAGCCCTGGGCCCAGAACGAGGCCAGGGTCAGCAGCACGCACAGCCACAAGCCGCCCAGCAGGCGCAGGCGCACCTGGGCCGGACGCCGGGCGAACATGGCGTCCAGGGCTCCGAGGAAATAGCCCAGGTAATTGGCGGCGGCAATCAGCCCGGCGGCGGTCAGGTCGACCTGGCCTTCGCTGATCAGGTGCGGCAGTTGCGGGGTCAGGGCGAAGCGGCCAATGCCCATGGCCATCATCAGGGCAATGAAGCTGGCGAGCAGGCGGAGCAGGGGAGACATGGTCGGCTTTCCATCGATGGGGACAATGACCGTCAGGCTAGGGCTGATTGACTTTCTTTAAAAATGAATAATATTGAGTAACTTGTTCAGTTTTGGAGAAAGTCATGGAGTTCAGCCAATTGCGCATCTTCCAGGCCGTGGCCGAGGAAGGCTCCATCACTCGCGCCGCCGAGCGCCTGCACCGAGTGCCGTCGAACCTCTCGACCCGGCTCAAGCAACTGGAGGAGCAACTGGGGGTCGAACTGTTCCTGCGCGAGCGTCAGCGCCTGCAGTTGTCGCCGGCGGGCAAGGTGCTGCTGGATTACGCCGCGCGCCTGTTCGCCTTGCACGACGAGGCCCATGCCGCGGTGCAGGGCGGTCAGCCGGCCGGGGAGTTTGTCCTGGGCACCATGTACAGCACCGCGGCGATTCACTTGCCTGCGTTGCTGGCGCGTTATCACCGGGCTTATCCGGCGGTGAACCTGCAGGTGCAGTCCGGGCCCAGCGGCGAGTTGCTCGAAGGCTTGCTCACCGGGCGCCTGGATGCAGCCCTGGTGGACGGGCCGCTGGAGCTGGCAGGCCTGGATGGCGTGCCCCTGTGCGACGAGACCCTGGTACTGATCAGCGAAGCCGACCATCCGCCGGTGCGTACGGCCCGGGACGTGGAGGGCCGTGCGGTGTTCACCTTTCGCCAGGGATGCTCCTATCGCATGCGTCTGGAATCCTGGTTTGCCCACTACCACGCCGCGATGGGGCGGGCCATGGAGATCGAGTCCTATCAGGGCATGCTGGCCTGTGTGATCGCCGGTTCCGGGGTGGCGCTGATGGCTCAGTCGATGCTCGACAGCCTGCCGGGGCGCGAAAGCGTGGCGGTGCATGCCCTGGCCGAGCCTTTTGCCCGTGCCACTACCTGGCTGATGTGGCGCAAGGGCATGGTCGGGGCCAACCTCAATGCCTGGATCGAGCTGCAACAGGGCGCTGGCGTGCAGCTTGCGCAGCAGGCGCGGGCCCATGCTTGAGCACCCAATGGCCATTGGCTTTAATCCAGTAACAGTTCATTGCCATTGCGCAGCAGCGCGCTGGAAAAGATAGGGCTATTATCTGCTTGAGGCGGCGCAGTATCGCCGCTCGGCACGACCCTGAGGGGGCACTATGAAAGACAAACTGCAAAGCTGGCTGCACGACCTTGGCGTCGCACTGGGCCTGATCGAGCCACCGCTGCAACCGGTGCCGATTCCTACCGACGAAGAGCTGCGGCGCCGTCAACAACGTCGTCGCTGAAGCAGAGGCGAGAGCGGAGTGCAGGCTCCGGCTCTCGCGGATGTTTTCTAGCCGGCAGTCGCTGGGCCACAGGCCTGGGGCAATCGGGTCAATCCTGGTTTTGCCGGGCCTTTTCCAATAACCATTGCACCAGGTCATCCACCCTTTCCAGCTGCCCTAGCGCTCGCTGCTCTTCACGGGGCAAGACACCCAGGTCGAACCTGTCCTCCAGGCGCCACAGCAGCGCCTCGATATCATCCCTGTCCAGCCCCAGTTCAGAGAGACCGCTCTGGTCATCGAAATCCACAGGCTCATCCAGCCAGTGGCGAATGAGCAGGTGCACTGCCGCGCGCGCTTGGGCCCGATTCATCTGCGTTGCTCCCGATACGACAGCAGGTCAGGCGGGACGGGCAGCGTCGGCGCGGGTCTTTTCCAGGATGAACAGGCTCAGCTCGCTGATGCTGCTGATTCGATACAGGTCGCGGTCGGGATCCAGGCGAATGTTGAACTCTCGCTCCAGGCTGTGCAGCAGGGCCTTGAGGTCCAGGGAGTAGGTGTCGTGTTCGCGGGCCTGGCAGGGCGGGGTTGGCCACTTCTGGGCCATTTGTGCATCGATGGCATGACGGATGCTTTGCTGGATGGAGAAACGGTCCATAAACACCTCGGGGCAGGGAGAGGCTCTTATTGTTTTATGACCCCATCCAAGGGTGAAGCGATAGCGTGCACTGAGGCGGCCAGCGATCCTTGTACTGTTTTCCTGCGGGAACAGTCGTCGCTGGATCTGAGTACAGCACAGGTTTTTTTCCGGCGGGGTAACCATTCGTCCATTCATGGTCCTGACGAAAATGGCTGAGGGCTTTGCCCGTCGGTGCCGCGAGGCTTTTGCCAGGCGAAAAAAAACGGGTGCGGCCACCGACGCCGCACCCGTCGAAGAAAAGCTTCAGACCTCCGGCTTCACGTCAGATTGCGTTGGCCAGGGGCGCAGGGCGCCGGGAGGCCAGGCTTACCACCACGAAACTCACCAGGCCCACGGCCAGGCTGTAGTAGATCGGTGTGTTGGCATCCAGGCCGTCCTTGAACATGAAGGCCAGAGCCGTGACGAAGCCCAGGCCCATGCTGGCGATAGCGCCGGCAGTGGTGGCGCGTTTCCAGAAAATGGCGCCGATCAGCGGGATCAGCATGCCGCCCACCAACAGGTTGTAGGCCAGGGTCAGGGCGCTGATCACGTCGTTGACCACCAGGGCAATGCCCAGCACCAAGATGCCGGTGAGGAAGGTGAACAGGCGGTTGATCCCCAGGCTCGATTGCTTGCCGCCGCGCAGCCTTGGCAGCAGGTCTTCGGTCAGGGTGGTGGAGGCGGCCAGCAGGCCGGCGCTGGCGGTGGACATCATGGCGGCCAGCGCCGCAGCGATCACCAGGCCACGGATGCCGTCCGGCAGCGAGGCTTTGACGATGGCGGCAAAGGCGTTGTTGACGTTGTCCAGGTCCGGCAGCAGAACATGGGCGGCCATGCCGATCAGGGCGCAGGCCAGGCCGTAGAGGATGCAGTAGAAGCCCGCCAGGGTGCCGGCGTATTGCGCGACTTTCTCGGTCTTGGCGGTGAACACCCGTTGCCAGATGTCCTGGCCGATCAGGATGCCGAAGAAGTAGATCATGAAGTAGGTGATGATGGTGTCCCAGCCGATGGCGGTGAAGCTGAAACTGGACGCTGGCAGCTTGGCCACCAACTCATCCCAGCCGCCTACGCGGTACAGGCAGATCGGCAACAGGATGAACATCAGGCCCACGGTCTTGATCACGAACTGGACGATGTCGGTCAGGGTCAGCGACCACATGCCGCCGATCGCCGAGTACACCACCACCACGCCGCCGCCCAGCAAAACCGAAACCCAGAACGGCAGGCCGAACAGCACTTGCAGAACGGTGCCGATGGCGAGGATCGAAGTCACCCCGATCATCAGCGCGTAGGCCAGCATGATCACTGCGCTGGCCTGGCGGGCCATGGGGTTGTAGCGCTTCTCCAGCACCTGGGTGACGGTGAAGATGCGCAGCTTGAGCAGCGGCTTGGCCAGCAGCAGGTTCAGGGCAATGATCCCCGCCCCCAGGGCGGCGCACAGCCAGAAACCGGAAATGCCGTGGACATAGCCCAGGCGCACGGTGCCGACGGTGGAGGCACCGCCCAGGACCGTGGCGGCCATGGTGCCCATGTACAGGGTCGGGCCCAGGTTGCGGCCGGCCACCAGGTAGTCCTCGTGGGTCTTGGCCTTGCGCATGCCGTAGTAGCCGAGTACGAGCATGCCGGCGGCATAGATGAGTACGACAAATAGATCTAAAGCCATGGTGGCGTGTCTCCGATTATCTTTTTTATGTGAAACAAACGGTTCATGCAGGTGCTGGCTGCTCAGCGAAGGCGGGGTCAAGTCTTGTGCAAGACCCAGGGGCTCTATCGCGAGGCCGGCCGCTCCAGGAGGTTATCCGGGCAGTAGCGCGCGACTTGCCAGCAGCCCGCTGGTACAGCGGCTGGCCATGCTGGAGTGCGCAGTTTCGAGAGTGGCGATGGCGGTGCTGGCCAGGCCGGGGGGCAGGCGAAACAGGTCGCAAGGCCTGGTGTCGCGCTGGTGCTCGAGGATCTGTCCGATCCTGTTGGTTGCGATGTTGCTAGGGTTTTTTTCTTTGTTGTTATTCATGATCTGCTCCGATCACATTGGCTAAGGGGGTGGCAGCCCTTCCGGCACAGCGGACAAATGGTTGTGACAGGCCAGCCAGAGGCCTTGTTGTTTTGTGCGAGACCCAATGGTTTCGCGTTCCTGGCTGAAGTCTTGCTCCCCTTGCATGCGCAGCTTCGTGGCTACGTCATGAGTCAATCCGGCGCCGTCTCCTTGTGGGCGGACGACGGCGTTGTCCGGGATGCGTCACCGCACCTCGGAACCATCCTTGGCCCGTCATCGGCCCGGCTAATGCCTGGCAGGCATTGCGCAACAGCAGTCGAGGACGGGGTAAAGATGAAGCGGGTAGTACCGCTTTGCGCCGCAAACGGTCTGGCGGCGCGCAGCATGTGCTGAGTCTCAGCGATGGGCGACGCCAGGCAGCACGCAGAGCATTTCGTACAGCAGGTTGGCGCCCAGCAGCGAGGTATTGCCGGTAGTGTCATAAGGCGGCGAAACCTCCACCAGGTCGCAGCCCACCAGGTCCAGGCCCTGGCAGCCACGGACAATCTCGATGGCCTGGATGGTGGTCAGGCCACCGATTTCCGGGGTGCCGGTGCCTGGGGCCCAGGCCGGGTCGATGCCGTCGATGTCGAAGCTCAGGTACACCGGGCCGTTGCCGACTTTCTCGCGGACTTCGGCCATCAAGGGCTCCAGGGATTTGTGCCAGCATTCTTCGGCCTGGACCACGCGAAAGCCCTGCTTGCGGCTCCAGTTGAAGTCTTCGGCGGTGTAGCCCTGGGCGCGCAGGCCGATCTGCACCACGCGGTCGCAGTCCAGCAGGCCTTCTTCCACGGCGCGGCGGAAGGTGGTGCCGTGGGCGATCTTCTCACCGAACATGTGGTCGTTGACATCGGCGTGGGCATCGATGTGCACCAGCCCGACCTTGCCGTGTTTCTTGTGGATGGCCCGCAGGATCGGCAGGGTGATGGTGTGGTCGCCGCCCAGGGTCAGGGGAATCACGTTGTGTTCGAGGATGCCGTCATAGGCTTCTTCGATGATGCGCACCGCGTCCAGCAGGTTGAAGGTGTTGATCGCTACGTCGCCGATGTCGGCCACCGACAGCGAGTCGAACGGGGCAGCACCGGTGGCCATGTTGTAAGGGCGGATCATGACTGATTCGGCACGGATTTCCCGCGGGCCGAAACGGGTGCCGGCACGCAGCGAGGTGCCGATGTCCAGGGGCACGCCGACGAACGCAGCGTCCAGGCCGGCAGCGGATTGCAGATGGGGAAGACGCATCATGGTGGCGATGCCGCCGAAGCGCGGCATTTCGTTGCCGCCCAGTGGTTGGTGGAGAATCTTGTCCACGGGATAGGCCTCATCGTTGTTTTATATTTATGGGGTCGACGGCGCAGCGAATCCTGCCCGAGCAACCGAGTGGGGCCGATTCTGCGAAATGTAGTGCGGGGAAAGAATCGCTACGAACAAATACTTAGTTCAGATTTTTCTAAACTAATGGCCGATGGCGCGCTAGACTCCCGCGCTGCTCCCCAGGCCCTTGGTGGCGAGGGAGCTTGCTCCCGTCCGGTGGTGCAGCCACCGTTATCCGGGTTGCAGGGTTGGATTGAAAGCGGGCATGGAGGCCATCGGGATTGCTTTGCCGCTCGGCGAGAACCCGCACCCTCGCCGCAGGGACGTTGTCGTTTTGCCTGTTATCGGAGCCTGTCATGGCCAACGCTTTACCTGATCTGAAACTATTGCGCATCTTCGTCAGCGTGGTGCGGCATCAGGGGTTCGCCAACGCCCAGCACGAACTCAATCTTTCCACCTCGGCCATCAGCACCTACATGAGCCAGCTGGAGGCATCCCTGGGCCTGGTGCTCTGCCACCGTGGCCGGGGCGGTTTCAGCCTGACCAGCAAGGGCGAGCTGTTCCACCAGGAAACCCTGCGCCTGCTGGGCGAGCTGGAAGGTTTCGAACAGTACGCCGCAGCCCTCAAGGGCGAGCTTCGCGGCACCTTGAACCTGGGGGTGATCGACTCCACGGTGAGCGATAAGGCCCTGCCGTTCGCCGAGGCCATCGGCGCCTATAGCCAGGAGCATCCGGCGGTGCACCTGCACCTGTCGGTGATGAGCCCCCACGAGTTGCAGCTGGGGGTGCAGGACAATCGCCTGGACCTGGCCATCGGTGCCTTTTCCACGCGCATGAGCGGCCTGGTGTACATGCCGCTGTACCGCGAGCAGCATTGGCTGTATTGCAGCAACCGTCACCCGCTGTACAGCGAGCGGCGCATTCCCGAGCAGGTGATCACCCAGCAACGCATGGTCGGCCGCGGCTACTGGAGCCAGGCCGAACTGGCCCGGCACGGCTTCAAGCACAGTGCGGCGACGGTGGAGAGCATGGAGGCGCAGTTGATCCTGGTGCTGTCCGGCGCCTACATCGGCTACCTGCCGGAACATTACGCCCAGGCCTGGGCGGACAAGGGCGACTTGCGGGTGCTGCTGCCGGCAACCTTTGGCTACCAGGCGCCGTTCTCCATGATCATGCGTCGCGGACGCGGTCGAGAGCCGCTGATCCAGACCTTTCGCGACCTGCTCAAGGCCCAGCTCAACCAGTCATAAGGAGGTCCCATGTCTCGAGCACGCTGCGAGCGTTGCCTGCGCCCTGCGGGCCATTGTCTGTGCCCGCTGATTCCCCGGTTACCCAGCCGCACCCGAGTGCTGTTGTTACAGCATCCCAGTGAGGTCAATCATGCCTTGAACACCGCACGTCTGGCGGCGCTGGGGCTGAACAACGCCGAACTGGTGGTGGGGGAAGTGTTCGAGGAGCTGCCGGCGTTGCTCGACCAGCCCGGATATCGAGCATGCCTGCTGTTCCCGGCGGATGATGCCCGGCCATTGCAGGCCTATGCCGAGACGGATGCACCGCTGCTGCTGGTGGTGCCCGACGGCACCTGGCGCAAGGCGCGCAAGTTGCTGCACCTCAATCCGTTGCTGGCGGCGCTGCCACGGGTGACCCTGGCGAGCGCGGTGGAGTCTCGCTATCGCCTGCGCAAGGCCCCGGGGCCGGGAGCCTTGTCCACTGTGGAAGCGATCGTTCAGGCATTGCAGGTACTTGAAGCTCCTGCTTCGTTCGAGCCGCTATTGCGGCCTTTCGAGGCCCTGATCGAAGGGCAGATTGCCGCGATGGGCGAAGACACCTACCAGCGCAACCACGCCAAATCCTGACCGCTCCCGAGTCTGGCGCCGCTGCCGCAGGCGGCGATGGTGCGCGGTGGCCCCGCGCTTGCCGGCCACCCCACAAACCTTCAGGAGCGCCGCAGGGTCTTCTGCCGCAGGATATAGAGACTCACCAGTACTGCGCTGGTCAGCATGAAGCCCCGGGCCCAGGGCGATGGCACCAGATAGCAGGAGAAACCGATGCTCAACCACATCAGGCCGATGGCGTAGACCTTGCCCTTGAGCGGAATGCCGTTGCCGTCGAGATAGTCGCGGATCCACGGACCCAGGCGCGGGTGTTGCACCAGCCATTGGTAGAAGCGTGGCGAGCTACGGGCAAAGCAGGCGGCTGCCAGCAGCAGGAAAGGCGTGGTAGGCAATACAGGGAGGAAGATACCCACTACCCCCAGCGCTACGCTCGACCAGCCGATGGCCAGCAGAACGTAACGCCATAGCAGGGGGCGTTGGCCTATGGGCTTGGCCATAGGCAGCGGCTCAGTGGTGGCGCGGCTTGAGCAGTGCAGGTTTTTCGTCGGGGGCGTTGCACAGCAGGTACAGCGCGGTCAGCGCTTCGGGGATCTGCACGATCATGTCGTCCATCAGGTTGGCATCGCTGGCGATGTCGGAGAACTCCGGCTGTTCGTCGAACAGGCCGGAACCCACCATGATCGGCAGCAGCATCTCGCTGACTTCTTCCTCGGCGGTTTCGAACCAGGCCGCTTCACGCAGGAACACGCCTTCCATGAAGCCGATGCACCAGCCGCGCAGGTCGGAGTCGTCCGGGTCCTCGCCCAGGTCGAGTTCGCAGGGCAGCTCGAATTCTTCGTCGGAAGCCAGTTGGCGGGCGATGTGCGCCTTGAGGGCCAGCAGGGTCGACTCGATGGCTTCGCGTTCGGCGTCGTCACGGTAGTGCGGCTCTTCGGCGAACAGGGCGTCGATCCATTCACGGTCCGGAACGCTTTCCGAGCAGATGGACAGCGCGGTCAGGTAGCCGTGAGCGGCCACGTAGTCCAGCGCCTCGTCGTGCAGATCATCTGCATCGAGGAAGACTTGCAGGCGGGTTAGTTGCTCAGCGAAGGACATTGACGGCTACCTTGGGGAATAAACGATGCTGAATTCTAGGCTTTCTTGCGCGCTCAAGCCAGCCGCGGTGCCGATTTGAGCGGTTCTAAAGGTTACCAGCGGTCCATTGTCGGTGCCCTCTGCCGGGAAGGGGTCGGGTATACTCGCGCGTTTTGTGATGCCCTGCAGGCTGGCCGTCTGTTCCGGACAAGTCCGCTAACGCAAATGTCGGTGAAGCGTGCCGGCTTTTCGTCCAGTCTGCCCCCAGGGATTTCAGCGATTTTTGGAGTTTTTCATGCTCGAACAGGCTCAACGCGTCCTCAAGGACATCTTCGGCTACGACAGTTTCCGTGGTCGCCAAGGTGCGATCATTGAGCGCGTGGCCAGCGGCGGCGATGCCTTGGTACTGATGCCCACCGGTGGTGGCAAGTCGCTGTGTTTCCAGGTCCCGGCGCTACTTCGCGAAGGGCTGGCGGTGGTGGTTTCGCCGCTGATCGCGCTGATGGACGACCAGGTTGCGACCCTGGAGGAACTCGGTGTCGCAGCGGCAGCCCTGAACTCCACCCTCAGCCCCGAGCAGCAGCGTGACCTGGCCGCGCGCATCCGGCGCGGCGAAGTGAAGATGCTCTACCTGGCCCCCGAGCGCCTGGTCCAGCCGCGCATGCTGGCGTTTCTGCAGAGCTTGGAAATCGCCTTGTTCGCGATTGATGAAGCCCACTGTGTGTCCCAGTGGGGCCACGACTTCCGCCCCGAATACCTGCAATTGGGGCAACTGGCGGAAATGTTCCCCCAGGTGCCGCGCATTGCCCTGACCGCCACGGCTGACAAGCGCACCCGGGAAGAGATCGTCAATCGCCTGCACCTGCAGGACGCCGAGCGTTTTCTCTCCAGCTTCGACCGGCCGAACATCTTCTATCGCATCGTGCCCAAGGAGCAGCCACGCAAGCAGTTGCAGGCCTTCCTCAACGAGCGGCGCAGCGATGCCGGGATCGTCTATTGCCTGTCGCGCAAAAAGGTCGACGAAGTGGCTGCATTTCTCTGCGAACAGGGTTTCACCGCGCTGCCCTACCATGCCGGGTTGCCCAATGAGCTGCGGGCCTATCACCAGAAGCGCTTCCTCAACGAAGAAGGCCTGATCATGGTGGCCACCATTGCCTTCGGCATGGGCATCGACAAGCCCAACGTGCGCTTCGTGGCCCACATGGACTTGCCCAAGTCGCTGGAAGCCTACTACCAGGAGACCGGTCGCGCCGGCCGTGACGGCCTGCCGGCAGACGCCTGGATGGCTTACGGGCTGCAGGACGTGCTGATGCTCAAGCAGATGCTGCAGAACTCCGAGGGCGACGAGCGCCACAAGCGTCTTGAGCAGCACAAGCTCGATGCGATGCTGGCCCTGTGCGAGGAAACCCGTTGCCGGCGCCAGACCCTGCTGGCCTATTTCGATGAAGACATGCCGCAACCCTGCGGTCACTGCGACAACTGCGTCGATGGGGTACAGACCTGGGACGCCACCGAGCCGGCACGCCAGGCGCTGTCGGCGATCTATCGCACTGGCCAGCGCTACGGCGTCGGTCACCTGGTGGATGTGCTGCTGGGCAAGGACACGGAAAAGGTCCGCAGTTTCGGCCATCAGCACCTGTCGGTATTTGGTGTCGGCAAGGCCCGCAGCGAAGGCGAATGGCGCTCGCTGTTCCGCCAGTTGGTGGCCCGCGGCCTGGCCGACATCGATCTGGAAGGTTATGGCGGCCTGCGCCTGAGCGACAGCTGCCGCCCGCTGCTCAAGGGCGAAGTGACCCTGGAGTTGCGTCGTGATCTCAAGCCGCAAACCACCCCCAAGAGCAGCACCAGCCAGGCCAGCCAGCTGGTACGGGGCGAGGAGCGCGAGCAGTGGGAAGCGCTGCGGGCCCTGCGACGCAAGCTGGCGGAAGAACATGGGGTGCCGCCTTATGTCATTTTTCCCGATTCCACCTTGCTCGAAATGCTCCGCAGCCAGCCCGGCTCCATGGCCGAAATGGCCGAGGTCAGCGGCGTGGGTGCGCGCAAGCTGGAGCGTTATGGCGCAGCCTTCCTCGAAGTCCTCGGCGGCGGTGTCGAGGCGCCGAAAGTGGTTGCCGACCTGCGCCATGAACTGATCACCCTGGCTCGCGCGGGGATGACTCCGGTGCAGATCGCCGGCCAGTTGCAGTGCACGGAAAAGAACGTCTACACCCTGCTCGCCGAAGCCATCGGCAAGCAGCAGCTGTCGCTGGAACAGGCCCTGGACTTGCCGGAAGACCTGCTGGGAGAGATCCAGGATGCGTTCCTCGACGGCGAGGGCGAGTTGCCGCCAGTAGCCGAGGTTATCCCGGTGTTTGCCGGAAGGGTGCCGGAAGGGGTGCTGTATTGCGTACGTGCGGCCTTGGAGTCGGAGTTTGAAATGTGAAGGGGTGCGTCAATGTTGTAACGATTCAGTCCCTTACAGGCCTTGCCTCCGGGCAAGGGGCATGCTTAGCTGACTAATAATTAGTTTTTCTTTATTTTCAGTCTGATCATGAGTGTTTTATGCCGTTAACCGATGAACACCGTTTTGGTATGCAGCTGGCGCATATGTCTCGCGGCTGGCGTGCCGAACTGGACCGCCGCCTGGCGGGGCTCGGCCTGTCCCAGGCCCGCTGGCTGGTGCTGTTGCATTTGGCCCGCTTCGAAGAGGCGCCCACTCAGCGCGAGCTGGCGCAAAGCGTCGGCGTAGAAGGGCCGACCCTGGCCCGGCTGCTGGACAGCCTGGAAACCCAGGGCCTGGTTCAGCGCCAGTCGGTGGTGGAAGATCGCCGGGCGAAGAAAATCGTTCTCTGTCCGTCCGCCCGGCCCTTGATCGAACAGATCGAAACCATCGCCACCGCCTTGCGTCATGAGCTGTTCGTTGGCGTTGACGAAGAAGACCTGCGGGTCTGCATTCGCGTTCATGAGCGCATCCTGGCCAATCTGGAAAAATCCTGACGCCTTCAACCGGGGTTGCCTGACCCCGGTTTGTCTTGTTCCTCTGCCATTCTGAATTCAAGCCTGCTGCGCCCAGGGGCGTTTTTTGCGTGCCTGTCAAAAGGTCTGGCCCAGATTCAGTGACAGGGCTTTCTGGTTGTCGTCGTTGAAGCCGTAGCTGAAGTTCAGCGGCCCCAGCGGCGTGTCGAAGCCGAGAAAGATGCTCGCCGCGTTGATGTAGCCGCTGTCGAAGGCATTGTCGTTGTTCCACACCCGGCCCCGCTCCAGCGAGCCTCCCAGGTACAGTGGAAAGTCCAGGGGCAGAT
Source organism: Pseudomonas sp. 8(2025) (assembly GCF_052665325.1). NCBI lineage: Bacteria > Pseudomonadati > Pseudomonadota > Gammaproteobacteria > Pseudomonadales > Pseudomonadaceae > Pseudomonas > Pseudomonas sp. 8(2025). Next base: position 200,218 of record NZ_JBQOIE010000013.1, on the reverse strand, counting down.
AGGAGCGCGGTGTCAGGCGACGGAAGTACACGGCGCGAGCCAGGCTGATGTTCTGCCCGGAGAGGGCGTCCTGACGGAAACCGGACAGTTGTCGAGCTCCACCGAGCAGGAAGCTGGACGTCACCACGTCGGCGTTGTCCAGGGTCCGGCCATAGCGACCGCCTAGGACAAAGGTATTGGGGCCGCTGCTCAGCGCCTTGTCCAGCTTGAACTCCCACTGCCGGTAGCGATTGTCCGAACCCAGGCTCGGTTCGAACTGGCGCAGGCTCAGCTTGATGTCTTCGCCGGAGTGAGGAAAGTAGACGTTGTCCAGCGAGTCGAAGGAGTACTGCAACTGGTAGTAGCCTTCGTTGAAGTTTTCGCTGGGCAGGTTATGGTCGCCGATGCGCACATCGGCCTTGCCCCAGGCCTCGCCGACGCCGAAACGCACTTCGCCGCTGTTGCCGATCTGGCGCCCTAGGTTGAGCCCGAAACCGTAGCGTTCCACGCGATATTCGGCGATCGGGTCGTTGTCCAGCACCGCCTCGACGTTCTGCGCTTCGGCGGCGATGAAGGGCGCAATGAAGTAGCGTGAACCGGCATCCAGTGGCTGGTAGAACTCGCTGTAGAGTTCCTGCTGATCACCGATCTGCACCCGGGTCAGCCATTCTGCACCCAGGCTGTTGATGCCGTTCATGCGGTAGCTGGCGCCGATATTGAACGCGCTGTCGCCACGCATGTCATCGGACAGGTTCAGCCCCAGGCGCAGGTAGTCGGTACCACTGCGCTTGCCCCGGGCGCTGATCACCAGGGTGTTGTCCTGCCCCTTGTGGGCTACGCGATACTGCACCTGTTCGAAGAAATCCAGGCCGTACAGGGTGCCCATGTCGGTTTCCAGGCGGCCCAGGTCCAGCGGCTCGCCGATGCGCTGGCGGATGTAGTAGCGGATCACTTCGTCGCCGACCTTGGAGTCGTTTTCCACCTTGATCGCGCTGATGATCGGAGTGCGCTGGCTGGGCTGGCGCGCAGCGGTCAGTTCGGCATCCAGCGCATGGGCCGGACGCAGACGGGCCAGGCGCGCGTCGAGGATACGGGTGGCGCGGTAGCCGGCGTCGATCATTTCCTGGGCCCGGCCAAAGTCGGTAACGCCAAAGCTCGACAGCGCTGGCTGGATCAGCACGTCGTCCTTGTGCAGTGCCGCCAGTTGCACCTCCGAGTTGCGCCGGGTCATCAGGGTGATGGACTGGTTGAGCACGTCGACCACGGTATTGAGTTGCTTGCGCGAACGCAGCGGTGTGCCGATGTCCACCACGATGGCGATGTCGACTCCCATGTCCCGCGCCACGTCCAGGGGAATGTTATCGGTCATGCCGCCGTCCACCAGCAGACGGCCATCCAGTTCCACCGGTGCGAAGACCGCCGGGATCGACATGCTGGCGCGGATCACCTGGGGCAGGTGGCCCTTGCGAAACACCACTTTCTCGCCGCTGGCGATATCGGTGGCCACGGCCCGGAAGGGGATCGGCAGCTTGTCGAAGTCACGGGTATCGCTGGCGTGGGCCAGCTTGCTTTCCAGCAGCAGTGCCAGGTTCTGTCCCTGGATCACCCCCAGCGGCAGGCCCAGGCTGCCATCGTCGCGGAAGCTGAGCTTCTGCTTGACCAGAAAATCCCGGTCGTCCTGCTTGCGCCGGAACGGCACGTCTTCCCGGGGCGGGGCATCGGACAAGGCCTGTCGCCAGTCGATGTTCAGCGCAAGCTTTTCCAGCTCGTCGATCTTGTAGCCCGAGGCATACAGCCCGCCGATCACCGCGCCCATGCTGGTGCCGGCGATGGCGTCGATGCGGATGCCCTGTTCCTCCAGGGCCTTGAGCACCCCGATGTGGGCCAGGCCGCGGGCGGCGCCCCCAGACAGCACCAGGCCGATTTTCGGTCGTGGCGCTTCGGCAGATTGAGCAAGCAAGGGCAGCAGGCAGAGGAACAGGCAGGACAGCAGGCGGCGCATTACGGTTCTCGGGGCGGGCGATAAAGCCGGCTATTATAACGACGCCCTTGAATCCAGGAGTCGGCCGTACCATGACTGAACGTAAACCCGAAGTGATCATCACCTATTGCACCCAATGCCAGTGGCTACTGCGGGCGGCGTGGCTGGCCCAGGAGCTGTTGAGCACCTTCAGCGACGACCTGGGCAAGGTGTCCCTGGAGCCGGCAACCGGCGGGGCCTTTCGCATCACCTGCGATGGCGTGCAGATCTGGGAACGCAAGGCCGATGGTGGCTTTCCCGAGGCCAAGGTGCTGAAGCAGCGGGTTCGCGACCAGATCGACCCCGAGCGCGACCTGGGCCACAACGACCGTACTCAGTGAGAGCCGGCTTCAGCCGTGGCTGCCTTGCTGCCCGAACCCGCCGACAGGCGGCTTGAAACCACGATGGCAACGATGATCAAGGCCCCACCGAACAACATGCGCAGGGTCGGGTTTTCGCCGAACAGCAACCAGGCCACGGTAATTCCGTAGACCGGTTCCAGGGCAAACACCACCGCTGCGGTGCGCGCCTTGATCACTGCCAGGCTGGCGACAAACAGGCTGTGGGCCAGACCGGTGCAGAAAATTCCCAGCAGGCTGATCCACAGCCAGTCCATGGCCCGCACCTGGCCAAGCTCGGGAGCCGCCACCGGCAACAGGCACAGGGCGACCACCACGTTTTGACAGAGCGCCGCCTGCACCGCGGGGATCCGCCCGGAGCTGGCACGGTTGTTCAGTGACAGCAGCGCAAACAGCAGGCCCGAGCCCACGGCCCAGAGCAGGCCGGTGGTGGCCTGGCTGGCCAGGTCGAAGTCCGGGGTCACCAGCACCAGGCCGATGCTGACCAGCAGCACCAACAGCATTTCGTTGAAGCGGATCCGCTCGCGGAAGATCAGGCCTTCGAGAATCACCGTGAACGCCGGAAAGCTGGCAAAGCCCAGGGTCGCGATAGCCACCCCCGCGACCTTCACCGCCACGAAGAAACTCACCCAGTGCCCGGCCAGCAGCAGGCCGCTGAGCAGCAGGCGCCGCCAATCGGTGGCGGCCAGTTTCTGCCAGGGGGTGTTGCTCGCCAGGCGGGCGAAGACGCCCAGGGCGAGCACGGCAAAGGCTGCACGGCCGAAGACGATGACCGCGGGCGAAGCGGCGGCGAGCTTACCGAATACACCGGTCAGGCCGAACATCAGGGCACCGATATGCAAGGCGCCAAGGGCGGTACGCGGAGTCATTTTTATCCTTAACCACAAGACGGGCAGTAATGGCCTTAGGCGGCAATGGGTTCAGTCTACGGGCGGGGCGGCCTGTTGGTCTGTCGCGATCCTGGCGTTTTTTGTCGAGGGACTAGCGTCTGCCCCTTGGCGCAGTTGGCGCGGCGAGTGGCCGTACTGCCGCAGTATCGCCGCGGCAAAGGCACTCTGGGAGCTGTAACCCACGCGGCTGGCGATTTCGCCCATGGGCAAGGTCGATCCGCGCAACAGTTCCAGGGCCATGTGCAAGCGCCGGCGTCGCACGTATTCCATGGGGCTGGCCCCGCACTCGGCGATGAACCGTGCATGCAGGCGGGCAGCGGACAGCCCGGCGATACGGGCCAGGTCGGCCACCTGCAAGGGGTGGGCGGCGTGATGATCGATATGGGCATTCAGGGCGGCATAGGGCAGGCGGCGCTCGCGGGGCTGGCTGTCGGCGCGATGATTGAGGCTGGCCAGCAGCAAGACCGCGCCTTGCTGGGCAATCAAGGGGTCGTCCACCGGGCTGTCCGCCAGCCAGTTGACCAGGCGGCTCTGGCTCGGCCCCAGGACCTGGTGTCGGGGCGCATCGAGCAAACGCCGACTGGCCTCTGCATGTTCCCCCAACGATTGCTGAACCCAGTGTTCGCCGGGTATGTCCAGCACCAGGCAATGGCTGCCGCTGGGGCTGCCGCAGACATGCCGGGCGCCGGCCGGCACCACCACGAAGCTCTGCTGCTGCACCTGGCTGCCCTGGCCTTCGACTTCGAAATCGAGCTGGCCACGCAGGCCGAACACCAGTTGCGCATGTTCATGGCTGTGGGCGATCAGGTCATGGGTGTAGTGGCGCAGGGTGAGGATAGATCCCATCACGGTCTCCTTGGCAGGCGGCCAGTCTACACCGGCGGTCGGGCGTTTCGCGCTGTCATCGCACTGCCGCATTTGTGTCATGGGCTATTAATCGCTGGGGCGCAAGCTCGCAAAAAATCCAGGAGAGCGTCCATGACCCATGCCGAACTCGCCAAGCCCAGCCGCAAGCAACGGGTGCGGACCCTGTGGATTTCAGATGTGCACCTGGGCACCCGGGATTGCCAGGCCGCACACCTGGCACGCTTTCTCAAGGCCTATCACGCCGATCGCATCTATCTGGTGGGCGACATCATCGATGGTTGGAAGCTGCGCGGCGGCATGTACTGGCCCCAGGCCCATACCAACGTGATCCGGCGCCTGCTGACCATGAGCAAGCGTGGTACCGAGGTGATCTACGTCACCGGCAACCACGACGAATTCCTGCGGCGCTACTCCAGGCTGATTCTCGGCAATATCCAACTGGTGGACGAGGCGGTGCATGTCACTGCGGACGGGCGTCATCTGCTGGTGATCCACGGCGATCAGTTCGATGTGATTACTCGCTATCACCGCTGGCTGGCCTTTCTCGGCGACTCGGCCTACGAATTCACCCTGACCCTCAACCGCTGGCTCAACCACTGGCGGGCGCGTTATGGCTATGGCTACTGGTCGCTGTCGGCCTACCTCAAGCACAAGGTCAAGACGGCGGTGAGCTTCATCAGCGATTTCGAGGAAGCCATTGCCCACGAATGCGTCAAGCGCGAGTTGCACGGGGTGGTCTGTGGCCATATTCACCATGCCGAGATCCGCAAGGTGGGCGAGGTGGATTACCTCAATTGCGGTGACTGGGTGGAGTCCTGCACGGCCCTGATCGAGCACTGGGACGGCAGCATCGAACTCTATCGCCTGGCCGAGGCCCAGGCCCGTGAGGCCCTGCTCAAGGCTGAGCGGATGAAAGTCGCGGAGCCGGCCTGAGCCCTGGGCCGAACACGGTTTTTCAGGCCGGGCTGGCCTGCTCCATGGCCGCCTTGTACAGCGACTGCCGGGGCTGGGCGAACAGCCGTTGCAGCATGGGCTCGAAGAAGCTCAGGGGCAGGCTCTCGTAGGCCGGATCGAAGGCGGCGGCGTCGTACTTGGCGCAGAACTCGGCGGTGTACTGGTACAGCGGGTGGTCACTGAACTGCTCGCGCAGGTGGCGATCCATGCCCAGGTGATGGAAGAAGTAGTAACCCTGGAAGATCCCGTGCTTCTCCACCATCCACAGGTTTTCCGGGCTGACAAAGGGCTTGAGAATGGCGGCGGCGATATCCGGGTGGTTATAGGAACCCAGGGTATCGCCAATGTCGTGGAGCAGGGCGCAGACCACGTATTCCTCGTCGCGCCCGTCATGCCAGGCGCGGCTGGCGGTCTGCAGCGAATGGGTCAGGCGGTCCACCGGGAAGCCGCCGAAGTCGCCTTCCAGCAATTGCAGGTGGGCCAGGATGCGTGTCGGCAACTGCTTGGCGTAGGCACTGAAATCCGCGGCGATGATCGCCCAGTCCTCCTGGGTACCGTCCTGCATATGGGTAAAGCGCGCATGGGTGTTCATCGGCCATCCTCTTGTTGTCATGGGGCGGGTCTGCAAGGCCTGGCCCTGTGGGGAGCCGCTGGCGGCCCTGGGGTCTAGAAGGGCACCTTGCCGAGGATCATGTCGCGGTACATGACGAAGTCCCCCAGCAGGCTGTACAGCGGATGCTGGAAGGTGGCCGGGCGGTTTTTCTCGAAGAAGAAATGCCCGACCCAGGCGAAGCCATAGCCGGCTATCGGCAACACCAGCAGCAGCCACCAGGCGCCTTTGCCGATGGCCAGGGCGAGGATGAAGATCACCAGGCTGGTGCCGATGAAGTGCAGGCGTCGGCAGGTGCTGTCGCTGTGCTCGCTCAGGTAGTAGGGGTAGAACTCGGCGAAGCTGTTGAACTGTCGGATGTTTTCCATGGCCGCGATCTCTGTGTCTGTTGTTCTGTCGGCGGATGTTCGGCGGGGAGCTTATTTGAGTCTAGAGTCCTTGGCGGCGCAGGCCAGTGACAATAGGCGCCACTTTAGTATCCTTGGGAAATTGGCCGTAGCATGCGGCTCATCATGTAAGAACCCCTCATGAGCGAACGAACGACTTCTGCAAGCTGGACCCTGGGAATCGTTAAGGCCCTGGAGATGGACGGCCTGGATTGCCGGGCCTTGTTCAAGCAGTTGGGGCTCGACTACGGTGCCCTGGAAGATCCCGACGCGCGCTTCACCCAGGACTCCATGACCCGGCTCTGGCAGCGCGCCGTCGAGCTTTCCGGCAACCCGGCGATCGGCCTGAACATGGGCAAGGTGGTGCGTCCGGCGTCTTTTCACGTGGCCGGGTATGCATTGATGTCGAGTCGTACCCTGGCGGAGGGGTTTCAGCGGCTGGTGCGTTATCAGCGGATCATTGCCGAAAGCGCTGACTTGAGTTTCCGCCTTCTTCCCGAGGGCTATGCACTGATCCTGACGGTGCATGGCGACCATCTACCGCCCACCCGGCAAAGTGCCGAGGCTTCGCTGGCCTGCGCCCTGGCCTTGTGCGGCTGGCTGACGGGGCGCGCGTTGCAGCCGCGCAAGGTGTTGCTGCAGGGCGAGCAGCCCGGGGACCTGCAACCCTACAAGGACATGTTCCACGCGCCCCTGGTGTTTGCCGCGCCCTTTGATGCGCTGATCTTCGAGCGTGCCGACATGGAGGCCACGCTGCCCACCGCCAACGAGGCCATGGCCCTGCTGCACGATCGTTTCGCCGGCGAATACCTGGCGCGCTTCTCCGAAAGCCGGGTGACCCACAAGGCGCGGCAGGTCTTGTGTCGCCTGCTGCCCCAGGGGGAGCCCAAGCGCGAGATGGTGGCGCAGACGCTGCACCTGTCCCAGCGCACCTTGCAGCGCCGCCTGCAGGAAGAGGGCACCAGCTTCCAGGCGCTGCTGGATGACACCCGCCGGGAACTGGCAGAGCAGTACCTGGCGCAGCCGCGCATGACCCTGCTGGAAATTGCCTACTTGCTGGGGTTTGCCGACCCGAGCAACTTCTTCCGTGCATTCCGCCGCTGGTTCGATGCCACGCCCGGTGAGTACCGAGCGCGGTTACAGGCCGCGCCGGCCCCGGTCAATGACGCCAGAATGCCGGAATACACAACACGAACACCGTGATGATTTCCAGCCGGCCCAGGAGCATGCCCAGGGACAGGATCCACTTGGCGGCGTCCGGCAGGGTCGAGAAGTTGCCGGCCGGGCCGATGGTTTCACCCAGGCCCGGGCCCACGCCCGACACGGTGCTGGCGGCACCGGTGAGGGCGGTCATCCAGTCCAGGCCCAGCAGCGAAAGGGCCAGGGCGATCATGCAGATGGTGATGGCGAAGAAGAACGAGAAGGTCAGGATCGAGCGGACGATTTCTTCGTCCAGGCGATGGCCGTTGTACTTCTGCTTGATCACCGCCCTCGGGTGAATCAGTTGATTGAGGTTGGCCTTGAGCAGGATGTAGGCGACCTGGAAGCGGAAGATCTTGATCCCGCCGGCAGTGGAGCCGGAACAGCCGCCGACAAACCCCAGGTAAAAGAACAGCATCAGTGAGAAATTGCCCCACAGGCTGTAGTCGCCCAGGGCGAAGCCGGTGGTGGTGACCACCGACGTCACGTTCAGCGCCACGTGGCGCAGGGCCTCGAGCCAGTGCAGGTTGGTGGTCCACCAGTACCAGGTGCCGAGTACCAGCCAGGTCACCAGCAGCAGCCCGAGCAGGCCCTGGACCTGCTGATCCTTGATCAGCGCCCGGCGGTTGCCACGCAAAGTGGCCACATAGAGGGTGAAGGGCAGGCTGCCGAGGATCATTACCACCACCGCCACCCAGTGCACCGCCGGTTGCTTCCAGTGGGCCAGGGAATCGTCTGAGGTGGAGAAACCGCCGGTGGAGATCGCCGACATGGCGTGGTTGATGGCATCGAACACGTTCATCCCGGCCCACCAGAACGCCAGGCTGCCAAAGATGGTAATGCCCACGTAGGTGGCGACGATCAGCCGGGCGACCATGTGCGAGCGCGGCATGACCTTTTCCGAGCGGTCCGAGGATTCGGTCTGGAACAGGCGCATACCACCGATACGCAGCAACGGCAGGATCGCCACCGCCATGCCGATGAAGCCGATGCCCCCCAGCCAGTGCAGCATAGAACGCCAGATCAGGATCCCAGGCGACATGCTGTCCAGGCCGCTGAGCACCGTGGCGCCGGTGGCGGTGATGCCGGACATGCTTTCAAAGAACGAGTCGGTGTAGCTGATGTGCTGGGTCAGCAGGAATGGCAGGGCGGCAAAGATGCACACCACCAGCCAACTGGAGACCGTCAGCAGGTACATGTCGCGGGGGCGCAGATGAACGTGCTCGGGGCGCCCGGGGATCACCAGGGCCAGGCCGGCGATAAAGGTGATCATGCTGGCCCAGAGGAAGGACGGCAGGTCGCCGGTACGTTCGAAGACCACCAGGGTCGCCATCGGCACCACCATGGCGATCGCCAGGGTGATGAGGAAGATGCCGATGATGAAACCAATGATCCTTAAGGTCGGCAACGCCATGTGTTCCGCTCGGGCTGGTAGATGAAGGGCGCCCATTCTACCTGCGGGGCAGGGCATGTAAACCGGCACCCGGCCGGCAGATCCCGCTAGAATGGCCGGACATTTTTTTCAGGAGGTGGCCGATGGAGGCTCTCGACGCTTTGCTCAACCGTGTTTCCGTGCCGCGCCTGGTGGAGCCCGCGCCTAGCGCCGCGCAGCGCGAAGCCTTGTTCGCCGCCGCCCTGCGCGCGCCGGATCATGGCCAGTTGCGCCCCTGGCGGTTCCTTACCGTCGAAGGTGCGGCACGCGAGCAGTTGGGCGAGTTGCTGGTGGAGGCGGTACAGCTGCAGGGCGGCGAAGTGACCCAGGCGGCCCTGGACAAGGCCCGGGCCATGCCCCTGCGCGCACCACTGGTGGTTGTGGTGGTCGCCCGTTTGCAGGAGCACTTCAAGGTGCCCAGGAGCGAGCAATTGCTGGCAGCGGGCTGCGCGGCCCACGGTATCCTGCTGGCGGCCTACGCCCAGGGGATCGGCGCGGTGTGGCGTACTGGCGAGTTGTCCTACTCGCCCCATGTAGCCAAGGGCCTGGGCCTGGAGGACGGCGAAGAGATCATTGCCTTCCTGTATCTTGGCACGCCGCTGAATGAGCCGCGGATCGCCCCCAAGGTCGATACCGCCGAGTTCGTCAGCGCCTGGACTGCCAAGGCCTGATTTTCCTCTTCTAACGCTGTGTACCTCGCGGGCAAGCCCGCTGTTGCCGGACCCGGCGGCAGCGGCTTGCCCGCATTGCGTTCAGGCCTGCACCACGGCGCCGGGGACCAGGGGCAGTTCCAGGGTGGCGATGAATCCGCCCTGAGGGTGGTTGGCCAGCAGCAGGCTGCCACCGTGACGCTCTGCGGCGCGGCGGGCGATGGCCAGCCCCAGGCCATGGCCCGGAGCGCTTTGCCCCGGGGCGCGGAAGAAGGGCTCTCCCAGCTGGCTCAAGTGCTCGGCTTCTACGCCGGGTCCATGATCGCGCACGCTGATCTGGATCTTCTCGCCCTGGCGTTGGGCCGTGACTTCGATCGCTTGCCCGGCGGGGTTGAAGCGCTGAGCGTTGCGCAGCAGGTTGTCCACTGCCCGCTCCAGCATGGTCGGCCAACCGCGCAGGTGCAGCTGTGGCGGGGCGGTTATCAGCACCGGCTGTTCCGGGCAGGCCAGTTGCGCGTCTTTCTGCACGGCGACCAGCAAGGCGTTGAGGTCCACTTCTTCGGCGCTGGCGTTGTCCGCATCGACCCGGGCCAACACCAGAATCTCGCTGATCAGCGCTTCCAGGCGGTCACATTCGCGGGTCAGCCGCGGCCAGAGCTTTTCCCGTTCTTCGGGGGCGGCCCGTTCCGCCAATGCCAGGGCGATGCGCAGGCGGGCCAGGGGCGAGCGCAGTTCGTGGGACACGTCCCGCAGCAGTTGGCGCTGGCTGCCGATCAGGCTCTGCAGGCGCGAGCCCATGCGGTTGAAGTCCCGGGCCAGTACACCGAATTCGTCGCGGCGGTTGGACAGGCGCGCCAGGCTGTTCTGCTGGTAGGTGGCCTGGCCCAGGTCGTGTACCGCGCCGCGCAGGCGGCTCAGGGGGCGGGTGATGGACAGGGTGACCAGGAGGCTGAACAGGGTCAGCACCACCAGGGCGATGGCCAGGGCGCTGAGGGGCCAGGTCAGGCTGTCGCGGTGCCAGGCGTCCAGTTCCGGATGGGGGATGCGATAGATGAACAGGTAGGTGTCGCCGGTTTTCGGGCTGGTGTACTCCGCCGTCAGGCGGCGCCAGGGCAGGTGCCGGTCGTCATTGTTCTGCCGGGCTTCGAAGGCCGCGGCGCGGCGCGGGAAGGTGCCGCGAACCACCGGGTCGCCACTCTCGTTGAGCACCTGGACATCGATGTGGTACTGGCGCTTGCGCTGCTGGAGGATGTCCTGGGCAGCGTCCTCGCCCTGGTTCTCGTAGGTCTGTGTCCATTCCTCGGTCAGGCTGTTGAGGCCGGGGTGACGGCTGAGGATCCAGGCATCCTGGTTGAGCATGTGCCCGAGCAGGATCGACAGCCCTGCAACCAGGGTGATGGCCAGCCAGAAGCTGGCCAGGATGCGCCAGAACAATGAACGCACAGGAACTCCTCGAACGCGAAAGCCCAGTGGGGGGAGGCCACTGGGCTGGGGGTGGACGCTAACGCATTATTGCGCTTTTTGCGGTTGCTGCGCTTTCCAGGCCTTGAACTCGGCCCATTCGGCGCGACGCTCCTCTTGTTTCTTGACGATGGCGTCAAACTCTTTCTGCTGCTCTGGCTTGAGCAGGGCGCGGATATCGGCCTGGGTTTTCTGGTGCTTGGCGGTCAGCTCATCCTTCATGGCTTTTTGGTCGGCCGGCGAGAGTTTCTCCAGGTACTTTTCCACCACGGCCTTGCGGTCGTGCATTTGCTCGCCCATCAGCTTGCCGATCTGCTGGCGCTGTTCGCGGCTCAGGTCCAGTTGGCTGAAAGGGCCTTTGCCGCGCATGTGCTCGCTGTGCCGAGGGCCGTCCATGGGGCCCATCGGGCCGTGACCTTCCGGCATGGCCATGGCCACGGTTGGCAGGGCGGCGGCGAACATCAGAGCGATCAGGGTCTTGCGCATGGTGTATCTCCTTGTCTCATTCCCGGTAAGTTCCGGATGAGTTCAGGTTACCCAGATCAAGGTCAGCGGCAGTCAGCGGAGGGTAAAGCTTGGGTAAAGAAGGTATTTCACGGCCCTGACATATCTGCCAGGGCACATCGGGATCAGAGGCTGTAGTAGTAGCCGCGGCTGCGCAGGGCGACGATCCGTGGACGGCCGTCGGGGTGCGGGCCGATCTTCTTGCGCAGGTTGCTGACATGCATGTCCAGGCTGCGGTCATACAGGGTCAGCTTGCGGCCCAGGGCGATCTGCGCCAGTTCCTGCTTGTCCAGGGGCTCGCCCGGTTGCTTGAGCAGGGCTTCGAGCAGGCGGCTTTCGGAAACGGTCAGGGTAATGTCCTGCTCGTCGATGTTGACCACACCGCGCAGCGGGCTGAAGCACAGGTCGCCCAGTTCCATCTGGCTGGAGGCCGCCACCGGATGGCTGCGGCGCAGTACGGCACGCAGGCGGGCGGTGAGTTCACGGGGGTCGCAGGGCTTGGCCAGGTAATCGTCGGCACCCAGTTCCAGGCCGAGGATGCGGTCCAGGGGTTCGCCACGGGCCGAGAGCATCAGCACCGGCAGGTCGGGGTGCTCATTGCGCAGTTGCTTGAGCAGCTCCAGGCCGCTGCCGTCGGGCAGCATCACGTCCAGTACCACCGCTGACGGCGCCGTTTCGGCCAGGGCGCGACGGGCGCTCAGGCCATCGTGGCAGGCCCGCACCAGAAAACCTTCCTGGCTCAGCCAACTGCTCAGGAGCTCGCACAGCTCCTGGTCATCATCAATCAGTAACAGGTCGCTCATGAATCTCTCAATTTAGCCATTGTCGACGCTTGCGATGCCCGCCACTGGCGAAGATCCCGCAGAGCAGGGCCAGCAGGGCCACGCCGCCGCCGGTGACGAACCACTGCTGTTGATCGGTCAACAGGCGGGGTGCCGGGTTGGCCTGGGCCTCTTTGAGTTGCAGCTTGAGGCGCTGGTTCTCCTGGCGCAAGCGGGTCAGTTGGGGGCTTTCCCGTTCGGCATCGGTATTTTGCAATTGTTTGCTCAGTTCATCGCGCAGGCGCTCGCTTTCTTTCAAGCGTTGCTGCAACTCGGTGATCTGACTGCCGGCGCTCAGGGACAGCGGCGTGGAATGGCCGGTGTCCTGGGTTTCCTCGGCAAGGGCTGGAGCCCCGATCGACAACATGACCAACAGCAGGCACAGCGGACCTTGGCGCATCGAAACTCCTGATTCCAATCGAGTGTTGGGCAGGTTGTCGGCAGTCAAACGAGAATAATGAGCGATTGAGAGCGCGATGAACCGCGAAGGTTCATCGCACCCGGGAGGATTTACGGCATCGATTGCTTGAACGGCTTGACCAGTACATGGGCGTAGACGCCGCAGGTCACGAACGGGTCGGCGTCGGCCCAGGCCTGGGCGGCGCTCAGGGAGTCGAACTCGGCGACGATCAGGCTGCCGCTGAAACCGGCCGCGCCCGGGTCATTGCTGTCGATCGCCGGGTGTGGGCCGGCGAGTACCACGCGCCCCTGATCCTTGAGCACTTGCAGCCGCTCCAGGTGCGCCGGCCGGTTGGCCAGGCGTTTTTCCAGGGAGTTGGCGACGTCTGTGGCAATGATTGCGTAAAGCATGTCAGTCCTCGGTTTTCGGGGTGGTGGGATCGGCGTCATGCAGGTGGCGCGAGAGGTAGATACCCTGGCCCACCAGGAACAATACGGTCATGCCCAGGCTGCCGAAGACCTTGAAGTCGACCCAGATGCTCTGGAAGGTGAAGGCGACAAACAGGTTGGCGGCGCCGCAGAACAGGAAGAAGGCGATCCAGGCGATGTTCAAGCGGGTCCATACCGGGTCTGGCAACGTCAGGGCGTGGCCCATGATGCGCTTGATCAGCAGGCGGTCGCCGACGAAGTGGCTGCCGATGAAGGCCAGGGCGAACAGCCAGTTGACCACCGGAGCTTTCCATTTAAGGAAGGTTTCGCTGTGGAAGGCCAGGGTCAGGCTGCCGAAGACCAGGCAGGCGATCAGGGTCAGCCACTGGCTTTTTTCCAGCTTGCGCTGGGAGATGAACAGGGCGCCATACACCACCAGGGAACTGATGATCAGCACCGCTGTGGCGCTGTAGATGCCGCCCAGGGTGACTTCGTGACCGGCAAGGTCGACGACGCGGGGATCAATTTTATAGACGATGAAAAACAGGAACAGCGGGATGAAGTCGATGAATTGTTTCACAGTGGCAGCCAGAAGCAGGATGTCCCGGCATAATAACAAACATCCTTGGTAGCGAAAGCGCCAGCTGACTTGAGGTTTTATCGTCCTGTGAATGTTGATTTGCACTGCCATAGCACGGCCTCCGACGGCGCCCTGGCGCCCGCGGTTCTGGTTGCGCGTGCGTACGAGAGAGGCGTGCGAATCCTGTCCCTGACCGACCACGACACCCTCGAAGGGCTGGACGAAGCGCGCCAAGCGGCGCAGCAACTGGGTATGCAGCTGGTCAATGGCGTCGAGCTTTCCTGCACCTGGGGCGGCGCCACTATCCATGTGCTGGGCTACGGCTTCGATACCCAGGCCCCGGCTTTGGTGCAAGCCATCGAAAAGCTCCACGAAGGCCGCTGGCTGCGTTCGGAGGAGATCAGCCGCAAGCTGGCCCTCAAGGGCATGCCGGGAGCGCTGGAAGGCGCCCGGGCGATCCAGCAGGAACTGGGGGACAGTGGCAATGCACCGGCGCGGCCGCACTTTGCCGACTACCTGGTGCGTGCCGGTTTCGTGAAGGATCGCGCCGAGGCGTTTCGCAAATGGCTGGGGGCCGGCAAGCTGGGGGACGTCAAGCAGCACTGGCCGACCCTGGAAGAAACCGTCGGCACACTGCGGGCCGCGGGGGCCTGGGTCAGCCTGGCCCATCCCTGGCATTACGATTTCACCCGCAGCAAGCGTCGCCGCTTGATTGCCGACTATATTCAAGCCGGTGGTCATGCTATCGAAGTGGTCAATGGCCACCAACCTGCAGAGCAAGTGGGCAGTTTGGCTATCCTTGCTCGTGAATTCGGACTGCTGGTCAGCGCTGGCAGTGACTTTCATGGCCCTGGAGGCTGGTCCGAGATTGGTGAGTATCGCCCGGTCCCGGAAGACCTGCCGCCCCTTTGGTGTCGGTTCAAACATGAGCCAATTATTGCCGCCTGAACAGGTAGAGACAGTGAGTCAATTTTTCCAGATCCACCCGGAAAACCCCCAACCACGCCTGATCAAACAGGCCGTCGAGATCATTCGCAGCGGCGGTGTGGTGATCTATCCCACGGATTCGTCCTACGCCGTCGCCTGCCAGATGGGCGACAAGGGCGCAATCGAACGGGTTCGACGCCTGCGCCAGCTGGACGACAAGCACAACTTCGCGCTGATCTGCAGCGACCTTTCGCAGTTGGGCCTGTTCGCCAAGATCGACACGGGCACCTTCCGTCTGCTCAAGGCCCATGTGCCGGGGCCCTACACCTTCATTCTCAACGCCACCCGGGAAGTGCCGCGCCTGCTGCTGCACCCCAAGCGCCGGACCATCGGCCTGCGGGTGCCGAGCAACCCGATCGCCCTGGCGCTGCTGGCCGAGCTGGGCGAGCCGCTGATGAGCGTCAGCCTGATCATGCCCGGTGATACCGAGGCCCTGAGCGATCCCTACGAGATGCGCCAGTTGCTGGAGCACCAGGTGGACCTGATCATCGATGGCGGTTTCGGCAGCACCGAGTCGTCCACGGTGATCAACCTCGCCGACGGCGAGCCGGAAGTGATCCGCGTCGGTTGCGGCGACCCCGCGCCGTTCATGGCCGAGGCCTAGATGTCCGCAGTGGAAACCGTCGACGACCAGGCCGGCGCCCAGCAGGAGCTGCCCTTCGCCATGGTCTACGGCCAGGCGGTCATGGAAATGCCCCTGGACCTGTACATCCCCCCGGATGCCCTGGAAGTCTTTCTCGAAGCCTTCGAAGGCCCGCTGGACCTGCTGCTGTACCTGATCCGCAAGCAGAACATCAACATCCTCGACATCCCGGTGGCGGAGATCACCCGCCAGTACATGGGCTATGTGGAGCTGATGCAGTCGGTGCGCCTGGAACTGGCCGCCGAGTACCTGGTGATGGCGGCAATGCTTGCCGAGATCAAGTCGCGCATGCTCCTGCCGCGCTCAGCCGAGGTCGAGGAAGAAGAGGACGATCCGCGGGCCGAACTGATCCGCCGCCTGCAGGAATACGAGCGCTTCAAGGCGGCCGCCGAGGGCATCGACGGCCTGAGCCGGGTCGGTCGCGATGTGCTGGTGCCCAAGCTCGACGCCCCGGAGGCCCGGGCGCGCAAGCTGCTGCCGGATGTGGCCCTGGAAGAGTTGCTGATGTCCATGGCCGAGGTGCTGCGCCGTGGCGACATGTTCGAAAGCCATCAGGTGAGCCGCGAGGCGCTGTCCACCCGCGAGCGCATGAGCGATGTGCTGGAGCGGCTCAAGGGCGGCGGTTTCGTGCCCTTTGTCGAGCTGTTCACCGCCGAGGAAGGGCGCCTGGGGGTGGTGGTGACCTTCATGGCGATCCTCGAACTGGTCAAGGAATCCCTGGTCGAGCTGGTGCAGAATGAGCCCTTTGCGGCCATCCACGTACGGGCGCGAGCCGAATAACGAGCTTAAATCATGAACCTGAATGAACCCCGCGAGCTGGCGCCCCTGCTCGAAGCCTTTCTGTTGGCCTCGGGAAAACCCCAGTCCCTGGAACGCCTGTTCGAGCTCTTCGAAGAAGCCGAGCGGCCGGACCCGGCGGTCTTCAAGAAAGCCCTGGCCCTGCTCGGCAAGTCCTGCGAAGGGCGGGCCTTCGAGCTCAAGGAAGTGGCCTCCGGCTATCGCCTGCAGATCCGCGAGAAGTTCGCGCCCTGGGTCGGCCGCCTGTGGGAAGAGCGCCCGCAGCGTTACTCGCGCGCCATGCTGGAAACCATGGCCCTGATCGCCTATCGCCAACCCATCACCCGGGGCGAGATCGAGGACGTGCGTGGCGTGGCGGTCAACAGCCATATCGTCAAGACCTTGCTGGAACGTGAGTGGATCCGCGTGGTGGGGTATCGCGACGTACCGGGCAAGCCGGCGATGTTCGCCACCACCAAGGCGTTTCTCGATCACTTCAACCTGAAGAACCTCGACGACCTGCCGCCTTTGGCGGAACTGCGGGAGATCGAGGCCGAGCCGGTACTGGAATTCGACGACGCGCCGGTGCCCGAGCACCTGCAACAACTGGCCGATGCCAGCGCCGAGCCGGAGGAACCCAAGGAAGAAACCAGCTTCCATACCCTGCTGCTGGAGCTGGACTCCATGGAGGAGGGGATCAAGACCGACTTTGAAGACTTGCACCGTGATGGTGTGGTGGAACCGGAGCAGGGAGGAGTGCAAGAGCCCGTGTCGGATCTCCCGCAGGAGGAGGCCCGGACCGAATCTGAGTTCCTCGCCGATGAGCCCGATGAATTCCCGGTCGAACCCGAGGACCGGCCGCCGGTCGAAGCAGAGGATGATGTGCTGGGCGTGGCCGAGGCCCGGGCCAAGTTGCTCGCCGCAGTAGCCGCACTGGAGCCTGCTACGCCGCAGTTGAGCGAGGAAGAGGCCGAAGCCCTGGCCCTGGCCGAAGCCATCGAAAACGAACGCCGCCTGCTGGACGATTGACCTTGTAGTCGCTGGCCGGCTCGGCGCATGGCTGGCGGTTTTTTTCGCCGGCAAGCCGGCTCCTACAGAGGTGATGGATGAGTTCTGCCAAGGATCCCTGCATCAGCGTGTGCAAGTTCAGCGATGACATCTGCATCGGCTGCGGGCGCAGCAAGCGTGAGATCAAGGCCTGGAAGAAGCTCGACAAGGCCGAGCGCCGTCAAGTGCTGGCTGAAGCCGCCATGCGCCTGCTGCAATTGCGCGCCACCGGCCGGCGGAAAAAGTCCTGAGGGGCGACTTATCAACTAGTCTGTGATGCGCAACCGCCGCCATGAGCGTATGATTCGCGACCCTTTGGCGATCCATTCGCCACAGACCCTGTTTTCCACCCTTCAGGCCGCTCAAGCCTGAAGCGACACACCGGGAGGTGCCCAGATGAGCGATACCGATCAGAACGACCAGGAAATCCGTCCAGCCGGCGAAAAACTGCAGAAAGTCCTCGCACGCATCGGCGTCGGCTCGCGCCGCGATGTCGAGTCCTGGATCAGCCAGGGCCGGATCAAGGTCAACGGCAAAGAGGCCACCCTGGGCCTGCGCGTCGACCTGCATGACGCCATTTCCATCGATGGCAAGGTGATCAAGCGCGAAGAGGCCGCCGAATCGGTGCGCCGCGTGATCATGTACAACAAGCCCGACGGCGAGATCTGCACCCGCGACGACCCGGAAGGCCGCCCGACCGTGTTCGACAAGCTGCCGCGTCCGCGCGAAGGCCGCTGGATCAACATTGGCCGCCTGGACATCAACACCACCGGTCTTTTGATGTTCACCACCGACGGTGAACTGGCCAACCGCCTGATGCACCCTTCCTACGAGATGGACCGTGAGTACGCGGTGCGTGTGCGTGGCGAGGTCGACGACGAGATGATCGAGCGCCTCAAGGCCGGCGTCATGCTCGAAGACGGCCCGGCCAAGTTCACTGACATTCAGCAGGCGCCCGGTGGCGAAGGTTTCAACCACTGGTACCACTGCGTGGTGATGGAAGGTCGCAACCGTGAAGTGCGCCGCTTGTGGGAATCCCAGGGCCTGGTGGTCAGCCGCCTGAAGCGCGTGCGCTTCGGTCCGGTGTTCCTGAACTCCGACCTGCCCATGGGCCGCTGGCGCGAAATGAGCCAGTACGAAGTCGATGTGCTCAGCGCCGAAGTCGGCCTGACGCCGGTGGCCATGCCGCAGCTCAATGCCAAGTCCAAGGACAAGCTGGAGCGCATGCAGCGCAAATCCTCGCGTCCGGTGGGCAAGAGCGAGCGCGTGCGCACCCTGCGTCCGGCCAATGGCAGCGCGGCCACCCCGCGTGTTTCCCGCGAGCCGCAGATCGAAGGCGAGCGTCCTGGCCGCAAGCCGGCTGCCCGTCCGGATGGCGAGCGTGGCTCCCGTGCTCCGCGTCCGGCTACTGGCCGCGGCACTCCGGTGGCCGAACGCCCGGCGGACACCAAGCGTCCGGCCAAGCCGGCGCCCAAGTCCAAGCGCCCAAGCCTGGTGCTGGACAAGGACGCACCTTCCGGCAAGCGCCGTGGCGCCCCGGCCGGTTCCGGCCAGCGTCCCGGTTTTGGTCGCCGCAAGCCGGAGTGATTTCCGGCCTGCCGACAAAAACGCCAACCTCCGGGTTGGCGTTTTTTTTTGCCTGCAACTGCGCAGGAGCCGGCTTGCCGGCGAACCAGGCCGCCCGGCTTGCGCAGGCTGATAGCGGCCTTCGCTTGCCAGCTCCTACGCTAGAAGGCGAACTGGCCGTCGAACACAGGCTTGTTATCCACCGCCAGCACTCCGGAACTGAAGATCAGGTCCAGGTGATGGCTGCCTTTGGCGCCGCCCCCCAGGCCCAGGTGCAGGCCGCAATGGCGCTCTTCGAAGCCGGAGTTGCGCCCGTAGAGGGACCTGATGCCCTCGTTGGTGCCGATTCCCAGTTCCTCTATGCGCCGGTTGGACGGGTTGGCATCCAGGTACTTGTTGAAGTCATTGGCCAGCCCCGGCACCTCGGTGGCCACCCGGCTGATGCTGGAGTTCTCGATCCACAGTTCCAGCGGTGCTTTCAGCACCCCGTACTTGCGGGCGAAAGGGATGGTGCTGAGGAAGGTGCCGAGAAACTTCACATGGCCGTTGATGGCATCGCTGTGGGTGGCGATTTCCCCCGGTGCCAGGTCGTAGTTGCCGACGCCGTTGATGTCGGTCCATTTCTTCACGCTGTTCAAGGGCGCTTCGAAATATGAGCCCTGAAGGTCACTGAAGCTCAGGGTGGTGGCCTGGGACAGGCGGCGGATCAGAGTGGCGTTGAGGTCGGCAATGCGTTGCGGCTCGACGCTGAAGGTGTCGTAGAAGTACTCGCCGTAATCCTTGAACAGCAGGGACTTCTTCCAGTGCTCGGCCATCAGCCCATGCAGCGGCCGCAGGAACTCCGGGCCGTCGGGGCGTGGCTGGGGCAGGGTCGAGGAGTCGTAGAAGAAGATGTACAGGTCACAGTCGATGATGGCCTGGGCAAGGGTCGCCGCCGGCTCCTGGTCCAGGCGCAGGGCGCTGACCGTCAGTGGGGTGGCCTGGCGCGACTGTTCGAGGATGGCGCTGACCATGGCCTGGTACTCGGCGGTGTGGCCGATCACCACCCTGGAGGGCTGGGCGCCGCTCAAGGCCGGATGCCGCTCGAGGTAGTACAGGAAATGGCGGATGGCGCGGGTCTGGTCCATAAAACCTCCCTGGAGGACAAAGGTGACCGGCGCAGGCACCAGGCCTGCACCGGTCCGGGCGCCTTACATCGGCCACATGGCGGTGCCGAATGGCACCACCGCGTCAGCCTGCATCATTTCCACTGCTGCTTCATGGGTGGCGGCTTCGAACCAGTCGTCCAGTTGCAGTTCGGTTTCCAGGTCTTGTTCCAGTGCTTGCATGGTGTCTCTCCTAGATACAGTGCGTGTAAGCAGTCCATTGGCGGAGCAGTTGAACAGCGGAGAACGGGAAGGTTGCTGGGCCGCTCATCCACTCCCGGAACTTGTCGGCTGGCTGAGCCGGCAAGTGGCTGGAAACCTAGTCCAGGGCATTTTGAAGTGCAAAAAAATAATTAGATTATTTTCTGCTGAACTTTATTTTCTATTTTTAGGTGAAATATTTATTCCCAGAAAACAAAAAGCTAAGGCTTTTCCGCTTGTCGGGCGGCGTGGGTGTCAATTTGCAGTCGGTTCGCCAGTTGATCTGGTTTGGCAATTTATCGTTACGACTCGTAAAGAAAAAATTACGAAATGCGCCGTGATCCGCCTGTAATCCGCGGCGATGGATGTGCTGTAAGGAAAAGCTGCCGGCAGTTGTTCGGGAAAGCCACCGCCGAGGCTCTAGCCCGCTTGTTCCGGGGCGCCAAGGCAGGTGAGATGCACACCTGCCTGCGTACAGGTGCATAACAAGAAGGAGGCGCAATGAACGCCGTAACCGACTTTCACCCACACCCTTCGATGGGCGATGGCCTTCGCTCATTCATCGACGACCCCACTCGGTCCGTCCACTTTCGCGCCGCCGATGCCGAGCATCGGGCTGGCCCCGCAGGATTCCGGTTACCGGCACGCTGATAAAGCGGTGTCTGGCGGCAGGGAGTCAGGGGTGTACAATGCGCGGCGTTTTAACTGTGACCCAACTGCGTACCCGCGCATTTTGCGCCTGAAACGTGCTTTCCAGACCGCTTGCGAGGCGCTGAAGAGCTCGCTGCAAGGCCAATAAACTCAAGGTTATCCACCTTGTTCACTCCGCCGCGTCACGAGCGTGGTGGGTTCGATTTCGTCACAGATAAAAACAAACAGGTGACGCATGACCGTTAAAAGAACGCTGAACTTCTGGTGCCTGCGCTGGGGTTTGATCCGCGCCGCTTAAGCCTTTACCGGGCGGCAACGTCTGACACACATTACCTTGCGTGAGAGCCTTTTCATGAGTGGACAAAACTCGCATTCGGGCGAGCTGAAACGCGGCCTGAAGAATCGCCATATTCAACTGATCGCCCTGGGCGGCGCGATTGGTACCGGTTTGTTCCTGGGGTCGGCCGGGGTGCTCAAGTCCGCCGGCCCGTCGATGATCCTCGGTTATGCCATCTGCGGTTTCATCGCTTTCATGATCATGCGCCAGCTCGGCGAGATGATCGTCGAGGAGCCGGTGGCCGGCTCCTTCAGCCACTTTGCCCATAAATACTGGGGCGGCTTTGCCGGTTTCCTCTCGGGCTGGAACTGCTGGATCCTCTATATCCTGGTGGGCATGTCGGAGCTGACCGCGGTCGGCAAATATGTGCACTACTGGTGGCCGGACGTCCCGACCTGGGCCTCGGCAGCCGTGTTCTTCGTCATGATCAACGCCATCAACCTGGCCAACGTCAAGGTCTTCGGCGAGGCCGAGTTCTGGTTCGCCATCATCAAGGTGGTCGCCATCGTCGGCATGATCGCCCTGGGCAGCTACCTGCTGGTCAGCGGCCACGGCGGCCCGCAGGCCTCGGTGAGCAACCTGTGGTCCCACGGCGGCTTCTTCCCCAATGGGGTCAGCGGCCTGGTGATGGCCATGGCAATCATCATGTTCTCCTTCGGCGGCCTGGAAATGCTCGGTTTCACTGCAGCGGAAGCCGACAAGCCGAAGACCGTGATCCCCAAGGCGATCAATCAGGTGATCTATCGCATCCTGATTTTCTACATCGGCGCCCTGGTGGTGCTGCTGTCGCTGACGCCGTGGGACACCCTGCTGGTGACCCTGAACGCTTCCGGCGATGCCTACAGCGGCAGCCCGTTCGTCCAGGTGTTCTCGATGCTGGGCAGCAACACCGCGGCGCACATCCTCAACTTCGTGGTCCTGACCGCGGCGCTGTCGGTGTACAACAGCGGCACCTATTGCAACAGCCGCATGCTCCTGGGCATGGCCGAGCAGGGCGATGCGCCCAAGGCCCTGGCCAAGATCGACAAGCGCGGCGTGCCGGTGATGTCGATCCTCGCTTCGGCGCTGGTGACCTTCGTCGCCGTGGTGCTCAACTACCTGATTCCGCAGCACGCCCTGGAGCTGCTGATGTCCCTGGTGGTGGCGACCCTGGTGATCAACTGGGCGATGATCAGCTACTCGCACTTCAAGTTCCGCCAGCACATGGAGCGTACCGGCCAGACCTCGCTGTTCAAGGCGCTGTGGTACCCCTACGGCAACTACGTCTGCCTGGCGTTCGTGGTGTTCATCCTGGGCATCATGCTGATGATTCCGGGCATCCAGATCTCGGTGTACGCGATCCCGGTGTGGGTGGTGTTCATGTGGGTCTGCTACTGCATCAAGAACAAGCGCAGTGCCCAGCACGCGCTGCAGGCAGCCAGTGCTTCGCTGAAGTAAGCGCGGCCCTGGCAACGACTAACCCGGCTCCGGCCGGGTTTTTCATGGCCGTGATTTTTGTCGGGGGCTGAGATCGCTTTCGCGGGCAAGCCGGCTCCTACGGTGTGCCTGCCCGCTGTAGGGGGCTGGCTTGCCAGCGAAGAGACCCGCAAGAGCGTGGGGAATGGGGGTATCCTATGCGCCCTGAAGACGGATTCCTGTTCCATGCTGGTGATTTCCAACAACGTGCATCTGCCGGATGCCGAGATCGAGCTGACCGCCATCCGTGCCCAGGGCGCCGGTGGGCAGAACGTCAACAAGGTGTCCAGCGCGGTGCACCTGCGCTTCGACATTCCGGCTTCGTCCCTGCCTCCGTTCTACAAGGAGCGCCTGCTGGCGCTGCGCGACAGCCGCATCACCAGTGACGGCGTGATCATCCTCAAGGCCCAGCAGTACCGCACCCAGGAGCAGAACCGCGCCGATGCCCTGGAGCGCCTCACCGAGCTGATTCTCAGCGCCGTCAAGGTGGAGAAGAAGCGCCGCCCGACCAAGCCGACCCTGGGTTCGAAGAAGCGCCGCCTGGAGACCAAGGCCAAGCGCGGCAGCATCAAGGCCGGGCGCGGCAAAGTGGACTTCTAGCGCGCCTCGCGTTCCTGGCGCAGCTTGGGCGCCTGGTGGTACAGGTACAGGCTCAGCACCAGGCCGGTGCAGGCAGCGATGGCGGCGAACAGGAAGATCGAGGCAAAGCCGAAACCGGCAGCAATCGCCCCCGCCAGCGGGCCGGTGATGCCCAGCGACAGGTCGATGAACAGCGAGTAGGCCCCCACTGCCGCGCCGCGGCTGGAGGCTGGCACCAGGTTCACTGCTTCCACCCCCAGGGCCGGGAATACCAGGGAGAAGCCGAAGCCGCTCAGGGCTGCGCCGGCCAGGGCCCAATTGGCATCCGGGGCCAGCCACAGCAGCAACAGGCCGAGGGTTTCCACCGACAGGCAGGCAATCGCCACGCGAAAGCCGCCGAGGCGGTTGATCAGGTTGCCGAACAGCAGTCGCGCGCCGATGAAACTGGCACCGAACAGGCTCAGGCACAGTACGGCGTTGTCCCAGTGCCGGGTGGCGTAGTACAGGGTGATGAAGGTGGCGATGGTGCCAAAGCCGATGGAGCCCAGGGCCAGGCCGCAGCCGTGGGGAAACACCTTGCCCAGCACGTGGATGAACGGCAAGCGCTCGCCGGCAACGATCGGCGCGGCGAGTTTCGGCCAGGCCAGCAGCAGGCCGAGCAGCGCCAGCAGGATGATGCTCGCTCCCATGCTCCACAGCCCCAGCCGGCTTACCAGCCACACCCCCAGCGGCGCGCCAATGGCCAGGGCGCCGTAGCTGGCGATGCCGTTCCAGGAAATCACCTTGGCGGTATTCTGCGCCCCGACCCGGCCGATGCCCCAGCCGATGGAGCCCGAGCCCACCAGGCTTTCCGCGCTGCCCAGGACCAGGCGGCCGATCAGCAAGCTGATCAGGCTCAGGGTCGGCAGGTTGTGCAGCCAGGCCGAAAGCAGCATGAACACCCCGCTCAAGCCGCAGCCGGCCAGGCCGTACATCACCGCGCGCTTGCTGCCCAGATTGTCGATGATGCGCCCGGCATAGGGCCGGCTGAGCAGGGTGGCCAGGTATTGCACGCTGATCACCAGGCCGGCGATCACCGCGCCAAAGCCCAGTTCGCTGTGCACGTAGCCCGGCAGCACCGCCAGCGGAATGCCGATATTCAGGTAGCCGATAAAGGTGAACAGGACGATGGAGACGACGTGCAGCGTGACCGTCAAGGGGCGCTGGGTATCTGGCATGGGGATCGGACCACTGCGACAGCTCAATAGATAGGCTGCTTATGATACCGATGTGCAGGGAGGGGTTGTGGGGGAAATCGATGTGTTGTTCAGATTTTTACCTGGCCGGAGTCGGTTCAGGCGTCATTGTTGCCCAGCAACCGGGTGGTGACCAAGGCGGCCAGGGCATTTTCCTGGGTGCCGAAGCGGGCCAGCAGAGCGGCCTGTTTTTCTTCGCTGAGGCGATTCCACACGTCGATCATCTGTTCGGCAGTGCCGATCAGCACGCTGGCTTGGGTTTCGCTGAAGGATTCGGTCATGGTGCGGCGGGGCTCGGGAGGAGGGTTTCAGGCGGTGTGGAAAGCGCTTGAGTAGCGCTTTCCACACGGTCTGGTTACAGCTTTCAGTCTTCGCTGTCGGCCTTGCGGCTGTCGGCGGCTTCTTGCACTACAGGCTTGTCGGCACTGGCTTGTGGCGGAGTTGTCTGCTCAGTTTCGTGCAGGCTTGGGAAGGGGAGATTCGGGATCTCATGCATGTCGTTGCTCCTCGCAAAGTCTGTTTTTTAAATCGCTGGGTAGATCCGCGCTTTTAAAAAGCCTGGGCAGGATACAGCAGTACAAATGACAGAAAGATTTTTATTTCCCCTCGGTCGAGGGTTATTCGTCAGGTTCTGGGTGCTTTGGCCGCGCATGAAACGGCATGTGCGGGCCGGCGATGGCGGCCCGGTGCAGCGCCGCATAAGGCGTTGCAACGGGCCTGTTGCCTAGGGTTGTGGCGGGTTGACGATGATCTTGCCGATCATCTGTGGGTGCAGCACGCAGAAGTACTGATAGATGCCGGGGGTATCGAACTGGTAGGAAAAACTGTCGTTGGTGTCCAGTGCGGCGGAACGGAACAGCTTGTGGGTCTCGGTCACCGTGTGCGGTATCTGGTCGTCATTGACCCAGGTGACCCGGGTGCCCGCGGTGATTTGCACATCCTGGGGGTTGTACATGAACGCGCGGATATCGATCTTCACCTCCTGGGCCCAGGCCGGCGTCGCCAGGCAACCCAGAAGCAGCAGCGTGAGCAATGTCTTCATCGCACGAGGACCTCAGACCAGAGTGGAGTCGAGCAGGGCCAGGGGGTGCTCGCCCTGGGTTGCGCGAACATCGGTGATGCCCAGGTAATTGCGCAACTGGTCGGCAGCCACGGTCATCGGCCCGGGGTTGGCCGCGGCACCGGGGGCTGGTTGCGGGTAGGCCGTGCCGCGAGCGGTGTGGAAGGTGATGTTGCCCTCGACTTTCTGGATGACCTGGTGGATATGGCCGTTGAGGACAGTCACCGAGCCGAAGCGGCGCAGCAGGGCGATGGCCTGGTCGCCGTCCTCCGTGCCCCAGCCCCAGGGCTGATAGATGGTCCACAGCGGGATATGGGTGAAGACTACGATCGGCGTGCTGCTGGCCACTGCCCGCAGGTCGTCCGCCAGCCAGGTCAGTTGCTCGGCGCCCAGGGTGGCTTCATGTCCGGGTTGCAGGTTGAAGACATTCACCAGGGCAATGAAGTGCACACCCTGCTGGTCGAAGCTGTACCAGCCGTTACCCCGGGTGCCCTTGCCATAGCGCTGCAGGTAAAGCTGGCCGCCGCCTTCATCCAGGGTGTCATGCTCGCCCGGTACGTAGTGCACGGTGGAGGGCAGGCCCTTGAGCAACTGGGCGGCGGTGTCGAACTCTTCGGCCCGGGACAGGTGGGTGATGTCCCCGGTATGGAGGATCAGTGCGGGCCGTCTGGGTAGGGCAATGACCTTGTCGATGGCCACTTGCAGGGTCTTCACCGGTTCCGGGTTGGCTTCCTTGTTGAAGCCGATATGCGAGTCGCTGATCTGTACGAAGTGAAAGCTGCTGTTCAGTGCGGTGGGGTCGCTTGGCTGACCTGCGTGGTCCAGGGCAAAGGCCCGCGGGATCCCTCCGCTCAAGGCCCAGATGACGCCGGCGCCGGCCCAGGCCGAGCACTTGAGCAAAGTGCGTCGGTCGGGGTTCTGCGGGCTGTCGGTGGCTCGGGTGTGCGATGTGGCATGGGTATCCATGGTGCGCCCTCGGTAGCGGTCTACAGTGATGGGTCTCACATCTGTAAAACCGTGCGGTGCGGGGCTTTATTCCAGGAAAGAAGTTTTTTATTTCGGGAATAAAACGCCGGCTTTCACCGTTATAGGGTGCAAAGGAGACGGAGCCACCATGACGCGATTCGAGGAACTGTTCCTGCCGCATCTGAATGCGGCCTATAACCTCGCGCGTTGGCTGACTGATAACGACAGCGCGGCCCAGGACGTGGTTCAGGAAAGCGCGTTTCGCGCAGTGAAGTTCCTCCATCGTTTCGACGGCAGCAACGCCAAGGCCTGGTTCCTGACCATAGTGCGCAACGAAAGCTACAACT
Source organism: Pseudomonas sp. 8(2025) (assembly GCF_052665325.1). Taxonomy (NCBI): domain Bacteria; kingdom Pseudomonadati; phylum Pseudomonadota; class Gammaproteobacteria; order Pseudomonadales; family Pseudomonadaceae; genus Pseudomonas; species Pseudomonas sp. 8(2025). The sequence continues at coordinate 173,681 of NZ_JBQOIE010000013.1, read as the reverse complement.
GGCTCAAGGCATCGGCACGCCAGGGCGCGGTGGCTTTCGACGAGACCTGTGGCGAAGACGATCCGGCCCTGGCCGATGGACGAACACCGGAGTGGCAACTGATCCAGGGGCAGGAGGTGGAGCAGTTGCAGCAGGCGCTCCTGGCTCTGGCTCCGGTGTTTCGTGAGGTGATAGTGCTCAAGGAGTTGGAAGATATGCCCTACAAGGACATTGCGAAGATCGTTGATATCCCCCTGGGAACGGTCATGTCGCGTCTTGCCAGGGCGCGTTCCATGCTCCGGCTGCAACTGCAGAAGTCCCGGCCATGATCAACGATATCGACTGCAAGACCTGTAGGGCGTGGCTGCATGGCTACCTAGACAACGAGTTGGAAGCCAATGCCGCTGCCGAGGTGGCCGAGCACCTACGCCACTGTGCCGAATGTGCTCGGGAATATGCCGACGCCCGGCGTCTGGTGGCACAGCTCAAGGCTCACATGTCCTATCACCAGGCGCCGGTAGGCTTGGCCCAGCGTCTGCTGGCCAGCATCGACGCACCTGCCTCGCCTCCTGCGGGGTTGTTCCAGCGCTGGCTGGGAGGTGGCGGCTGGCGCTGGCTGGCCCCGGGATTTTCGAGCCTGGCGCTGGCCCTGGCCCTGGTGTTCTACCTGGCAGCGCCCTCTGTCGAGCGGCCATGGCTGGATGAGGCAGTGTCCAGTCATGTGCGTTCGCTGATGGTTGATCACTTGAATGACGTGGTGTCCTCGGACCGGCACACGGTCAAGCCCTGGTTCACCGGCAAGCTGGATTTTGCCCCGCCGGTCTTCGACTTCAGTCAGCAGGGCTATCCGCTGCTGGGCGGGCGCCTGGACTACCTGCAGCAGCAAAGTGCGGCGGCCCTGACCTATGGTCATGGGCGGCACTTGATCAACCTGTTCATCCTGCCCACGGCGGATGCCGATGCAGCAGCGCAAAACCTCTCCTTGCGCGGCTATAACCTGGTGGCATGGCGGCGCAATCACCTGCGCTTCATCCTGGTGTCCGACCTGGAGCAGAGCGAGCTGGCGGCGTTGGGGCAGTTGATTCAGAAAGATCTTTGAGGCGGGGGCGTTGTTGCGAGGGTGGGGCCAGGGCCTGCGAACTGGGGCAGCTAGCCCAGCCTCGACACCGCAGTGCAGAGGCCGGGCTTGCCGGTAGGGGAGGGATCAGCCCTTGCAGACGCTGGCGATGGCGCTAGCCAGCAAGTCCAGGCGCGTGGCGTCGATTCCGGCCACATTGGCGCGGCCGGAGCTGACCATGTACACGCTGTGGTGGTCACGCAGTTCCTGGACCTGGGCAGGGCTCAGGCCGGTGTAGGAGAACATTCCCCGTTGCACGCCGATATGGGCGAAGCGCTCGGCCAGGCCATGGGGTTGCAAGGCTTCCACCAGGCCGGCGCGCAGTTGCGCGATCCGCAGGCGCATGGCTTCCACTTCGTCGGCCCAGAGGCTTTTCAGCTCCGGATCGCCGAGGATGGTGGCGACCACCGCCGCGCCGTGATCCGGTGGCGTGGACCACAGGTTACGGGCGATATGGGCCAGTTGGCTGCGCACATCGAGCAGTTTCTCGGCGTCCTGGGTGCAGACGATCAAAGCGCCGGTCCGGTCGCGGTACAGGCCGAAGTTCTTCGAGCAGGAGCTGGTGATCAGCACTTCCGGCAGTTCGGCGGCGAACAGCCGCACGGCCCAGGCATCCTGCTCCAGGCCGTCGCCGAAGCCCTGGTAGGCGAAGTCGATCAGCGGCAGCAGCTTGCGGCTGCGTACCACGTCTAGCACGCGTTGCCAGTCGGCGTGGCCGAGGTCGAAGCCGGTGGGGTTGTGGCAGCAGGCGTGCAGCAGCACCACGTCGCCCTCGGGCACCTGGTTCAGGGTCGCCAGCATGGCCTCGACGTCCAGGCGGTTGTCGCTGCCCACATAGGGGTAGTGACTGACCTTGACCCCGGCCGCGGCAAAGATGGTCTCGTGGATCGGCCAGGTCGGGTTGCTCAGCCACACGCCACGGCCCGGTAGGCAGTGGGCGATGAAGTCGGCACTCAGGCGCAGGGCGCCAGTGCCGCCCGGGGTTTGCGTGGCGCCGGCACGCTGGGTGGCGATCAGTTTCGAATCGCTGCCCAGTACCAGTTCATTGATCACCTTGCCGAAGGCCGCGTCGCCATGGCCGCCGATGTAGATCTTGGTGTCCTGGCTGTCCACCAGGCGCTGTTCGGCCAGCTTCACCGAGCGCGGGATCGGCGTCAGGCCCTGGGAGTCCTTGTAGACCCCCACGCCGAGGTCGAACTTGCGCGGGTTGGGATCGTTGGCGTAGGCCCCCATCAGGCCGAGAATCGGGTCGCCGGGAACCCGGCCGATGGCGTCGAAGTGCATTACTTGCGTCCTTCTGCGGTCTTGGCCACTTCATCGGTGCGGGCTGCCATGATGAAGTCGTTGCGGTGCAGGCCCTTGATCGAGTGGCTCCACCAGGTCACGGTCACCTTGCCCCACTCGGTGAGCAGGCCTGGGTGGTGGCCTTCGGCCTCGGAGATCTCGCCCATGGCGTTGGTGAAAGCCAGGGAAAATTTGAAGTTCTTGAACAGGAAGACTTTTTCCAGCTGCATCACGCCATCGCGAACTTCGATGTTCCAGTCAGGGATCTGCTTGATCAGTACCGGCAGTTCTTCGTCGCTGACTTGAGGAGCATCGGCACGGCAGGCTTCGCAATGGGCTTGGTTCAGAGCGGTCATGGTGGGTTCCCAGGATTCAATTCTTGTTGGAAGTTACTATCTTTCGCAGCGGCTCGCGAGTGCGGGCCGCTCAGGCCGCCTTGGGTTTTGGCGGAAACTTGGGGGCGTGCAGGCCCAGCTGCATGCCTTGGTGGACTAGGGCCATGATGTCTTCGTGGGCCAGGTCGAACAGGCGCTTGAGGTTGGGCAGGGTGAAATAGATCGGCTGCAGGATGTCGATGCGATACGGCGTGCGCATGGCTTCCAGCGGGTCGAAGGCCTGGTGTTCCGGCTCTTCGGACAGGCTGTACACGGTCTCCTTGGGCGAGGACAGGATGCCGCCGCCGTAGATGCGCCGCCCGGCCGGGGTGTCCACCAGGCCGAACTCGATGGTCATCCAGTACAGCCGCGCCAGGTACACCCGCTCTTCCTTGGTGGCTTGCAGGCCGAGCTTGCCGTAGGTGTGGGTGAATTCGGCGAACCAGGGGTTGGTCAGCAGCGGGCAGTGGCCAAAGATCTCGTGGAAGATGTCCGGCTCTTGCAGGTAGTCGAGTTCTTCGCGGGTGCGAATGAAGGTCGCCACGGGAAAGCGCTTGCTGGCCAGCAGTTCGAAGAAAGTCTGGAAGGGGATCAGCGCCGGTACCCGGGCCACTTGCCAGCCGGTGGTTTCACCCAGGACCTTGTTGATTTCACCCAGTTGCGGAATACGGTCGTGGGGCAATCCGAGCTTGTCGATGCCGTCCAGGTATTCCTGGCACGCACGACCCTCGATCACTTTCAACTGGCGTGTGATCAGGGTGTTCCACACCGCGTGCTCTTCGGGTGGATAGTCGATAAAACCTTGCGCGTCGGGCTCGCGGGCCACGTACTGCGTCTGCTTCATGCTGCTCTCCTGCCAGGGGATGCGTTCTTGTTATGTGTGACCCCAGTGATACCCGAGGGTGCGACGCTTTGCAGCAGGTGGCCGGTGCGGGTGGAGGGCTGTTGCGCATCAATTTGTAAAGTAAACGTTACGAATCTGGCGGAGTCTCCACCCTGTGGTGGGTTTTCAGGTTTGAAAAAGCCGTTTGCTGTCACATAATCTTGACGATTATCTGCGCCATCCTGCAGAAAGTTTGTAAAACCCGATGCCATAAGCGTCGGTTTTCGGCGCTTATGCCTTTCACTGTCAGTCCCAGGGCCTTCCTTCTATGCGTATCAAAGTTCACTGCCAGAATCGCATCGGCATCCTGCGCGACATTCTCAACCTGCTGGTGGAGTACGGGATCAACGTGGCCCGCGGCGAGGTGGGGGGCGAGCATGGCAATGCCATCTATCTGCACTGCCCGAACCTGATCAACCTGCAATTCCAGGCGCTGCGCCCCAAGTTCGAGTCCATCGCCGGGGTGTTTGGCGTCAAGCGAGTCGGGTTGATGCCCAGCGAGCGCCGGCACATGGAGCTCAATGCGCTGTTGGGGGCTCTGGAGTTCCCGGTGCTGTCCATCGACATGGGCGGCTCCATCGTGGCGGCGAACCGGGCCGCAGCGCAGTTGCTGGGAGTGCGGGTGGACGAGGTGCCAGGCATTCCCCTGTCGCGCTACGCCGAAGACTTCGACCTGCCGGAACTGGTGCGGGCCAACCAGTCGCGGATCAACGGGTTGCGGGTCAAGGTCAGGGGCGATGTGTTCCTGGCGGACATCGCGCCGCTGCAATCGGAACATGACGACAGCGAAGCCATGGCCGGCGCGGTATTGACCTTGCACCGGGCGGATCGTGTTGGCGAGCGCATCTACAACGTGCGCAAGCAGGAGCTGCGGGGCTTCGACAGCATCTTCCAGAGTTCGAAGGTCATGGCGGCGGTGGTGCGTGAGGCGCGGCGCATGGCGCCGCTGGATGCGCCGCTGCTGATCGAGGGCGAGACCGGGACCGGCAAGGAGCTGCTGGCCCGTGCCTGTCACCTGGCCAGCCCGCGCGGGCAGTCGCCGCTGATGGCCCTGAACTGCGCCGGGTTGCCGGAGTCCATGGCCGAGACCGAGCTGTTCGGCTACGGCCCCGGCGCCTTCGAGGGGGCTCGGGCAGAGGGCAAGCTGGGGCTGCTGGAGCTGACCGCCGGTGGCACCCTGTTTCTCGACGGGGTAGGGGAGATGAGCCCGCGCTTGCAGGTCAAGCTGCTGCGCTTCCTGCAGGATGGCTGCTTCCGCCGGGTCGGCAGCGATGAAGAGGTGTACCTGGATGTGCGGGTGATCTGCGCGACCCAAGTGGATCTTTCCGAGTTGTGCGCCAGGGGCGAGTTCCGCCAGGACCTCTATCACCGGTTGAATGTGCTGTCCCTGCACATTCCGCCATTGCGCGAATGCCTCGACGGCCTGACCCCCCTGGTGGAGCACTTTCTCGACCAAGCCAGCCGGCAGATCGGTTGCCCGTTGCCGCGTCTGGCGCCGGCGGCCATGGAACGCCTCAGTCACTACCACTGGCCGGGCAATGTGCGGCAACTGGAGAACGTGCTGTTTCAGGCGGTTTCCCTGTGCGATGGCGGTACGGTCAAGACCGAGCACATCCGGCTGCCGGACTATGGTGCGCGCCAGCCGCTTGGCGATTTCTCCCTGGAGGGTGGCCTGGAACAGATTGTCGGGCGCTTTGAAAAGGCCGTGCTCGAGAGTCTGTACGCCGAGCACCCCAGTAGCCGTCAGCTGGGCAAGCGGCTGGGGGTTTCCCACACCACCATCGCCAACAAACTGCGCGAATACGAGGTCGGCAAGAATGCCGGCGACAATCCCTAGGCTTGTATCCGGGCCGTTACTTGCCGGTAGCGGCATAAGACCGCCGTTTTTCCGTCTTCTGCCAGCGCTGTTTTTTCCTCTGTAATCAGGCAAAGCCTTGCCCCGCCTGGGGATCACCACTGCGTGAAAAAGTTGGTGCGCTTATTGCTTATGGCTTCGCAGTACAGCGGTGGGCGGCAAACGTCCGGCAGACAGAGGAAAGACTGTGGACAAGTACCTTTATGTGGCAATGACCGGCGCCAGCCAGAATGCACTGGCGCAAAAGGCTCATGCCAACAATCTGGCGAACATCTCTACCAATGGTTTTCAGCGCGACCTAGAGCAGGCCCGTGCGATGCCGGTATTTGGTGACAGCTTTCCGGCGCGCGCCTTTGCCATGAGCGAGCGCCCGGCAACGGATTTCAGTGCCGGCTCGATGGTGGAGACCGGTCGTGACCTGGACGTGGCCGTCAGCGGCAACGGCTGGATCGCCGTGCAGAGCCCCGACGGCAGCGAAAGCTATGTGCGTACCGGCAGTTTGAATGTCGACGCCCTGGGTGTGCTGCGCGCCGGCAACGGTATGCCGGTGATGGGCAACGGCGGCCCGATCGCAGTGCCACCCGAGCAGAAGATCGAAGTTGGCCAGGACGGCACCATCAGTATCCGTGCCATGGGCGAGGGCCCGCGAGTCATGGCCGAGGTCGACCGCATCAAGCTGGTCAACCCGGACATCAAGAACCTCACCAAAGGCCTGGACGGCTCGATTAAGACCAAGGACGGCCAGCCGGCACCCGCCGACGCCAACGTCCAGCTGGTCTCGGGTTTCCTTGAGTCGAGCAACGTCAACGCCGTGCAGGAAATGACCGCGGTGCTGGCCCTGTCCCGGCAGTTCGAATTGCACGTGAAGATGATGAACAGCGCCAAAGAAGACGACCAGGCCATGGCTCGGGTCTTGCAGATCAGCTAATTACCAGTATCTAGCGCCGTAAAACAGGCGCGAGAGGAGAAATCAATGCTTCCGGCTCTATGGGTTGCCAAAACCGGTCTGTCCGCCCAGGACACCAACCTGACCGTCATTTCCAACAACCTGGCGAACGTCTCGACCACGGGCTTCAAACGTGATCGCGCCGAGTTCCAGGACCTGCTGTACCAGATCAAGCGTCAGCCGGGGGCCCAGTCCACCCAGGACAGCGAGCTGCCAACCGGCCTGCAGGTCGGTACCGGTGTGCGCATTGTCGGCACCCAGAAGAACTTCACCGCCGGCAGCCTGCAGACCACCGAGCAACCTCTGGACCTGGCCATCAACGGCCGCGGTTTCTTCCAGATCCTGCAGCCCGATGGCACCACGGCCTACACCCGTGACGGTACTTTCCACCTGAACTCCGACGGCCAGATCGTCACCGCCAGCGGTTTTGCCCTGGAGCCTGCGGTTGTCGTGCCCAACGATGCGCAGACCTTCACCGTAGGCCAGGACGGCACCGTGTCCATCACCATTGCCGGCAACCCGGCGTCCCAGGTGATCGGCAACCTGCAAACCGCCGACTTCATCAACCCGGCGGGCCTGCAGGCCCAGGGCAACAACCTGTTCCTGGAAACCGCCGCCAGTGGCGCGCCGCAGATCGGTACCCCGGGCCTCAACGGTTTCGGCACCACGCTGCAGAACACCCTGGAAGCCTCCAACGTCAGCACCGTTGAGGAGATGGTCAACATGATCACCACTCAGCGCGCTTACGAGATGAATTCCAAGGTGATCTCCACCGCGGACCAGATGCTCTCGTTCATTACGCAGAAGCTGTAATCAAGTCTTGAGGTCGCCACGGGTCTGAAGTGGCGCACCGGCAACATCGTGAGGAAGGGTCATGAATCGGTTTATTTGTGTTCTAGCGCTGAGTGGGAGTGCCGTGCTCGCGGGCTGTGTCGCCCCGCCGCCCAAGCCCAATGACCCTTACTACGCGCCGGTGCTGCCGCGTACGCCGCTGCCTTCCGCGTCCAACAACGGTTCGATCTACCAGGCCGGCTTCGAGCAGAACCTGTACAGCGACCGCAAGGCGTTCCGGGTCGGTGACATCATTACCATCACCCTGAACGAGCGGACCAACGCCAGCAAGGGTGCCAACTCGGCGCTGACCAAGACCAGCTCCAACAGCATTGGCCTGACCTCGCTGTTCGGTGCCGTGCCCAACACCAACAACCCGCTGGGCGACGGCGACCTGAGCCTGAATGCCGGCTACAGCGGCAATCGCGCCACCAAGGGCGACAGCAAGGCGGCCCAGAGCAATAGCCTGACCGGTTCGATCACCGTGACCGTGGCCGACGTACTGCCCAACGGCATCATCGCGGTGCGCGGCGAGAAGTGGATGACTCTCAACACCGGCGATGAGCTGGTGCGGATTGCAGGCCTGGTACGGGCGGACGACATCGCCACCGACAACACCGTGTCCTCGACCCGGGTCGCGGATGCACGCATTACCTATTCGGGCACCGGCTCGTTTGCCGATGCCAACCAGCCTGGCTGGTTCGACCGTTTCTTCCTCAGCCCGCTGTTCCCTTTCTAGGTGATGAAAAGACTCATGCTCAATTTCAAGCACCTGATGGCGGCGGCGTTGTTGCTGTCCACTTCCCTTGGCGTCCAGGCCGAGCGGTTGAAGGACATCGCCAGCATTTCCGGCGTGCGTTCCAACCAATTGATCGGCTATGGCCTGGTGGTCGGGCTTAACGGTACCGGCGACCAGACTACCCAGACGCCTTTCACCCTGCAGACCTTCAACAACATGCTGTCGCAGTTCGGCATCAAGGTGCCGGCCGGCTCCGGCAACGTGCAGTTGAAGAACGTCGCGGCGGTGTCGGTGAGTGCCGATCTGCCGGCGTTCGCCAAGCCGGGCCAGCAGGTGGATATCACCGTGTCCTCCATCGGCAATTCCAAGAGCCTGCGCGGCGGCACCTTGCTGCTGACGCCGCTCAAGGGTATCGACGGCAACGTCTACGCCATCGCCCAGGGCAACCTGGTGGTGGGTGGTTTCGATGCCGAAGGGCGCGACGGTTCGAAGATCACCGTCAACGTGCCGTCGGCCGGGCGGATTCCTGGTGGCGCCTCGGTCGAGCGTGCCGTGCCCAGTGGTTTCAACCAGGGCAACAGCCTGACCCTGAACCTCAACCGGTCGGATTTCACCACCGCCAAGCGCATCGTCGACAAGATCAACGACATGCTCGGCCCAGGCGTGGCCCAAGCCATCGACGGTGGCTCGATCCGGGTGACTGCACCCCTGGACCCAAGCCAGCGTGTGGACTACCTGTCGATCCTGGAGAACCTGGAGATCGATCCGGGGCAGGCGGTGGCGAAGGTCATCATCAACTCCCGTACCGGCACCATCGTCATCGGCCAGAACGTCAAGGTCTCGCCGGCGGCGGTGACCCACGGCAGCCTGACCGTGACCATTACCGAAGACCCGATCGTCAGCCAGCCCGGCCCTCTGTCCAATGGCCAGACCGCGGTGGTGCCCCGCTCGCGGGTCAATGCTCAGCAGGAAGCCAAGCCGATGTTCAAGTTCGGCCCGGGCACCACTCTGGATGAGATCGTCCGGGCGGTGAACCAGGTGGGCGCGGCGCCAGGCGACTTGATGGCCATCCTCGAAGCCTTGAAACAGGCCGGCGCCTTGCAGGCCGACCTGATCGTGATTTGAGGTGAGCGCCATGGATATTCGTAAGAGCGGACTGATTGGCAGCGGCGACTCCGGGTCTTACTCCGACCTCAACCGCCTGCAGCAACTGAAGGTCGGCGACAAGGACGGCGAAGCCAACGTGCGCAAAGTGGCGCAGGAGTTCGAGTCGCTGTTTCTCAATGAAATGCTCAAGTCCATGCGCAAGGCCACTGACGTCATAGGCCAGGACAACCCGCTCAATACCCCGGCCGCCAAGCAGTACCAGGACATGTACGACCAGCAGTTGGCGGTGTCCCTGTCTCGCGAGGGTGGCGGTATCGGCCTGGCCAATGTGCTGATGCGCCAGATGATGAAGAACAAGCCGGCTCATCCGAATGCGGCCACCACGACTTTGCCGGCCGCGGCGCCGGTGGCGACTCCGACGCCGATCGCTGCCGGTACCACGGCCCAGGATGGTCCGTTGAGCCGGGTCAACGGCCAGCGCCCGATGTGGGCTTCGCGGGCCCACGATCCTTTGCGCACGAGCGTGGCGCATAACGACATGGTGCTGCTTAACCAGCGTCGTCTGTCCCTGCCCAGCAAGCTCACCGATCGCCTGTTGACCGGCATCGTGCCGTCGGCCGGTGCCGTCGAGGGCGGCGCACAGAACGTCGCGCCGACCCGCAATAGCCCGGCCGCCGATGCCGTGCTGCGGGGCGAGTGGCGGGTCAATCAGGGCTACGCCGCGTCCCAGGGCAAGATGCGGGTCTATGGCCGGGCCATGGCCCAGCCGCCGCTGGCACCGGCCAAGCGTGCCTTCAGTTCCGCCGACGACTTCGTCGCCACCATGCTGCCGATGGCGCAGCAGGCGGCCCAGCGTATCGGGATCGATCCACGCTACCTAGTGGCCCAGGCCGCCCTGGAAACCGGCTGGGGCAAATCGGTGATGCGCCAGCAGGATGGCAGCAGCAGCCACAACCTGTTCGGCATCAAGGCCGGCAGCAGTTGGCAGGGTGCACAGGCCCGGGCGATCACCAGCGAGTTCCGCAACGGGCAGATGGTCAAGGAGACGGCGGCGTTCCGTTCCTACGATTCCTATCAGGACAGCTTCCACGATCTGGTGACCTTGTTGCAGAGCAACAATCGCTATCAAGAAGTGCTGAAGGTGGCCGATAAACCAGAACAGTTTGTTCGCGAGTTGCAAAAAGCCGGGTATGCAACGGATCCGGATTACGCAAGCAAGATTTCGCAGATAGCCAAGCAGATGAAGAATTACCAGAACTACGCTGCGGCTGGCGTTTCCACGAATTTATAAGGTCTGAATCATGAGTTTGCTCAATATCGGGATGTCGGGGCTGGCCGCCAGCCAAACGTCGTTGATGACCACGGGTAACAACATTGCCAACGCCGACACCGCCGGGTACTCGCGTCAGCAGACCGTGCAGGGCACCAAGGCTTCGAATCAGTTCGGCAATGTCTTCATCGGCACTGGCACCACCCTGGCGGATGTACGCCGGGTGTATAACAGCTTCCTGGACGCACAACTGCGTACGGCTACTTCGCTCAACAGTGACGTGGCGGCCTATCAGGGGCAGATCAGCCCGATCGACCAGTTGCTATCGGACAGCGGCACCGGCATGACCGGCGCCCTGACCAAGTTCTTCGCTTCGGTACAGAACCTCAATGCCAAGCCCACCGACGAGGCTTCCCGGCAGTTGCTGCTCAGCGATACCCAGGCCCTGAGCGACCGTTTCAATTCGGTGTCCAGCCAGCTCAACCAGCAGAACACCAATATCAACGGCAACCTGGCGAACATGGCGGACCAGGTCAACAAGCTGGCCAACACCGTGGCCCAGCTCAACCAGAAGATTTCCGAGCTGTCGACCAACGGCAACGGCATGCCCAACGACCTGCTCGATGCGCGTAATGAAACCGTGCGCCAGCTTTCGACCTTCATCGGTGTACAGGTCTCGGAGCGTGGCTCCAGCGTCGATCTGTACCTGGGCAGCGGCCAGCCGCTGGTCATGGGTAACTCGGCCAATACCCTGGAAGTGGTGCAGGGCAAGAACGACCCGAGCCGCTCCGCGCTGCAGCTCAACCGAGGTACTAGCACTGTTGATATCACTAACGTCACCACCGGTGGCGAGATCGGTGGTCTGTTGCGTTATCGCAGTGAGGTGTTGGATCCGGCGATGAATGAACTGGGGCGCGTGGCCTTGGTTATCGCCGATCAGATGAACAGCCAGATGGCTCAGGGCATCGACAAGAACGGCAATTTCGGCGGCAACCTGTTCAATGACATCAACAGTGCTCGCATGGTCGCCCAGCGCAGCGTTGCCAGCACCAGCAACAGTACAGGTTCGGGCAACTTCGATGTGACCATCAAAGACACTGGCAAGCTGAGCACAAGCGATTACACCGTGACCTTCAGCAGTGCCACTGACTACAGCGTGAAGCGCTCTGATGGGACCGACATGGGCAGCTTCAGCACCACGACATCGCCGGCTCCGGTGATTGATGGCTTTTCGCTAAATCTCAATGGCACAGCGGGTGCTGGTGACAGTTTCAAGATCATCCCGACACGCAACGCGGCGACGACCATCCAGACCGAGATGACTGACGCCAAACGCTTAGCCCTGGCTGCGCCGTTGAAGGCTGAGCTCGGTGCCGGGATCAAGAGTTCGCTGAGCATTTCCGCGCAGCCTTCGCTAGCGGTGCCAGTCGACAACTACGATGCCGCTGCCAGGCTGGAGATGCAGACTGCTATCAAGAATTCGGGCCCGGTGAAGGTGGTGTTCAACGCCGTGTCCGGTGGCAGTCAGACCTACGACTACTACGATGCCAAAGGCAACAAGATGGGCAGCGGCTCTATCGTGCCGGGGCAGAGCAATACCCTGAATCTGCAAGTCAACATGCTAGATGCCAGTGGCAATCCGGTCACTGACGGCGGTACGCCGCCTGTGACCAAGACATTTACCGTGCAGATGACCATTGCCGGCGCGCCCAACTCTGGCGACAGCATGAGTATTTCGGTGAACGGTGCCGGCTCGTCCGATAACCGCAATGGTTTGGCCCTGGCCGGCTTGCAGACCAAGCAGACTGTCGATACCGGCTCCGCCAGCAAGGGCATCACCCTGGTGGATGCCTATGGCAAGCTGATCGAGAACGTTGGTGCCAAGGCCAGTCAGGCCAAGCTCGACACCGCCGCCAACGGCACCATCCTGGCCAACGCCAAAGGGGCTCGGGACTCGTTGTCCGGGGTTGACCTGGATGAAGAGACCGGCAACCTGGTCAAATTCCAGCAGTACTACACAGCGTCTTCGCAGATCATCAAGGCTGCGCAGGAAACCTTCAGCACGCTGATCAACAGCCTTTAAGGAGCCGTAGCCCATGCGCATTTCCACCGCCCAGTTTTACGAGTCTTCGGCTGCCAACTACCAGAAGAACTTCGCCAACGTAGTCAAGAGCAGCGAAGAGGCCAGCAGCCTGGTTCGCGTCAATACCGCTGCAGACGATCCGGTAGGCGCTTCGCGTTTGCTGCAATTGGGCCAGCAGGCTTCTCTGCTTGATCAGTACAAGACCAATACCAACTCGATCAAGGCCTCGCTGGGCCAGGCCGAGTCGGTGATGACCAGCATCAACAATGTGCTGGCGCGAGCCAAGGAACTGGCGCTGGGTGCTGGTAACGCTGGCTACACCGATGCCGACCGTCAGGCCAACGCCTCTGAGCTGGGGCAGATCGAAGAGCAGTTGCTGAGCCTGATGAACACTCAGGATGAAAACGGTAAGTACATCTTCGGTGGTTCCAAGGATGATGTGCCGCCATTCTCCCGAAACTCCGATGGCACCTACAGCTACAACGGTGACCAGACCAGCCTCAAGCTGCCGGTGGGCGATACCATGACAATGGCCGCCAATAGCACTGGCTGGGATGTTTTCCAGCAGGCCCTTAACACCAGTCGCAGTGAGGTCACCCGTGTCTTGCCGGCGGTGGATGATGGTCGTGTGAGCTTGTCTAATGGGCAGGTGACCAATAGCGTCAATTACAACAACAGCTTTCGCATTGGCGAGCCCTACAAGGTCGAGTTCGTCACTGGCACTCAATTGAAGATCACTGATGCCAATGGTGTCGACGTCACATCCGAAGCGAGCAAGGGTGGAGTGTTCGATAGCAGTCCCAACCAGACCGTGAGCTTTCGTGGGGTCGACCTGACCCTGAACGTCAATTTGAAGGCAGGTGAAGACCCCGCAGCATTGCTGCCGGGGCACCAATTCACCTTGGCGGCCAAACCCGATACCTTCAATGTGGCCCGCAGCCCGGGTAACCCGAGCATGGCTCAGGTCAGCAGCACTACTGTGACCGACCAGGCGGCCTACAAAGCGGCTTTCCCTAGTGGTTCGGCGGTGCTCAAGTTCACCAGCGCCACTGATTTCGATCTGTATGCTGCTCCCGTGACTGCCGACAGTAAGCCGGTGTCTTCGGGAACTCTGACTGCGGGCAATGTAGCTACGGCGGCTGGAGTGAGTTTCCAGTTGAATGGCACCGCTCCCGCGGCCAATGATCAGTTCAGTGTTGCGGTCAATACTCATGAAACGCAGAACATTCTGGACACTGTGAGCCAGTTGAAAAACGCCCTCAACACTCCAGTGACCGGCGATACCATAGCTACCCAGAAGCAGCTGGCAGACCTTGCCTCTGGTATTGCCAACCTGACCAGCGGTGTTGATCAACTGGCCATTGGTATCAGTTCGATTGGTGGTCGCGGCCAGGCCCTGGATACTCAGACAGAAATCAACGAGAGCCTGTCGGCGGCCAACGTAAAGACGCGTTCTGCGATTAGCGATTCCGATCCAGCCGAAGTGATGACTCGCCTGACCCTGCAACAAACCATGCTGCAGGCTTCGCAGTTGGCATTCAGCAAGATCGCTCAGTTGGGCCTGTTCAATAAGGTCTGATTCAGTGAGGGGATCGTGGCAGCCTGCGCGATCCCCGTTCTTCTTCTTTTTACGGATCGGGGCGTTCCGCTCTCACGTGAGCCGGCGTATACCGGTCGAGAGTTACGCGCGTGAAACCAGCCCCTCTTGTCAGCATCGCCATTGCGGCATTCAACCCTCGCTTTTTTAGTGCTGCACTGTGCAGTGCGCTTGGCCAGACCTACTCCAGCCTTGAAATCGTTGTGTGCGATGACTGCCGCACGGATGAAATCGAACAGATCGTAACCCAGGCGCGTAGCTCGTATCCTGCCGTCACGCTGCGTTATGTGCGCAACCCCCAGCGGTTGGGGTTTCAGCGCAACATCCTGCGTTGCCTGGAAGAGGCTAGCGGCGAATACATCAAGTTTCTCTGTGACGATGACCAACTGGTGGCCGATTGCATCGAGCGCCAGGCAGCGATTCTGGATACCCAGGACGACGTCCAGTTGGTGGTAAGCAAGCACCACTTCTTCGATGCCGACGACTACGTGCTACCCATCCGCATGGAGAATGTGGGCCTAACTCAGTTCGATGCATTGTTCAACGGGCAGGACCTGCTGGCGTACTTTGAAAAGGCCCCGCGCAACATCATCGGGGGGTTCAGTTGTGCATTGATGCGCCGGTCGAACATCGAGTCTCTGTTGCCGGCCCTGGCACAGGAGCAAGGTGGGTTTGTCGCGACGCTCGACTTTGCCTTGTTCGTCTGTCTTTTGCGTCGCGGCAACCTAGTGGAGCTCAGTGCCCTAGGCAGTTTCGAGCGTCTTTATCCGGAGCGCCTTTCGCGCCGTCCGGAAATAGTCAGCGCCGCAATCGTTGAGTGGGGCTGGCTGGAGCAGATGCTCAAACAGCGCAGCGGTGATCAGGCCCCGGCTCAGGGCTGGGTTCGTTATCTTGCGCTGGATAAGGCGCAAGGGCCGTCACTGCGTGACTGGGAGGAAATCAACCTCTATGTGCTGATGGCGGGGCGCCAGGGCATTATCCAGAGCCATGTCGGTACTGATACTGAAAGCTATGGCGATCTCTATGGTCAATGGTTGCGGTATCGTCGTTTTAGCCCGGCGCAGCAGCAGTTGCTATCCAGGCAGATGAGTTTCTGGACAAAGCGTCCGCAGATCATGCTTTTGGTCATCGACACCGATGCGGATGACAGCGCCGTGGATTTGACGTTGTCCAGCATTGCTGCGCAGGGCTACGAGTCGCAGGTGTTGCTCTTGTCTGACGGCCAGTGTGCCCTGGATCAGAAGGTTCGGCGGCATGCGCTGGGCAGTGAGTGGCTGATTCGGGCCAACGAACTGTTGGTCCAGCAAGATGGTGTGGACTGGTTTTACCTGTTGCGTGCGGGCGATTGTCTGCGGGAGACGGCGCTACAGATTCTGGCCGAGCGGATTGTCTGCAGCCAGGGAGTCTTCTGCATATACAGCGACGAAGGTGCCCTGGTCGATGGGAAATCGGTGGAGCCTATCTTCAAGCCGGACTTCAATCTCGATCTTTTGCGTTCATATCCCTATGTGGGTCGGACGTTGGCATTCGACCGCCAGGCTGTGCTGAATCTAGGCTGTTTCGATGCAAGGCTCGGCGAGTTGGCGCCTCATGATCTTATCTGGCGCCTGGTGGAGAGCCATGGATCGCAGGTCATCGAGCACATTGCCGAGATTCAGGTGGAGTCGCAGTTTTCCTTTGCTCAATGGTTGTCATTACCGCAAGTCGTGGAGCAGAACCCGCACCTGCTGGCAGCCCATTTGCAGCGCATCGGTGTCGAGCATCGATTGCATGAGGGGAGAGGCCTGCAATTGATTCCGCGGATTGAATATGTGCATGTCTCCGATCCGCTGGTGTCGATCCTCGTCTCGGTCAAGGACGATCTGGGGGCGCTGGAACAGTGCATCAATAGTCTGATTACTCATACCGCCTACACCCGCTATGAAATCATCATTGTGGATAACGCCAGCAGCCAACCCGAATTGTGTCACTGGTTGCGGGCCATGGCTGATCTCGGCAGTGACGCGTTGCGGATTTTTTTCCATGAGCAGGGTGGCAATGAAGCACAGTTGATGAATTTCGCGGCGCGTCAGGCGCGGGGCGATTATCTGCTGATGTTCAGTACCTGCTGTGTTGTTCGCGACAAGGATTGGTTGCAAGAGTTGCTCAATCACGGGCAGCGTCCTGAGGTGGGGATAGTCGGGCCGCGGACCTTGAATACGCTAGGCAATGTCATCGATGCCGGCTTGATACTTGGCCTGGAAGGCCTGGCCGGAAGAGCCTTTGTCAACGAGCCGGTATCCTCGGTCGGCTACATGCAGCGCATGCAGGTGGTGCAGAACTGGAGTGCTGTGAGCGGCCATTGCCTAATGGTACGAGCTCAGGTCTTCGCGGAAGCAGGTGGTTTCGATGAGGAGGTCGGCACTCAGGGGATCAACTCGCTGGAGTTGTGCCTGCGCGTGGGCAAGAACGGTTACCTGATCGTGACTACGCCGCATGCGGCAGTTGTGTTGGCAGCTTCCCAAGAAGTTCGACGAGAGGAGGGTTGGGAGCGGCGGCTGGAGCGTGAGCAGGAAGCGTTCTACAAGCGCTGGCTGCCGAAGGTGGCTCGGGATCCTGCCTACAACCACAACCTTACTCTGACGGGCATCAGTTTCGGATTGATGCCCGGTTCGCGTGCGGGATGGAATCCACTTTGCAGTCGATCAGTACCCTCAATTCTCGGCCTGGCCCTGAATAATTCTGCCATCGGTCACTACCGCGTCAGCCAGCCACTGATCGAGTTGCAAGAGGCTCAGAGGATAACGGGTAGCGTGTCTTACCAAATGCCTTCGATTATCGAGATTGAGCGCCTGCAGCCGGACGTGGTGATCTTTCAGGGGCGCTACAACACCTCCAAGTTCAACGATATCAGCCAGGTTCGCAATTATTCCCAGGCCCGTAGGATCTATGAGCTGGATGACTACGTTGCGCATATTCCCGAGCGCAACGATCATGCTCGCAACATGCCCGACAATATCCAGGATTTGTTGCGCCGTGGCATAGCCCAGTGTGACCGCGTGGTGGTCTCGACCTATGCCCTGGCCAACACCCTGTCCAGCATGCACCAGGATATCCGGGTGGTGCCGAACATGCTGGCACCGCATTTGTGGAGCCAGATTCGCAGCCAGCGCCGCACCTCACTCAAACCACGGATTGGCTGGGGTGGCGGCACCAGCCACCGTGGTGACCTGGAGTTGATTGCCGATGTGGTGAAGGAGTTGGCCAATGAGGTGGAATGGGTGTTCTTCGGAATGTGCCCTGAAGTGCTCGAGCCTTATGTTCACGAGTACCACCCTGGCGTGAGCCTGGCGAATTACCCGGCCAAGCTGGCTAGCCTGAATCTCGACCTGGCGCTGGCGCCGCTGGAGTTTCATATTTTCAACGACTGCAAGAGCAATCTGCGCTTGCTTGAGTACGGTGCCTGCGGTTATCCGGTGATCTGTTCGGATACCGAGGCCTATCGTGGTCATCTACCCTGTACCCGGGTCGTCAGTAACTCGGCGCAGGAGTGGTTGCAGGCTATCCGTATGCATCTGGCCGATCCACAAGCCAGCTACCAGATGGGCGATGAGTTGCGCGAGGTAGTACTGCGCGACTTCATGTTGCGTGGTGACAACCTGCAGTACTGGGCCGATGGCTGGCTCGCAGACTGATGGGTGTAAGCGACATCAGCCAACAACCTAATGCCTCCGATTGAGCGGACAGGAATTCATATGCAAAGCAATTTTCCCAATGGCGCATCCCCCTTGAGTGAGCGTTTCACCTTGGTTTTGCTGGCGCATGAGCAGCCTCGGGCCTTGCGTCGAGCGCTGCGCTACTACAGTGAATGGCCTTGCGGGGTGCTGGTGGTCGACTCGTCGAGCGAGAGCGATAACGGGGTGGGCGCCGAGTTTGCCGATGTGCTTTATCTGCATGTGCCGACGGACGGTGCCGAGCATTTCAGCGGCAAATTGCGGCAGTCCATCGCGACGCTGAAGACTCCTTACATGGCCATGGCTGATGTCGAGGGTTTCCTTTTGCGTGAAGGGGTCGAGCAGTCTCTGGACTTTCTTGAGGCCCATGGCGACTACGGTGCTTGCCAGGGATACAGCCTGGCTTTCGAGGCACATGCCCAGCGAGTCGATTACCTGCGCCTTGATCGCAAGGGGGAAGAGGACTATTGCGCGGAGTCTGCCGAGGCCCGGTTGGACGTATTCGCCCGCCATTGTCCATCGTTGATCAGCGCAGTGACCCGAACCGAGTTGCTGCGTCGGTGGTATGTTTCGATGCCGGCAGATTTCAATCCGGCCCTTCAGGAGATCGGGCATTCCTATGGTCTGATGGTCGCCGCCAAGGTGCGTCTGTTGCCAATCCCCTATGGGCTGCATGAGCGGCATTGTGCTTCAAGGCTGCAAAGCCAGCAGATCGCAGCGCAACTGAGCTACCGTGACGCGCAGGCCCTGGTTGAGCACGAACGTTTCGCCCTGGCTCTGGCCGGGGCTTTCGACGCCATCGACGGCGAGAGCATTCGCCAGCGTACTCGGGACAACCTGCTGGCCGTCGGCAAATACCTTGCGACCTTGCCAGGGTTGGCAACGGAAAAGCTGATCGAATCGACTTGGGACTCGCTGCTGGAACAGCCGGTCCGGCGCTTCGAGCCGATCCAGTACGTAGAGCTGCCCTTCTACAACCAGGCGTTTTTCGAACAATTGAGCGTCTTGGAGTTTCTCCTTCATGCGGCACCGAGCGGTCGTCGACAGTTGGAGGAGCTCGAAGGCGTCATGCTCCAGCAGAAAGAGTTGTTGCGGGTGCAGCGCAACGCTAGTGCCGAGCCTCTCGATGATCGGCTGCAGAAGGCCTTCGAGCTCTACGCTTTCAATTTGCCAGTGGTGCGGCAGATGATTCTGTCGCTGCAGGCCCGAGGGCAGGAGCAGCGTGCGCAGGCAGTGCAGGCCTGGGAGGTTCGATTGCAGGCAGCGACACTAGCGCACTGCGCTGAGTGGTTTGATACAACCCGTTCCGGACGCCTTCTACACTGGCTCGAAGCACGTGAGCCGGATGCCGGTCAGGTGGAGAAGATCGGACGGCATTTGGCGCGCCATTCCGGTGGGCCTTCTTTCGGGATATTGCTGCTGGATCTGCAGGCCGACATCCTCAAGTTGCAAGCGACCTTCGATAGCGTGATCAACAGCTACTGCCGCAACTTCAAGATCATTGTCTTCACTAGTGGTGACCTGCCTTCGGTCACTACCCCGCAGAACACCTTGCATTTCGTCAAGGTCGACGAGAACAACTACGTCGACAAGATCAATCAGGCAGTGCGGCAGAGCGATTGCGATTGGATGGTCATGGCGCAAGCCGGAGATGAACTCACACCCAGTGGCTTATATCAGGCAAGCCTTGAGCTGTTGGCGGCACCGCAATGCCGTGCGGTGGCCATGGATGAGATCCAGCGCCTGCCGGATGGCACCTTGCGTGATGTATTCCGTCCGGGCTTTAACCTGGACCTGTTGCAGAACTGTCCTGCGCTGCTGGCGCAGCATTGGCTGGTACGTCGCGACGCGCTGGTGCAGGCAGGAGGCTATTCCCGCGAGTTCAAGGACGCTCTGGAGTTTGATCTGCTGTTGCGCCTGATCGAGCAGGGTGGTTTGGAGGGGCTAGCCCACCTGGCCGAGCCGCTGCTGGTCTGCCAGGCGCCCATGGCGCAGAACAATGCTGATGAGCGCAAGGCGCTGTTGCGTCATCTGGCCACCCGAGGCTATCAGGCCGATATCAGCGCGCCGGTGCCGGGGACCCATAAGATCGACTATCGCTTCACTGAGCGTCCGCTGGTATCAATCATCCTTCACAGCGTTAAGGATCTGCCGGCCTTGCAGCGCTGCCTGCTCAGCATACTGCAGCGAACCCGCTATCAGCGTTACGAGATCCTGCTGGCTGAAGATCCGGCCTACTCGGCGCCATTGAATCAATGGCTGGCCTCCCAGGGGCAGCAGGCCAGCCGTCTGCGTCAGTTCGGCATTCAACCCGGTTTGTCGGCTGCGACATTGATCAATACCCTCAGCCAGCAAGCCAAGGGTGAATACCTGGTGACTCTGGCGGCTGACAGCGAAGTGCTCAACGTCAACTGGATTGAGTCACTGCTTAACCAGGTCCTGCGTCCTGAAGTCGGCGTGGTGGGGGCCAAGTTGGTGGATCAGCAGGCGCGGGTGACCCAGGCGGGGCTGATCATGGGTTTCAATGGCAGTGTCGGTTCAGCGTTTGTTGGTGAGCCCAAGACATCCGTGGGGTACCTCAATCGATTGGTGGTGGAGCAGAACTGTTCGGCGGTGTCTTTTGCCTGCCTGATGATTGCCAAGCAATTGTTCGATGCCGCCGATGGTATCGACGACAGTTTGTTTGCCGAAGGGTTGGGCGATGTCGACCTGTGCCTGCGGATTGGCCAGGGCGGTTACCTGACGGTCTGGACTCCCCATGTCCAAGTCATTCAGTCGGGATTGCTTGAGTCCTCGCCTGGAGTATTGCAGGTACTTCAGGAGAAGTGGTCGCAGGTTCTGGGGCATGACCGCTTCTATAACAAGAACCTGACCTTGCAGGGGCGTGGCTATGGCCTTGGTCCTGTGGCTGCGGTTCCTTGGATGGAACTGCTGGAGCAGTCCGCAGGCTGAGAGTGATCAATATTCTCCCGCTGCATGCCGCACACAAAAAAGCCCACTGAAAGTGGGCTTTTTTACAACTTTGCAAAAGCGCTGAAAGTGCCGAAGAGTTGGGTTTTTCAGGCGTTTTTTCGATGGCACCAATATTGCTTTCCAGTGCCTGCGCCCCCGGTAAATCGCACAGACGCCGTATTATTGGCGTACAGGTTGAGGGGGTAGCAGGCCATTGAAGACGATGCTGTTCACATTTGAGAGACGCACATGAAGGCAGTAATTCTGGCGGGGGGATTAGGAACTCGCATCAGTGAGGAATCCCACCTCAAGCCCAAGCCGATGATCGAGATTGGTGGCAAGCCAATCATCTGGCACATCATGAAAATCTACTCTCACTACGGCATCAACGACTTTGTGGTCTGCCTGGGCTACAAGGGGTACATCATCAAGGAGTACTTCGCCAACTACTTTCTGCACATGTCGGATGTGACCTTCGACATGGCGGAAAACAGCATGCATATACACCAGCGCCATGCTGAACCCTGGCGTGTGACTCTGGTAGACACTGGAGAAACTACCGGCACCGGCGGACGCTTGAAGCGGGTACGCGACTACCTCGGGGGAGAGAGCTTCTGCTTCACCTATGGCGATGGTGTTTCGAACGTAAATATTCCCGAACTGATCGCCTTCCACCGCCAGCACGGCAAACTTGCCACTGTGACCACTGTTCAGCCTCCAGGTCGCTTCGGCGCCATGGAGCTGGAAGGCTCCTGCGTACGTGGTTTTCAGGAAAAGCCTCAGGGCGATGGGGGGTGGATCAATGGCGGATTCTTCGTCCTGGAGCCGGGTGCGCTTGATTACATCGAAGACTATTCAACCACTTGGGAATACGAACCCATGCGCAACCTGGCCCGTGAGGGGCAGTTGATGAGCTATCTGCATCGTGGTTTCTGGCAGCCGATGGACACCCTGCGCGACCGAGTTCTGTTGGAAGAGCGTTGGAGCGGTGGGCAGGCTGAATGGAAACTCTGGAGTTGAAAGGGTTCTGGTCGGGCAAGAAGGTCTTCCTTACCGGGCATACAGGCTTCAAGGGCGGCTGGCTGGCGCTTTGGTTGCGTGAGCTGGGTGCGCAGGTGCAGGGTTATGCCTTGCCCGCGGTGACCACGCCATCGTTATGGCAGGACGCGGGGTTGGATCGCCTGATCGCTGGCGACCTGGCAGATATCCGCGATCTGGCCACCGTCACCCGGGCGGTACAGGCCTTTGCTCCGGACGTGGTGTTTCACTTGGCGGCGCAACCTCTGGTCCGTGAGTCCTACCGTGCTCCGGTGGACACCTACGCCGTCAACGTCATGGGCACGGTCAACTTGTTGGAAGCAGTACGCCAGTGCCCTGGGGTGCGCGCGGTGGTCGTGGTCACCACTGATAAGTGTTACGAAAACCGTGAATGGGTGCTGCCCTATCGCGAGTACGACGCCCTTGGCGGTTTCGACCCCTACAGCAATAGCAAGGCCTGCGTGGAGCTGCTCTGCGCCTCCTATCGCGACTCCTTCCTGCAGGCTTCGGGAGCGGCCCTGGCCACGGCCCGGGCGGGCAATGTCGTGGGCGGTGGCGACTGGTCGCCGGACCGCCTGGTGCCGGATATTTTTCGTGCTTGGCAGCACAACGAAGAAGTGGTCTTGCGCTATCCCCAGGCCACTCGTCCCTGGCAGCACGCTCTTGAACCACTGAAGGGTTATTTGATGCTGGCCAAGGCTTTGTTCGAAAACGGCGAGCAGTATGCCGGTGCCTGGAACTTTGGTCCTGATAGCCACAATGTGGCCACGGTCCAGAGCATTGTCAGCCAGCTCGCCGAGTTGTGGCCCACACCTGTGCGCTGGGCTATCGAGCCGGGGGCTCAACCCCATGAAGCCAGCCTGCTGGCGCTGGACTCGAACAAGGCGCAAACGGAACTGGGCTGGACCCCGCGCTGGTCTCTGGCAACCACATTGGAGCAGACCCTGGCCTGGAACCTCGCCTGGCAACATGGCGAAGACATGCACACCTTTACCCGCAAGCAGATCGCGGACTATCAAGGCGATACCCATGAGTGAAAGTACTTCGCAGCAGTTACGCCAACAAATTGTCGAGTTGGTTGGGCGTTATGCGCAGTTGCAGATGGCTCCACAAGTGTTCGTGGCTGGCCAGAGCGCCGTGCCGCCTGCGGGCAAGGTGATCGGTGCCGGCGAGTTGCAGTCGATGACCGAAGCGGTACTGGATGGCTGGCTGACCACCGGGCGCTTCAACGATGCCTTTGAGAAACGCTTGGCCAAGTACCTCGGTCGGCGTTGTGTACTGACCACCAACTCAGGCTCGTCAGCGAACCTGCTGGCCTTTTCGGCGTTGACCTCGCCGCGCCTGGGCGACCGCGCGATAAAGCCGGGTGACGAAGTGATCGGGGTCGCTGCGGGTTTCCCCACCACAGTCAACCCGATCCTGCAATTCGGTGCAGTGCCGGTATTCGTCGACGTCGAACTGGCCACCTACAACATCGATCCAGCCAAGATCGAGGCGGCCATCAGCCCCAAGACCAAGGCCATCATGCTCGCCCACACTTTGGGCAATCCCTATGACCTGAGTGTGGTTCGAGCCCTGTGCGACAAGTACAAGCTGTGGCTGATCGAAGACTGCTGCGATGCCCTGGGTTCAACCTACAAAGGGCAGTTGGTGGGCACCTTTGGTGATATCGGAACACTGAGCTTCTACCCGGCGCACCACATCACCATGGGCGAGGGCGGGGCGGTGTTCACCAACAATCCGTTGCTCAAGCGGATCATGGAGTCCTTCCGCGACTGGGGGCGTGATTGCTATTGCGCACCCGGCCAGGACAACACCTGCAAGCAGCGTTTCTGCAAGCAGATGGGAGAGTTGCCAGAGGGATACGACCACAAATACACCTACTCGCACCTGGGCTACAACCTCAAGATCACTGATATGCAGGCTGCCTGCGCCTTGGCGCAGATGGATCGGGTGGATGATTTCACCAAGGCGCGCAAACGCAATTTCCAGTGGCTGCGCGAACGTTTGGCCAGCTGTACCGACTTCCTGATCCTGCCCGAGGCTACCGCTGATAGCGATCCGTCCTGGTTCGGTTTTCCACTGACCTTGCGCGATGGTTGCGGGATCAAACGGGTCGAACTGTTGCAGTATCTGGATAGCCAGAACGTCGGCACGCGGTTGCTGTTCGCCGGTAACTTGGTACGCCAACCCTACATGCTCGGGCGCAACTTTCGCGTCAGCGGCGAGCTGACCGTGACCGACAAGGTCATGAACGACACTTTCTGGATCGGCGTCTGGCCGGGCCTGGGCGAGGAACATCTGGCGCATGCGGCACGCTGTCTCGAACACTTCTTCGGGCTGGATCGCTGATGCGTGCCTATATCCTCTGTGGCGGCTTTGGCACACGTCTTAGCAGCGTACTGCAAGGATCGCAAAAGGCCGTGGTCGATGTGCACGGCCGGCCATTTCTGGAGCTGGTACTGCAACAGTTGAAGCTGGCCGGGCTCAGCGAAGCCGTATTGTGCGCCCATTACCGTGCAGATCAGTTGGACGAGCTGTTGCCGGCACTTGCGGCGCAGAGTGGTCTGAAGTTGCAGTTGGTGGTCGAAGAGCAACCCATGGGTACGGGAGGTGCAATATTGCATGCGCTGCACGAGGTGCGGGCTGAGGAGCGCTATCTGGTGCTCAACGCCGATACGTACCTTGATCAGCAGGCTTACCGCCTGGCCCTTGGTTCGGCAACGGACTGTGTACTTGGAGTGATGGTCGAGGACCGTACGCGCTATGGCAGCCTCGCCTGCACGCAGGATCTGCGCCTGCTGGCCCTGAATGAGAAGGGCGTGTCCGGGCCAGGCCTAGTGAATGCGGGAGTGTACGGTTTCTCCGCCAACGCCCTGAGTGAGTTTGAGCGGCAGGCCTGTTCCATGGAGCAGTTGATCCTGCCGCAACTGATCGAGCTGCAACGGTTGCAAGTGATCCAGTACAGCGGGCCATTCATTGATATTGGAACACCCGACGCGTTGAGTGCTTTCAAGTCGCGTGTGCAAGAGGTCGGGAAACCATGAGCCAATTGGTTAAAACCCAGACGATCTATACCCACCAGACCATCCTCGAGGCCGTCGAGTGCATCGAGTCGGGGGACTTGCAGATTGTCTTTGTGGTCGATAACGGCTACCGCCTGGTTGGCGTGCTGACAAACGGTGACTTGCGCCGTTATCTGTTGCAGGGCGGCGCCACTACCGTGCCGGTCACCGAGTGCATGAACACTCAATACCGATCGGTAAAGGTGGGTGCTGCTCGGGAGGAAATGCTCAAGATCTTCGACCTCAGCTACAACGCAATTCCGGTGGTGGATGCTCAGGGGCTGCTGGTGGACGTGGTCACTCCGGCGTTGCTGGCCGCCAACCAGGAGGTGCCGGTGCTGGCCAGGGCGCGAGCCCCGGTGCGTATGAGCTTCAGTGGTGGCGGCTCGGACCTTACTTACTACTTTGTGGAAAACCCGGCGGCGGTGCTCAGTTGCACGGTGGGTCTTTATTCCCACGCTACCCTCATTCCGCGTACGGATGAGGTCATCCGGATTTTCTCCGAAGATCTGGATACCGAAGAGCAATACGAGTCGGTGGACGCGTTGCAGGCCCATGCCGGCAAGGGGTTGCTGGCGACCATTGTGTCGGTGATCAAGCCCAGCTATGGCTTGGACTTGCATGTGCGTTCTGATTTTCCAGTGGGCTCAGGCCTGGGGGGCTCTTCGGCAGTGGCGACGGCAGTGATCGCTGCCTTCAACGAGCTGCGCCGCGATCGCTGGAGCACCTATGAAGTTGCCGAACTGGCTTTTCAGTCCGAGCGTCTGTGCTTTGGTATTGCCGGTGGCTGGCAGGATCAGTACGCCTCAGCCTTTGGCGGTTTCAACCTGATCGAGTTCAAGGAGGGGCGCAACCTGGTGCACCCGATTCGCCTTGACGATTCGATCTGCAACGAGCTTGAAGAGTGCCTGGTGCTCTGTGATACGCGGATTTCCCACGACTCCGGCAAGCTGCATGTACAGCAGCGTGAAGAAATGGAAAGCAAGCAGGCCCAAGGGTTGCTGCTGACCGAGAGCGTATCGCTGTGCCGGCAAATGCATCACCACCTGATTCGCGGCGAGTTGCTGGATTTCGGCCGCAGCCTGCATCAAGGCTGGATGCTCAAGCGACAATTTTCCCGGGCCGTCAGTGATGGCGTCCTCGATCAGATCTATGAATGCGCGCTAAGCGCCGGTGCCTTGGGCGGGAAACTGCTGGGGGCCGGAGGCGGCGGGTTCTTCCTGTTCTATGTACAGCCCCAGCATCGGCATGCGGTCGTTGAAAAGGTCCGCGAGCTGGGCTGTCGCACCACTGATTTCCGATTCGAATCCAACGGTGTCACTTCCTGGCGGACCAAAATTCAATGAATGAGCAAGTTTTCAGCATCGATGGCATGGTCATCGGTGGCGACCGGACCTTTGTGATTGCCGAAGTGGGCAACAACCACAACGGTTCCCTGGCACTGGCCAAGCAATTGGTGGATGCCTCGATCAAGGCCGGCGCCGACTGTGTGAAGTTCCAGCTGCGCAATCGCGAGGCGCTTTACCGGCGCAAGGCTGACGGTTCAAGAGCCGAGGACCTGGGGGTGGAATACATCCAGGACTTGCTGGATAAGGTCGAACTGAATGTGGACGAGCATCGACAGATCCGCGCCTACTGTGCGGAAAAAGGTATCAGTTACATCTGCACCCCCTGGGATGAACCCAGTGTCGATGTGTTGGCCGGTTTCGATGTTCCGGCATTGAAGATCGCCTCCGCCGATCTGTGCAATCCGTACCTGATCGCCAAGGCCGCGACCCTGGGCAAGCCGCTGATTCTCTCCACCGGGATGTCCCTGGAGCATGAGATCGAGCGCGCCATCATGCAGTTACGTGGCTTGGGCGTGCCCTTCGCCTTGCTGCATTGCAACAGTACCTATCCGGCTCCCGAGAGCGATATTCAGCTCGGCTACCTGGCCCGTCTGCGCGAACTGCATGGGCTGATCGGGTATTCCGGCCACGAGCGCGGGACGGCCATCAGCATCGCAGCAGTCGCTCTGGGGGCCAAGCTGATCGAGCGGCACATCACTCTAGATCGTGGCATGGAAGGCCCGGATCATCTGGCCAGCCTTGAACCCCAGGAGTTCCGCCAATTGGTGGAGGGGATCCGGCAGTTGGAGAAGGCGTTGCCATGGACCGGTCCAGGCCGCCATGCCAGCCAGGGTGAGTTGCTCAATCGCGAGAACCTCGGCAAGAGCGTGATCGCTGCGCGGGCCATCGCTCCCGGGGAAACCTTCACCCAGGACATGTTGCGAGTAGCCAGCCCGGGTCAGGGCCTGGCGCCATACCGATTGAGCGACCTGCTGGGCAGGCCGGCCGGGCGGAGCATCGCCCAGGGCGACTTTCTTTTCGACAGCGATCTGACCGAGCAGGCCGAAGTTCGCCGAGAGTTCTCCATGCCCATCCTCTGGGGCGTGCCGGTTCGTTATCACGACTTTCTGCAGTATGAGCAGTGGATCAAGCCGGACCTGTTCGAGTTCCACCTGTCCTACCGCGACTTGAGCGTGGCGCCACAGGCGTACTTGCGTCAGGTGGAGTGCTCGCGCTTGGTGGTGCATGCCCCGGAGCTGTTCGAGAACAGTGAACTGCTGGACCTGGTGGCCGATGACCTGGAATATCGCCAGCGTTCGATCGTCAATCTGCAGCGGGTAGTGGATGCCACCTTGCAGATTGCCGAGTACTTCCCCAATGCCGACTCGCTGCTGATCGTTGCCAACATCGGCGGGTTCTCCGCAGATGAGCCGTTTCCCATCGCTCATCGGGCCGAACTGTACCGGCGTTTCCAGGAATCCTGTGCTCAGGTGGACTTCGGTCGCACCGAACTGATTCCGCAGAACATGGCGCCGTTCCCCTGGCACTTTGGCGGGCAGCGCCACCAGAACATTTTCATGATGCCCGACGAGCTGGCCGAGCAGGCCAAGGTCCTTGGCCTGCGCCTGTGCCTCGACCTGTCGCATTTGCAGATGGCCTGCTTCCACTTCGGCCTGGACTTCCAGTCCGCGCTGGCGCTGCTGCTGCCGCATTCGGCGCACTTGCATGTGGCGGATGCCAAAGGGGCCAATGGCGAGGGCGTGATCATGGGCACCGGCGATGTGGACTGGCCGGCAACCTGGGCTCAGCTCAAGGGGTATCCAGCCGTGAGTTTCATCCCTGAGGTCTGGCAGGGGCATAAGGATCATGGCGCCGGTTTCTGGTCGGCGCTGGAGTTTCTCAACACATTGAATTGAGCCGAGTGCTCCGCGAACGGGATGGAGTTTCAACGATGAGTAACACAATACGCGTAGCTGATTACATCATGAATCGGCTGGCGGAGCTGGGCATCAAGCAGGTGTTCTTCCTGCCGGGCGGTGGCGCCATGCATTTGAATGACGCGCTGGGACGCCATCCCGACCTGGAGCCTATCCTTTGCCTTCAGGAGCAGGCATGCGGAATCGCCGCCGAGGCCGCTGGCAAGTTGACCGGTGGCGCGAGTGCCTGCATGACGACCTGCGGGCCGGGTGCGACCAACGCCGTTACGGCCACCCTTGGCGCGTGGCTGGACTCCACCCCGGTGTTCTTCATTTCCGGGCAAGTCAAAACTGCCGACCTGAAGGCCGGTACCGGCTTGCGCATGCTGGGCGTGCAGGAGGCCGATATCGTGTCCATGGTCTCCTCGATCACCAAGCGGGCGGTGACGCTCACCGATCCTGAAGCGGTCGCCGAGGTTTTCGACGAGCTGGAGTACGCCGCGTTCAACGGTCGTCGCGGGCCGGTCTGGCTGGATGTGCCCCTTGACGTGCAAGCCGCGCAAGTCGATCCCCAGGAGTTGCGTCGGGCAACACTGCCCGCGCCCGTCGCCGCGCCTGACATCAGCGCGGCAGTCGCCCGTACCCTGGAACTGCTCAAGACCGCCAAGCGTCCAGGCATCATCGCCGGTAGCGGTATTCGCATGGCCGGGGCCATCGATGCCTTCAATGCGCTGGTCGAAAGCGCAGGTGTGCCGATCATGCCGACGTGGCTGGCCATGGATGTGATTGAAGACGAGCACCCGCTCTACGGCGGACGCCCGGGTTCGATCGCGCCGCGCTGGGCCAACTTCACTCTGCAGAATTGCGACCTGCTGATTGTGCTGGGCTCGCGCCTGGACATGGCGTTGACCGCTTACAACCATGCACATTTCGCCCCCTTCGCCAAGAAAGTGGTGGTTGACATCGACGCGGCGGAAATTGCCAAGCTGCAGATGCC
The DNA here is from genome assembly GCF_052665325.1 of Pseudomonas sp. 8(2025). Taxonomy (NCBI): domain Bacteria; kingdom Pseudomonadati; phylum Pseudomonadota; class Gammaproteobacteria; order Pseudomonadales; family Pseudomonadaceae; genus Pseudomonas; species Pseudomonas sp. 8(2025). The sequence continues at coordinate 144,607 of NZ_JBQOIE010000013.1, read as the reverse complement.
GATCGAGGTGCCGGTGGTGGCGGACGTCAAGCCGTTCATCGAGGCATTGGTCGCTGGTGTCGCCGCCGAGCCTCTCCCGGACTATTCGGCGTGGCTCGCGCAGATCGCCCAATGGCGCCAACGTTATCCGCTGCTGCAGCCCGAGCACGCCGACGACAGCCAGGGTGTGAGCATGTACCACTTCACCGATCGGCTGTCCGAGTTGCTAGGCGAGGGCGATGTGATCGCGCCTTGCAGTTCGGGGTTCGCCGCAGAGCTGTTCCTGCTGAGCCTGCGGATGAAGAAACACCAGCGCTGCTTCCATAACCGCGGGACTGGCTCCATGGGCTTCGGTGTGCCATCGGCCATCGGCGCTTGCCTGGCCTCGGGCCGTCGGCAGACGATCTGTGTGGAAGGCGACGGCGGCCTGCAAATGAACGTGCAGGAGCTGGCGACCCTGGCCGCGCAGCGCCTGCCGGTCAAATGCTTTGTGGTCAACAATCAGGGCTACGCGTCCATTCGCACCTCGCAGAGCGCGCACTTCAAGTTGCTGGTGGGTGCCGACGCCGAAAGTGGCTTGCAACTGCCGAACTTGCGTCAGCTGGCCGAGGCCTATGGCGTGGGTTATGCCTTGATCGAGGGGCACGCCAACCTCGACGCCCGCCTGCGCGAAGTGCTCGACCGCGAAGGCCCGGTGGTCTGTGAGGTGATGGTCCAGGTTGAAGAGCCGCGCATCCCGCGGGTGATGACCCGTATCAACGCCCAGGGCAAGCCTGAATCGGGTGCCCTGGAGGATCTGTATCCCTTCCTTTCGCGTGAAGAATTCGCCCAGAACTGGCCCCTGGACGCGCAAGGAGCATGAGCATGAATGTACTCGATAGATTCCGGCTCGATGGCCAGGTCGCCCTGGTGACCGGCGCATCTCGCGGGATCGGCGCGGCCATTGCCAACGGCCTGGGCGAGGCCGGTGCCATCGTCTACGGCATTGGTCGCTCGGCTGAGATGGAGGCGCCTGGCGCCTTCCAGTATCGACAGTGCGACGCGCGCGAGGCCGTCGAGGTGAAGGCGCTGTTGGCCGAAATCGCCGAGCGCCATGGTCGTTTCGACATTCTGGTGAATGCCGCGGGCATTACCTTGCCGGGCAACACGGATGCCGATCCGATGGTCAGCTTCCAGCGCACCCTGGAATTGAACCTGACGGCGGCCTACGCCTGCTGCCTCGCGGCCGTGCCTCACATGCAGCGCAACGGGCGTGGGTCGATTATCAACGTCACCAGCATTGGCGCCGGGTTGGGTTTTCCCGGCAACCCCGGTTATGTCGCGTCCAAGGGCGGGCTGGCGGCGATGACCCGCGCATTGGCGCTCGACCTGGGCGGCCAGGGCATCCGGGTGAACAACATCGTACCGGGCTATGTGCATACGGCGATGACTCACGGTAGCTACAGCGATCCGGAGCTGAACGCGGCTCGCGCCGGGCGCACGATGCTCGGACGCTGGGGCCGCGTCGAAGAGCTGGCAGGCGCGGCGGTGTTTCTCGCCTCGCCCGCCAGCAGCTATGTCACGGGCACCGATCTGCATGTCGACGGCGGCTGGTCGGCCAAGGGGTTGTGATGGAAATCGGCTTTATGCAAGGGCGCCTGTGCGAGCGGGTGGATGGAAAGATCCAGGCGTTTCCCTGGGGCGACTGGGCCTCGGAGTTCGAGGTCGCACAAGGCCTCGGCGTGCGCTTGATGGAGTGGACCCTGGATCAGGAGCGGTTGTACGAAAACCCGCTGATGACCGAGGCCGGACGCCAGCGCATCAACCAGTTGAGCCAGGCCCATGGGGTGCGGGTCCTTTCGCTGACCGGCGATTGCTTTATGCAGGCGCCTTTCTACAAGGCCCAGGGTGCGGAGCGTGCCAGCCTGCTACAGGACCTGGAGGCGATTCTGGATGCCGCCCAGAGCGTCGGCATCGTCTATGTGCTGATCCCGCTGGTCGATAACGGCTCGCTGACCAGCCCTGAAGAGGAAGCGGCCTTGCTCGAAGGCCTGCTACCGCTGCGCGAACGCTTGGTCGAGGGCGGCTTGAAGATCGTGTTCGAGTCCGATTTCTCCGCCGAGCGCCTGGCGCGTTTTATCGCCCGTTTTCCCGCCGATGCCTTCGGTATCAACTACGACATCGGCAACAGCGCCGCCTTGGGCTATTGCGCGACGGAAGAAATCGCCGCTTATGGGGCGCGGATCGACAACGTGCATGTCAAAGATCGGGTTCTAGCCGGCACTACCGTGCCCCTGGGGACCGGCAACGCCGACTTCGAGCAGGTGTTTGCGGCACTGCACAGGACCGGCTATACCGGCCATTTCATCTTGCAGACCGCGCGTGCCGACGACGGCGACCATGCGGGGGCTATCGCTCGCTACCGCGACATGACCCAGGCTTGGTGGAACACCCATGAATCTTGAGCTTGGCGGCAAGGTGGCCCTGGTCACCGGTTCCTCTTCGGGCATCGGGCTGGCCATTGCCGGCCAGCTGGCCGAAGAGGGTTGCCAGGTGGTGCTCAATGGCCGTGACCCAGAGCGCCTGCGTGCGGCACAGGCCCAGCTGCCTGGCGCGCAATCGGTGCTTGCCGACGTGCGTGAGCCGTCAGCCTGCCAGGCGCTGATCGCCGAAGTCATGGCTGTTCACGGTCGGCTTGACATCCTGGTGTGCAATGTCGGCAGCGGCGCTTCCGTGCCGCCCGGCCAGGAGCATCCGAGCGAATGGCAGCGCGTGCTGGACATCAACCTGCACTCGACGACCAACGCCGTATGGGCGGCCACCGATGCATTGGCGGCCAGCAAGGGAAACGTCATCTGCATCTCTTCCATCTGCGGTATCGAGGCGCTCGGCTGCCCCGTGCCATACGCTGCCGCCAAGGCCGCCCTGGAAAGCTATGTGCGCAATAGCGCGCGGGCATTCGGGCGCCAGGGCGTGCGGATCAACAGCATCGCCCCGGGAAACATTCTGTTCGAGGGGTCGGTCTGGGACCGCAAGCTCAAGCAGGACCGCGGGGCGGTCGAGTCAATGCTGACCAGGGATGTGGCCCTGGGGTGCCTGGGCACGCCCGGCGATGTCGCACGGCTGGCAGCCTATCTGGCGTCGCCGCTGGCGGCGTTCATTACCGGGGCTACGTACGTGGTCGACGGAGGACAACTCAGATCATGAAAAACGCAACGTCCAACCTGTTCGACCTGAGCGGCCGGGTCGCGGTCATCACTGGCGGCGGCGGCATGCTGGGTTACCAGCATGCGGCAACGGTCGCCGATCTTGGCGGCATTGCGGTGCTGTTGGATATCAACCCCGAGGCCCTGGCGAGCAATCGTGCGCGGTTGCATGACGAGCTTGGCGTCGAGGCGCTGTGCCTGACGGTCGACATCACCGATGTCGACAGTGTGAGCGCTGCCTGCGCCACCGTTCTGGAGCGGCATGGCCGGGTCGACATCCTGATCAACAATGCCGCACGCAACCCAAAGGTCGAAGGCAACGATGGCAAGGAGTTCTCGCGGTTGGAGCACTTCCCCTGGGAGCAGTGGCGCCTGGATCTCGACGTCGGCCTGGGCGGCGCCTTCAATTGCGCCAAGGTCTTCGGTGCGCACATGGCCGGGCAGGGCGCTGGCGTGATCATCAATATCGCCTCGGACCTGGGTGTCATCGCCCCCGATCAGCGGCTGTACCGGGTCGAGGGCAAGGCCGCGGACGAGCAGCCGGTCAAGCCGGTGACTTATTCGGTGGTCAAGCACGGCCTGATCGGGCTGACCAAATACCTGGCCACATACTGGTGCGAGCAGGGCGTGCGCTGCAATGCCTTGTCGCCGGGCGGGGTATACGCCGGGCAGAACGATGTTTTCCTGGGCAAGCTCAGCCAGTTGATTCCCATGGGGCGCATGGCCCAAGTCGATGAGTATCGCGGGGCGCTGGCGTTCCTCTGTTCCGACGCATCAAGTTACATGAATGGTGCCAACCTTATTGTCGACGGTGGGCGCAGCACCTGGTGACGCCCCACTCTCACGCTGGAGACGCTGATGAATTTTGAATTGCAATCGACAAGCCAATGGGTGGCCGGCAGCACCCAGACGCTGCTGTTGTCCTCCGGGGTGTCGGTCCCCGTGCGCCTGAGTCAGGCGCCCCTGTCGGAGGCGGTCGACGCGGTATTGCTGCGCGGGCCGGAAGACCTGGCGGTGCTGGAGCGGTTGCCGGAATTTCCCGCGCTGCATCGGCTGTTGGAAGGCCATGACGAGGCGGCCCGCCTGGCCGAGCACAAGCGCGGCCTGCTGGCCGCGATGAGCAGGGGTATCCACGTATTCGGCGCCCACCGGATCGGCCAGTCGGTCGTCAACGACGCGCGACGCGTGGGGATTACCGTGGCTGGCCTGCTGGACAACGATCCGGCGAAGGCCGGACAACACCTGGACGGCATCGAAGTGTTCCACCCGACGGCCATTGACCTGTCCGACGCGGTGGTGGTGGTTGCCAGCGGCCGCTACAGCAACGACATCATCCGGCAAATCAAGGATCGTTGCGCTCGGGTGGTGAACTTCCATGAGTTCCTGTACGCGACGGACTCGGCGCATGGCCCGGAATCCACGTTCGCCAACCTGCCCCATGACACCCTGGCTGGCCCCTTGCGCTACCTGTCGGCCTTCCTGCGCCTGGGCGATGAGCAATCCAGGCAGGCATTCAATGGGCTGATCGAGATGCGTATGTTGCTGTCGATCGAGCCGGCCGATGCCCACAAGTCTCCTTTCGCCGACGAGTACTTCGACAGCGCCTTTGTCAGTGCCGAGCAAGCGCGTCACTTTGTCGACGCCGGTGCCTTCAATGGCGACACCCTGGCGTCGCTGGAGCGGCATTTCGGTCCGGTTGAACGCGCTTACCTGTTCGAACCGGAGATGGCTCCCTACTACGCGGCTCTGAAGCGCTTTTCGGATCGGCCTCACGTGCTGCTGTTCAACATGGGCCTGGACAGTGACTACAGCCGTTTCGAGTACGATCCGGTGCTGTCGTGCAACCTGGCGGGCGAAGTGACCGGGCCGATTCCCGGCAACATAACGTCTTACATCCAGGGCGTGCCGCTGGAGCAACTGGTGCCTGGCAAGGTCGGGCTGTTCAAGCTGGACATCGAGGGCATGGAAGAGAGGGCGCTGTTTGGCGCTACGGCGGTTATTCGGCGTGAAAAGCCGGTATTGGCCGTCTGTGCCTATCACCGGGCAGACGACTTCTGGAAGTTGATCGATACGGTGACGGCGATTAGGCCGGATTATCGCGTAGGCATTCGGCACTACGCAGATATTCTTCACGACATCACCCTGTACTTCTATTGATGTAGTGGAGCGCCCGGATCCGTTCGGGCGTTGCGTTTTTTGAAGATGGTTTTTTCGCAATATCCAGCATCGGGTGTGTCCATGATTCGTTCGTTATATGCTCCACGGCCAAATCCTTATTATCTTCTTGCGCCGGACTACCGACGAAATTCTGCGGGTATCCGGGTCATGCACATGCTCTGTGATGTGTTGAATCGATCCGGGTATGAAGCGTATATCGGGGCGAACGTTCTGAATCCGGAACTGATGACGCCGCCGCTGACGAATCAAGTGATTGCCTTGCATAAACAACAGGGTCTGGAGCCGATCGTCGTTTACCCGGAAGTCACCAGTGGCAATCCGCTAGGTGGTGACGTCGTGGTCCGGTATCTATTGAATACGCCCGGGTTCCTCGCCGGAGGCAAGAATTACGGTGAAGACGACATCATGTTCGCCTTCACCAAGGGGTTGTTGTTACCGGGCATGCCTGAAGAGCATGTGATGTTTCTTCAGCCCATCGACCTGAATGTCTTCACGTTGCCTGAGGATCCGGCCCGGCGCATACCGGGCAAAATCTGCTACTACCAGGGGCGCGCGGGATCGGGGATCGATAAAGACAGCCTGCCCGCCGACGCGGTGGAAATTACCGGCAGTTACCCGGATACCTGGGAAGGGCTGGTGGAGATCTTCCAGACCAGCGAATTCTTTTATTCCTCGGCGACGACGGCCCTTTCGGCGGAGGCCGCGCTCTGTGGGTGTATAGGCGTGGTCATTCCGGGTAAAGGTGCACCGTTGAATTTCTCCTCCGAAGAGACCGGAAATTACGGTGTGGCCTGGGGAACCTCGCCCCAGGAAATCGAGCGGGCGCGGCAAACGTTGCCCTTGTTGAGGGAAAGCCTGGAGAAGCAGGAAGTCGCTTTCTGGCAGGCGCTCGATCTGTTTATCGAGACGACGCAGAACGCCGCTTCGACCTCCAGAAAGGCCAAGCTTGAACGGAGTGTTGCCAAGCGACTCGAAGCGCGAGACCAGACGGCCCGGCAACTGCAGGCGGACTCTGCTGTTGCGCAGGGCCATGTCCCGAACATCGGTGTGGTCGTTCTCGATCTTCAGGGCCATAACGATTTGCTAGCCCGAACGCTGAACAGTTTGGCGGCCTGCGCGGGCGGGGCGGTTTCGACCGTTCCGCTGATCGTGTCCAACGTCACCCCCGGACGTTCGGGGGCTCATGGCCTCAAGCCAGGCGACAATTGCGTAGAGGCGATTAACCAGATCGTCCGTGAAAGCGCGTGCGATTGGTTGGTCGTGGTTCGCGCGGGAGAGGAGTTCACTGCTGCCGGCCTGTTGATGACCTCGTTGCAGTTGGCGCAAATGGGTGAATACCGGGCTGTTTACGCGGATGAGGTCGTTCGGGTCGGCCACAACAGCTTCGAAGCGGCACTTCGGCCTGATTTCAACCTGGATCTCTTGCTCAGCTACCCCGCAGGTTTTTCCCGGCATTGGCTATTGCGGCGTGATACGTGGCAAGAGATGGGAGGTTTTGCCGATGATTGTCAGGAAGCTTTCGAGCTTCAGTTCATTTTGCGCCTGATCGAATCCGGGGGTGTTGAGGGGCTAGGGCATATCAGTGAGCCGTTGTTGATCAGCGACGCTGTGCCTCTACAGGATATGGCCGAGGAGCGCAGGGTCATCGTGCAACACCTGCAGCAGCGCGGCTATGAGCATGCTCAAGTGAATGCCTCTCAGCCTGGCCGTTACCAGATTGATTACGGCCATGCGCAAACGCCGCGCGTCAGCATTGTGATTCTGCTCGACGGCCAGCTCCCGCAGGCGCAACTGTGCATGGACAGCCTGTTGGAAAATACGACGTACAGTCATTTCGAAGTATTGCTGCTGGACCGCGGCAACCAAGATTCGGCGATGGTGGATTGGCTGTCCGGGATCGAGCAGTTGGGCGTTGCCCAGTTGCAGGTATTGAGGTACGAGGCTCAAGCGTCGCCGATTGCGATTCGTAATCATGCGTGCAACCAAGCCAGTGGCGATTACCTGTTGTTCCTCGACTCCACCATCGGCGTGGTCGGCAAGGACTGGCTGCAGCAATTGCTCAACCACGCCATGCGCCCTGAAGTTGGGTGCGTGGGGGGTAAGCTGCTTGGCGGCGATGGCAGGATCCGTCATGCCGGTTTGTTGCTGGGGTTGGGCGCGGCGGTAGGCGACCCCTTCCTGAATGCGCCCGATGAGCCTGGTTACATGCAGCGATTGCAGGTCGATCAAGATTGTTCCGCTGTGGCTGAGCAGTGCTTGATGGTGCGTCGAGAACTGTTCGTTGCAGCAGGCGGCTTCGATGAGACGATGTCATCCTGGGCGTCCACGGACCTTTGCCTGAAGCTTTCTCAAGCCGGCTATATGAACGTCTGGACGCCGAGGGTCAGGTTGTTTATCGGCGATACGCAGGCGTCCCCGGCCAGCGCCGACCAGGACGACCTGATGTACCAGCGCTGGCTGGCGGTCCTGGCTCAGGATCCGGCCTACAACAAGAACCTGTCCCTGGCCACCGGCGGCGCTTTCAAGCTTGCTGATAACGCATGGGCGTTGCCGCTTTCGATCGCTGGTGTCTCTGCGCCCAAAATCCTGGCGCATCCTGCGAGAAGCGCCGTCGACGGACAGTCGAGGCTTATTCAGCCGTTCACTGCCTTGCGTAACGAGGGGTTGATCGACGGCGCTGTTGTTCGCGACTTGATGTCGGTAGCCGAGTTGGCCCGGTTCGCCCCGGACAGCGTTGTGCTGCAACGGCACGTTGATGGCATGCAGATAGAGGCCATGCGCCGGATGAAGGCTTTCTCCCGGGCTTTCAAGGTTTATGAGCTGGATCGTTATCTGCCCGATACGCCCATGCCGGGGTTCAATAGGGAAAACCATGGTCTGCAGGTACTGGATGCCTTGCGACAGGGGCTGGGTTTCATGGATCGCCTAGTGGTTTCCTCCGACATGCTTGCCGATGTTTTCGAGGGCTTCAATCCCGATGTGCAGATCCTCAAGACTCGCCTTGATCCGCACCCCTGGATTGGCTTGAGCAGCAAACGCCAGGCTGGCGACAAGCCGCGTGTAGGCCTGTCGGCACGCGGAGCCCGGCCAGATGACCTTGAGCTGATTGCCGATGTCATAAAAGCCTTGGTCAATGACGTTCATTGGGTGCTGATCGGCCATTGTCCGACTCATCTGCGTGCTTTTGTCCATGAGGTCTATACGGACGTAGACGCGGGATATGCGGCGAGGCTGGCTTCGTTGAATCTCGATTTTGCCCTGGCGCCCCTGCAAAACACCTTGTTGAACCGTTGCCGCAGTCACGAGCGGTTGTTGGAGTTCGGTGCATTGGGCATCCCGGTGATCGGCAGCGATCTCGAGCCGCATCGCGGCGATTTGCCGGTGACCCTGGTCAAGGATGGGGTGGCGCCCTGGATGGACGCGATTCGCTCCCATATGGTGGATCTGGATGCGGCGCAACGCTTGGGCGACACGCTGCAACAGTGCGTTCGCAGTCAATGGCTGCTCGACGGCTTGCACCTGAAAGCCTGGCGCGATATCTGGCTGCCGGCTTGATTCGCGCCCTCTGCGTAAACCTATTGCAGGCTGTTGCGACGTAACAGCCTGGCGGACCTATCTCCTTTAATACGATGCCCGCGTTCAGGCTGGCAGGGGTGTACAAAGCATGAAGGTAACGTTGGATTCCCAGGTGGTGCTGCGTGATCTGCAGCGGATCAGCAAACACCTGGATGCCTGTCGAGAGTTGCGCGGCAAGCATTTGCTGATTACCGGGAGCACGGGTTTTTTTGGTAAATGGCTGCTGGCGCTGATTGCCTTTTTGAACAGGGAAGGCGCGGCCATCGAGGTCACTGCGGTGTCCCGATCGCCTGAGCGTTTTCTCGGAGAGCATCCGCAATACCATCAGTGTGGCTGGATAACCTGGTTGAAAGGTGACGTTCAGGCGTTGCCTCGGGTGCCTGAACTGCGACCGGTCGACTTGGTCATTCATGCTGCCACCGATACCTTGGCGGGCGCTCATGCCGACCCTTTGCGCATCTTCGATACGATTTTGCAGGGGGCGCGCAACGTACTTGATCTGGCCGTGAGGGCGGGGGCCAAGCGCGTTCTGTTCACCGGAACGGGAGCACAGTACGGCGCTATCAGTTCTTCGCTACCTGTTCCAGAAACCCATATGTCTGCATGCAACAGTCTTCTGGCCAGCAGCGCTTATGCCGAAGCCAAGCGGGCTCAGGAAACGTTGGCGGCGCTGTACGCGGATCGGCATGGGTTGGAGTGCATCCTGACACGCTGCTTTGCCTTCTCGGGACCAGGGCTTCCTCTGGATGCACATTTTGCAATCGGCAACTTCATCAGGGACGCCATCGGTCAGGAAGCGCTGGTGATGCAGTCGACTGGCCTGTCTGTGCGCAGCTATCTGCACGGTGCCGATCTGGCGGCGTGGCTGTTGACGCTGCTGGTGCGAGGGCAGAGCGGACATGCCTACAACGTGGGGTCTGACCAGGGCCTCAGCATCGCCGAACTGGCCCACAGAGTTGTGGCTCGGGTAGCACCGCAAACCCCCATCATCATGCCGAAGGCAGGGGAAGGTAGTTCTGTGGCTTCTTACTACGTGCCCGATATCCAGAAGGCGCGAGCATTGGGTCTGGATGTCTGGACCTCGCTGGATGAGTCTATCGATAGCATGGTGGACTGGAACCTCGACCGCCCGCTGAGCTCTTGAGCTGTACCGATCACCCGGTCACGACAGCAGATCAGGAGGGCGCTTCTAAAAGCGGTTGTGCCCTGCAAGATCAAATCCGGCGCGACGAAATCTTGACTGGTACGGGCTTTTTGAAAGGGTGCGCTATCCGGCTGCCAGACTGAGCCGGAGGCGCAGCCTGTATGAAAAATCGTATTCGTGGGCTTAACGGCGTGACGCATAGGTCATAAAGTGCATCTTCACTGTATTGTGTTCTTGAGTTCGGGCGATAAGTCCGCACCGGAAATCAACTATTTTGATGCGCCCTGAGCTTTTCGGGGTGAACCTAGTCGCAGTTTATGATCGGGAAGCCATGATGATTGGCATAAAAAGCATAGCGAGTTACGTGCCGACTGCCGGTGTGGATAACTACGCTCAGGGTGCCAAATTCGCCAAGGATGAAGAGTTCATCCTTGGCAAGATCGGTTCGGCATTCCTGCCGCGCAAAGAGGCTGCGCAGGAAACCTCTGATCTTTGTGTGGAGGCGGTGAATGCCTTGTTCGCCAATAATCCGCAGCTCCAGCGTGATTCTATCGATGCGCTGATTGTCGTGACCCAGAACGGTGATGAAGAAGGCTTGCCCCACACTGCTGCCATTGTTCAGGACAAGCTGGGCCTGCCGACCCATGTGGCCGCTTTCGATATTTCCCTGGGCTGTTCCGGGTACGTTTACGGCTTGTACGCCATGAAAGGCTTCATGGAGGCTGCGGGCCTGAAAAACGGCCTGCTGGTGACCGCCGACCCCTACTCTAAGATTGTCGATCCCGAAGACCGCAACACCACCATGCTGTTCGGCGATGCGGCCACCGTCACTTGGATGGCCGACGGCGCGCCCTGGCAGTTGGGCAAGGCCAAGTTCGGCACCGACGGTTCCGGGGCGCCACACCTGAAGGTCAGCGACGGGGTGTTCTTCATGAATGGCCGGCAGGTCTTCAACTTCGCCTTGCTGAAGGTGCCGGCGCACCTGCATGAGCTGCTGGAAGAGTCGGGTCTGGAGGAAAGCCAGATCGACGCGTTCTGCATCCACCAGGGCAGCGCGGCGATTGTCGACGCGGTGGCCCGGCGCTTCGAGGGCGAGACGGAGAAGTTCATCAAGGATATGGTCGAGACCGGCAATACCGTGTCTTCGAGCATTCCGCTGCTGCTGGAGCGGCATGTCCTGCCTTCCACCTGGAAGCGTGTGGCCCTTAGCGGCTTTGGTGTCGGTTTGTCCTGGGGCTCGGCGATCATCCATCGCGAATGACGTTTCACGCTTATGTAGAAGCGCTGCCGGTCATGCCGGCGGCGTTTTTTTTGTCCCGGTTTTTGGGTGGCGGTTTTTCTGGCGCCATTTTTATCGCCTTTTGTTGGTTAAACCCTTGTTTTATTAGGGGTGGCCGTCTGCTAGTAAATATTTTTAAAAAAAACCTCAAGCAACCTGCTACGGCGACGATAACTATTACGAAGGTTCTCTAGGCCACACCCGGCGGTTGCCAGGGCCGGAAGCCGCAGTACCCAACCAACGAGGAATTCGTCATGGCTTTAACCGTAAATACTAACGTCACATCGTTGAGCGTTCAGAAAAACCTGAACAAGGCTTCCGACGCTCTGTCGACTTCGATGACTCGCCTGTCTTCCGGCCTGAAAATCAACAGCGCAAAAGACGACGCCGCCGGCCTGCAGATCGCTACCCGCATGACTTCGCAGATCCGTGGTCAGACCATGGCGATCAAGAACGCCAACGATGGTATCTCCATCGCCCAGACCGCTGAAGGCGCGATGCAGGAACAAACCAACATTCTGCAGCGTATGCGTGAACTGGCCGTTCAGTCGCGAAACGACAGCAACAGCTCCGACGACCGTGATGCTCTGAACAAAGAGTTCTCGCAGATGAGTGCTGAGCTGACCCGTATTTCGGGCAGCACCAACTTGAACGGCAAGAACCTGCTCGACGGTACTGCCAGCACCATGACCTTCCAGGTCGGCTCCAACACTGGCAGCACCAACCAGATCACTCTGACTCTGAGCGCCAGCTTCGACGCCGACACCCTGGGTGTTGGCTCGGCAATCACCATCGCCGGTTCCGACAGCGCCGTTGCTGAAACCAACTTCTCGGCCGCTGTTACTGCAATCGACGGCGCTCTGAAGACCATCAACGCCAGCCGTGCTGACCTCGGTGCTGCACAAAACCGTCTGACCAGCACCATCTCCAACCTGCAGAACATCAACGAAAACGCCAGTGCTGCACTGGGTCGTGTACAAGATACCGACTTCGCTGCTGAAACTGCTCAGTTGACCAAGCAACAGACTCTGCAACAAGCTTCCACCGCAGTTCTGGCTCAGGCCAACCAACTGCCATCCGCTGTACTGAAGCTGCTTCAGTAATAGCTGGTGATTTTTTGGCGGGGGAGTGCGCTTGTCGTGCTCTCTCGCTTTTTCCATTCAAGAGGTGATGGACATGGATATGAGCGTTAAGCTGAACTTGTCTTATCCAGCTGCCAAGCTATCGGCGCCAGTCGCTGAGCCTGCAGCGGAGAAGCCTCGAGCCGATGCTGCGTTGAAGGTGGCGGCAGCGGACAAGGATGAGCAAACTAAAGACGCGACCAGCGAGCAGGACAAGCTTAAGATGGCCGTTCAGGAAATTGAAAAGTTTGTGCAGTCGGTCAAGCGTAACCTGGAGTTCTCGATTGATGAACCCTCAGGCAAAGTAGTCGTCAAAGTCATTGCCAGTGACTCCGGTGAGGTGATCCGTCAGATCCCCAACGAAGAAGTCCTCAAGCTGGCTAATAGTTTGAATGATGCAAGCAGTCTGCTGTTCAGTGCTAAGGTCTGACAGCTGGCACGAATTTTGTTGCTATGTTCTTTTGGGCGTTGTAGTGGTCAAAAGACCGGCGAGACACTAAAGGGAGTTCTACATGGCGAGTCCAATTCTACCGGGTACAGGTCTGGGGTCCGGCCTGGACACCGGTTCTATCGTCAAGGCATTGGTCAACGCTGATAAAGCGGCCAAGCAGGGACAGATTGACCGTGGAACCACGGCTAACACCGCGTCGATCTCTGCTATCGGTTCCCTGAAATCGCTGCTGGCGACCTTTCAGTCGACCATGAAGACATTGGCCGATCCGGAGCAGCCGCAGTTCACCGGTTTTTCTGCGACTACGTCCGACCCCAAGACCTTGGCTGTTACGGCCAATAACTCGGCGGTCAACGGCGTTTATAATATTGAAGTCACTCAAATTGCGACTGGTTCCAAGGTCGCCACTTCAGCGTTTTCCGGCGGTTCCTCGGCAGTTGTACCAGCGGGGGTGTTGAATATTGCCCAGGGTACCAAGAGTTACAATCTTGATGTGCCTGCCGGTTCGACCCTGGATTCTGTTGCCAAAGCCCTGAACAGCAAGTATCAGTTCAGCGGCTTCAGTGCCAACGTGGTAACCGATAGCTTCGGTTCCCGTCTGGTGGTGAGTTCCTCCAACACGGGTGCTGGCTCGGATATCACCCTTAGCGGAATTCCTGGGCTGGAGGCTGATGGTACGAAACTGATGCCCAAGGGCACGGTAGATGATCCGATCACCGCTAGTTCTTCCGGGGTTGTAGGTGGTTTCGCCCAAGACGCGAAATTCACTGTGGATGGTATGGCAATCACCAGCTCCACCAACAAGTTGGATAAGACTGTCTCTGGTCTGTCTATGGTCTTGGTTGCGCCAGGTAAATCCCAGGTTCTGGTGGCTCCGAACAATGATGGCCTGAAGGCGTCTATCCAGAAGTTCGTGGATGCTTACAACGCGGTCTCCACAGCTATTACTTCCTACACTAAGCCGTCTCTGGATGATGATGGCAAGCCAACTGTTGCTGCTGCTCTGACCGGTGATGCCATGCCGCGTTCGATTCTGGCGGCGATGCGTGGCCCATTGGCTGAGAGCGGTAATGGAGATCGCCTGACTGTTCTGTCGCAGCTGGGTATCACTACGGATCAGAAAACTGGCAACTTGAACTTCAACTCCGTCAAGTTCGATCAGGCGATGAACGACAAGAAGCTGGGTGGCGAGGTGCAGAACCTCTTCACGGGTGATAACGGCCTTCTGGAGCGGATGACCAAGGCGATCACTCCTTACACTCAGACTGGGGGTATTCTCGATACCCGTAACGATGCATTGGCTCGTACCAAGACCAAGCTGAGCAATGATCAACTGGCCTTGGATCGTCGGGTGGAGTCTCTGACTGCAGTGCTCACCAAAAAATACAACGACATGGATACTCTGGTGGGCAAGCTGAAGGCTACCGCTAGTAATATCACCTCAATGTTCGAAGCGATGAACGCACAGCAAAAAGGCTGATATTCACTCAGCGCCAAAAGCCCGGCAGCGTTTTTCAGCGCTCCGGGCTTTTGTATTTGGCCTAAAGTTTTTTGACGTTGCGTCGATATATTGCTTATACGAACCCTTGAGTTTTGAAGAGGTATTACATGAATCCGATGTTAGCCCTTCGGCAGTACCAGAAGATCGGTGCGCAGGCGCAGACCTCCGAAGCTAGTCCCCACCGTCTGGTGCAGATGCTGATGGAAGGCGGCCTGGATCGTATTGCACAGGCCAAGGGGGCGATCGAGCGCAAGGATATCGCCAACAAGGGTGTGTTCATCAGTAAGGCAATAGGCATCATTGGCGGTTTGCGTGAGGGCCTGGACCTGGAAAAATCCCTGGATACCCTGGGGGATCTTGACGGTCTGTACACCTACATGATGAAGCGTCTGGCTGAAGCCAATATCAAGACCGACCCGAAGATTCTCGATGAGGTCGCCGATCTGCTGCGCACGGTTAAAGAGGGCTGGGATGCCATCGCCGCGCCGGGTCCGCAGTTTTAAGGAGAAACACCATGAGTGCTGTCCTGCAACGCATTGAAGAAACCCGTGAGGCGCTGGTCGGCGCCCTGGCCGAGCGCAACTGGCAAGCCATTGGCGAGCTGGACCTGGCGTGCCGTTCATGCATGGAGGACGTGCTCAGCGAGGCTGAGGTCGACGAGGCGGCACTGCGCGACAATCTGGAGGAGTTGTTGGGGGTCTACCGGCAACTGCTTGAGGTGGCAACAGGGGAGCGCCAGGCGATAGTCGACGAGATGTCGCAGATCCAGCAAGCACAGAACGCGGCAAAGGTTTACCATTTGTTCGGTTGATGTTGAGTTAATCCCGAACACTGCGCGCCATAAATTTGACTGTGCACGCTTTTTTGACTTAACTAGTGGCTGTTTTCAGATTTCAGGCGTCTATAAGGCAGAAAATGCCTACAAGCGCGTCTAGCTTGCCCCTTATCTGGGCATTGAGTTGACTAGGGAAGTTGCTATTGCATGTGGCGTGAAACCAAAATTCTGCTGATCGATGACGATAGCGTGCGCCGCCGCGACCTGGCGGTGATTTTAAATTTTCTTGGCGAAGAAAATTTACCCTGCGGTAGCCATGACTGGCAGCAGGCTGTCGGCTCTTTGTCGTCAAGTCGCGAAGTAATTTGCGTCCTCATCGGGACCGTAAATGCTCCTGGTGCACTTCTGGGCCTGTTAAAGACACTCTCAACCTGGGATGAGTTCCTTCCAGTGCTGTTGATGGGCGAAAATTCTTCCATTGATCTGCCTGAAGACCAGCGTCGTCGTGTGCTTTCCACCCTGGAAATGCCTCCCAGCTACAGCAAATTGCTGGACTCTCTGCACCGGGCCCAGGTCTATCGTGAAATGTACGATCAGGCCCGTGAGCGCGGTCGTCACCGTGAACCCAATCTTTTCCGCAGCCTGGTAGGCACCAGTCGCGCCATCCAGCATGTGCGGCAGATGATGCAGCAGGTGGCGGATACCGACGCCAGCGTGCTGATCCTTGGCGAGTCGGGAACAGGCAAGGAAGTGGTAGCGCGCAACCTGCACTATCACTCCAAGCGGCGCGATGCGCCTTTCGTGCCGGTCAATTGCGGCGCCATTCCGGCAGAGCTGCTGGAAAGTGAGCTGTTTGGCCATGAAAAGGGCGCGTTCACCGGTGCTATCACCAGTCGTGCCGGACGTTTTGAGCTGGCTAATGGCGGCACTCTGTTCCTCGACGAAATCGGCGATATGCCACTGCCGATGCAGGTCAAGTTGTTGCGGGTGCTGCAGGAGCGCACGTTCGAGCGCGTGGGCAGCAACAAGACCCAGGGTGTTGATGTGCGAATCATCGCTGCCACCCATAAGAACCTGGAAAGCATGATCGAGGTAGGCAGCTTCCGTGAGGATCTGTACTACCGCCTCAACGTGTTCCCCATTGAAATGGCGCCGCTGCGTGAGCGAGTGGAAGACATTCCGCTGCTGATGAATGAGCTGATTTCGCGAATGGAGCATGAGAAGCGCGGCTCGATCCGCTTCAACTCTGCCGCCATCATGTCGCTGTGCCGGCATGGCTGGCCGGGTAACGTTCGTGAGCTGGCCAACCTGGTGGAACGCATGGCGATCATGCATCCCTATGGCGTGATTGGCGTCGTCGAGTTGCCGAAGAAGTTCCGCTATGTGGATGACGAGGACGAGCAGTTGGTGGACAGCCTGCGCAGCGATCTGGAAGAGCGCGTAGCGATCAACGGTCACGCGCCAGACTTTGCCGCCACGGCCATGCTGCCGCCGGAAGGCCTGGACCTGAAGGACTACCTCGGCAGCCTGGAGCAGGGGCTGATCCAGCAGGCGCTGGACGACGCCAATGGCATCGTGGCGCGGGCCGCAGAGCGTTTGCGTATCCGTCGCACCACCCTGGTGGAGAAGATGCGCAAGTACGGTATGAGCCGTCGTGAAGGTGATGAACAGGCGGATGATTGACGCCGGTTTTTCAAGTCTTTGAAAACTGGGTGGTTTTTTTTAGGCACGGGTATTGCTAAGTCTCTTGCAACGTTCCGTTTAACTGACGGTCAGCCACGCGAGAGTGCACGATGCCCCAAGCCGCCCAGATGTCTCCTGCCCCTGATGCACAGGGGCAATCGTCGTCCGTAGAGCAGGCAAGCCGGCTAGGTCTTGAGCAGGCCTTCGCCTTGTTCAACCAGATGTCGAGCCAACTTACTGACTCCTACAGCATGCTTGAGGCCCGGGTGACCGAACTCAAGGGCGAGTTGGCGGTGGTCAGCGCCCAGCGCATGCAGGAGCTGGCGGAAAAGGAGCGTCTGGCCAATCGTCTGCAGAACCTGCTGGACCTGTTGCCGGGCGGGGTCATCGTGATTGATGGTCATGGCATCGTCACCGAGGCCAACCCGGCAGCCTGCGAGCTGCTGGGGCTGCCGTTGGAAGGGCAGTTGTGGCGCAACATCATCGCCCGCAGCTTTGCCCCTCGCGAAGACGATGGCCATGAAATTTCCCTGCACGACGGTCGACGCCTGTCGATTGCCACGCGCTCGCTGGATGCCGAGCCCGGGCAGTTGGTGCTGCTCAATGACTTGACTGAAACCCGTCATCTGCAAGACCAGTTGGCCCGTCATGAGCGTCTGTCCTCCCTGGGCAAGATGGTTGCCTCCCTGGCTCACCAGATCCGCACGCCGCTGTCGGCGGCCCTGCTGTACGCCAGCCATCTCACTGAGCAGGAACTGCCGGTAGCTACCCATCAGCGCTTTGCCGGGCGGCTCAAGGAGCGTTTGCACGAGCTGGAACATCAAGTGCGCGACATGCTGGTGTTCGCCCGTGGCGAATTGCCCCTGACCGATCGCCTGACGCCCAAGTCGCTGTTGCAGTCGTTGCAGGCCGCGGCCCTGACCCATGTGCAGGACGTTGCCGTGCGCTGGCAGTGCGATAGCCACCACGGTGAGTTGCTGTGCAATCGCGACACTCTGGTGGGCGCCTTGCTCAATCTGATCGAGAACGCGGTGCAGGCCAGTGCCGGCGCGGCGCGACTCAAGGTGCACCTGTACAGCCGCGGCGACACCTTGCGGCTGTGCATCAGTGACAGTGGCAGTGGTATCGACGCCGCGGTCCTGGAGCGCTTGGGGGAGCCGTTCTTCACCACCAAAGCCAATGGAACCGGGCTGGGCCTGACGGTGGTCAAGGCGGTGGCCCGTGCTCATCAGGGAGAATTGTCGCTGCGCTCGCGTCCTGGGCGCGGTACTTGTGCGCTGGTGACACTGCCTCTGTTCTCCAGCGTGCATGGAGTGGAGTGAAGGTAATGGCAATCAAGGTTCTACTGGTTGAAGACGACCGCGCATTGCGCGAGGCCCTGGCGGATACCCTGCTGCTGGCCGGTCATGACTACAAGGCTGTCGGCAGTGCTGAGGAAGCATTGGAGGCTGTGGCCGCGGAGCCCTTCAGCCTGGTGGTCAGCGATGTCAACATGCCGGGCATGGACGGTCATCAATTGCTTGGCCTGCTGCGAGCCCGTCAGCCACAACTGCCGGTGTTGCTGATGACTGCCCATGGCGCCGTCGAGCGTGCCGTGGAAGCCATGCGCCAGGGGGCGGCCGATTATCTGGTCAAGCCTTTCGAGCCGCGGGCCCTGCTGGACCTGGTGGCGCGCCATGCCTTGGGCAGCCTGGGTGTTGGCGAGGATGAGGGGCCGGTGGCCTTCGAACCAGCCAGCGCTCAGTTGCTGGAGCTGGCGGCGCGGGTGGCCCGCAGTGACTCCACGGTGCTGATTTCCGGTGAATCCGGCACTGGCAAGGAGGTGCTGGCGCGCTATATCCATCAGCATTCCCATCGAGTCAATCAGCCGTTTATCGCCATCAACTGCGCGGCCATCCCGGACAACATGCTCGAAGCCACTTTGTTCGGGCACGAAAAGGGCTCTTTCACAGGGGCCATCGCTGCCCAGCCCGGCAAGTTCGAGCAGGCCGATGGCGGCACCATCCTGCTGGACGAGATTTCCGAAATGCCTCTGGGCTTGCAGGCCAAGCTGCTGCGGGTGTTGCAGGAACGCGAAGTGGAGCGGGTTGGTGCGCGCAAGCCGATCACCCTGGATATCCGCGTGGTTGCCACCACCAACCGCGATCTGGCGGGGGAGGTGGCGGCCGGCCGTTTCCGCGAGGACTTGTATTACCGTTTGTCGGTATTTCCTCTGGCCTGGAAGCCGTTGCGCGAGCGTACCGCCGATATCCTGCCGCTGGCCGAGCGCCTGCTGGCCAAGCACGTCAATAAAATGAAGCACGCGGCGGCCAGGCTATCGGCCAAGGCCCAGGAGTGCCTGCTGGCCTATCCATGGCCAGGCAACGTTAGAGAACTGGACAACGCATTGCAGCGCGCATTGATCCTGCAGCAGGGGGGCTTGATCCAGCCGGAAGATTTCTGTCTTGCCGGCCCTGTGGCTTGTGCTCCGCTGCCGGCGCTGGCGCCCGTGGTGCAGATGGCAGCGCGTGGCACGGCTGCCGAGGTGGAGGTGCCGGCTCAAGAATCCGGCGGCCTGGGCGATGACCTGCGGCGCCGGGAGTTTCAGATGATCATCGATACCCTGCGCTCCGAGCGCGGGCGACGCAAGGAGGCCGCGGAACGCCTGGGTATCAGCCCGCGGACCTTGCGCTACAAGTTGGCGCAGATGCGCGATGCTGGAATGGACGTCGAGGCCTATCTGTTCGCGACCTGATCTGTGAGAGGCAAGCCCGGGATGGGCTTTTGTCGATAAGGGCCATGGAGCTGGCACCCTTGTTGCTAACACCTCACTAACCGCTGAGTGAGCGTCAAAAAATTGCGGGTCGTCAGAGAGAGTAGACCATGAGCCAAGGTGTTGAATTTAATCGGTTGATGCTGGATATGCGTGCCATGCAGATGGACGCAATGTCGCAGCCTAAATCCGCCGCGGTGGCAGAAGTCAGCGGCAGCAGCTTTGCTGACATGCTTGGCCAGGCCGTGAACAAGGTCAATGACACTCAGCAGGCGTCCAATCAGCTGTCCAGTGCCTTTGAAATTGGCAAGAGCGGTGTCGACCTGACGGACGTGATGATTTCCTCGCAAAAGGCCAGCGTGTCTTTTCAAGCCTTGACCCAGGTTCGCAACAAGCTGGTTCAAGCGTATCAAGACATCATGCAGATGCCGGTTTAAGGACGAGATTGAGTCATGGCAGAAGCAGTCGCCGATAACGTACCGGCCAAGGCCGCCCCGATCGACGGTAAACCGCCGCTGTTCGGTTTGTCCTTCCTGGAAAACCTGTCCCAGATGACCATGCTGCGTCAGGTCGGCCTGTTGGTGGGCCTGGCCGCCAGCGTGGCGATTGGTTTTGCCGTGGTGCTGTGGTCCCAGCAACCCGATTACCGGCCGCTGTACGGCAGCCTGGCGGGTATGGACGCCAAGCAGGTCATGGATACCCTGGCCTCTGCCGACATTCCTTACACCGTAGAGCCCAATTCCGGCGCCTTGCTGGTCAAGGCCGATGACCTGTCCCGAGCCCGCCTGAAGCTGGCCGCGGCTGGCGTAGCGCCGGGTGACGGCAACGTCGGTTTCGAGATCCTCGATAAAGAGCAGGGCCTGGGTACCAGTCAGTTCATGGAGGCGACCCGTTACCGTCGCGGCCTGGAAGGCGAGCTGGCTCGCACCATCTCCAGCCTGAACAACGTCAAGGGCGCCCGGGTACACCTGGCGATTCCCAAAAGCTCGGTGTTCGTGCGTGATGAACGCAAGCCCAGCGCCTCGGTCCTGGTAGAACTCTACTCCGGCCGTTCCCTGGAGCCCGGCCAGGTCATGGCCATCGTCAACCTGGTGGCGACCAGTGTTCCGGAACTGAACAAGTCCCAGGTCACCGTGGTCGATCAGAAGGGCAACCTGTTGTCCGATCAGGCGGAAAACTCCGCACTGACCATGGCTGGCAAGCAGTTCGACTACAGCCGCCGCCTGGAAGGCATGCTGACCCAGCGGGTGCACAACATCTTGCAACCGGTGCTGGGCAACGATCGCTACAAGGCTGAAGTCTCGGCGGACGTCGACTTCAGTGCCGTGGAATCCACCTCCGAACAGTTCAACCCCGACCAGCCGGCCCTGCGCAGCGAGCAGTCGGTGAATGAGCAGCGCTCCAGCAGCAACGGCCCGCAAGGCGTGCCGGGTGCTCTGAGCAACCAGCCGCCAGCGCCGGCCTCTGCGCCACAAACCACCGGTGGCGCCACTGCCGCCGCCGGCATGGTGCAACCGGGCCAGCCACTGCTGGACGCCAACGGCCAACAGATCATGGACCCGGCCACCGGCCAGCCGATGCTGGCGCCGTACCCGTCGGACAAGCGTCAACAATCCACCAAGAACTTCGAGCTCGATCGCTCCATCAGCCATACCAAGCAGCAGCAGGGTCGCCTGAATCGTCTGTCGGTAGCGGTAGTGGTGGACGACCAGGTCAAGGTCAACCCGGCCAATGGCGAAACCAGCCGAGCGCCGTGGAGCGCCGACGAATTGGCGCGTTTCACCCGTCTGGTGCAGGACGCCGTGGGCTTCGATGCCAGCCGTGGCGACAGCGTCAGCGTGATCAACGTGCCGTTCTCCGCCGAACGCGGGGAAGTGATCGCCGATATTCCGTTCTACTCGCAGCCCTGGTTCTGGGACATCGTCAAGCAAGTGCTCGGCGTGCTGTTCATCCTGGTGCTGGTGTTCGGCGTGTTGCGTCCGGTGCTCAACAACATCACTGGCGGCGGCAAGAGCAAACAACTGGCAGGCCTGGGCAGTGACGTCGAGCTGGGCGGCATGGGCGGCCTGGACGGTGAGTTGGGCAACGACCGCGTGAGCCTCGGCGGCCCGCAGAGCATTCTGCTGCCGAGCCCGAGCGAGGGTTATGACGCTCAGTTGAACGCAATCAAGAGTCTGGTGGCTGAAGACCCGGGTCGAGTGGCTCAGGTCGTGAAAGAGTGGATTAACGCAGATGAGTGATAACCGAGCCGCTACCGCCAAACTGACCCGGGTCGACAAAGCCGCGATTCTGCTGCTGTCCCTGGGTTCTACCGATGCTGCGCAAGTGTTGCGCCACATGGGCCCCAAAGAGGTCCAGCGGGTGGGCGTGGCCATGGCGCAGATGGGTAACGTGCACCGTGAGCAGGTCGAACAGGTGATGAGCGAGTTCGTCGATATTGTCGGCGACCAGACCAGCCTCGGCGTCGGCTCCGATGACTACGTGCGCAAGATGCTCACCCAGGCCCTGGGCGAAGACAAGGCCAACGGCCTGATCGACCGCATTCTGCTGGGCGGCAACACCAGCGGCCTGGACAGCTTGAAGTGGATGGAGCCGCGGGCCGTTGCCGACGTGATCCGCTACGAGCACCCGCAGATCCAGGCCATCGTGGTGGCCTACCTCGATCCTGACCAGGCCGGCGAAGTGCTCGGCAACTTCGACCACAAGGCGCGCCTGGACATCATCTTGCGGGTTTCCTCGCTCAACACCGTGCAACCCGCGGCGCTCAAGGAACTCAACCAGATTCTCGAGAAGCAGTTCTCCGGCAACTCCAACGCATCGCGGACCACCCTGGGTGGTATCAAGCGTGCAGCCGACATCATGAACTTCCTCGACAGCTCGATCGAAGGCCAACTGATGGATTCGATCCGCGAAGTGGACGAAGACCTGTCGGGCCAGATCGAAGACCTGATGTTCGTCTTCAACAACCTCGCCGATGTCGACGATCGCGGCATCCAGGCGCTGCTGCGCGAAGTCTCTTCCGATGTGCTGGTGCTGGCTCTCAAGGGCTCGGACGAAGGGGTCAAGGAAAAGATCTTCAAGAACATGTCCAAGCGTGCGGCGGAACTGCTGCGCGACGACCTGGAAGCCAAGGGCCCGGTTCGCGTCAGCGATGTGGAAACCGCGCAGAAGGAAATCCTCACCATTGCCCGCCGTATGGCCGAAGCCGGAGAAATCGTTCTCGGCGGGAAGGGCGGCGAAGAAATGATCTAAGGTCGCTTTATGTCGTCCAGCAGTGATGAGTCCCAAAGCGAGCTGATTCGCGCCCGGGACGTCGAGGGTTTTGACGTCTGGGCGCTGCCCAGTTTCGATCCCGAGCCGCCCGAGCCTGAGCCCGAGCCGGAAGAGGTGCAGGAGGAGATCGAGGAAGTGCCGCTGGAGGAAGTCCAGCCGCTGACCCTTGAAGAGCTCGAGAGCATCCGCCAGGAAGCCTATAACGAAGGGTTCGCCACCGGCGAGAAAGAGGGCTTTCACAGCACCACCCTCAAAGTGCGCCAGGAAGCCGAAGTGGCACTGAGCGCCAAGTTGCAGGCGCTCGAGCAACTGATGGCCAACCTGTTCGAGCCCATTGCCGAGCAGGACACCCAGATTGAAAAGACCCTGGTGGAGCTGGTGCGGCATATCACCCGCCAGGTGATCCAGCGCGAGCTGGCGATGGACTCCACGCAGATCGAACATGTCATGCGCGAAGCGCTCAAGCTGCTGCCCCTGGGCGTCGGTAATGTGCGCCTGTACGTCAATCCGCAGGATTTCGAGCAGGTCAAAAGCCTGCGCGAGCGCCATGAGGAAAGCTGGCGCATCGTCGAGGACGAAGCGCTGCTGCCCGGCGGTTGCCGGGTCGAGACCGAGTACAGCCGTATCGACGCCAGCATGGAAACCCGGATCGCCCAGGCCATGGACCAGCTGTCCGACCAGTTGCACGAACAATCGCTGCATCCGGCAGCGGCGGACCTTGGCCTGGACCTGGGGCCGTTGACGCCGTCGGCGCCGCAGAGCGACATCGCCGACCCCGCTATGGACCCTGACGCCGCCGCGCACGAGCCAGCGGACCCTAGCAATGCGCCTTGAACGCACCAGCTTCGGCAAGCGCCTTGGGGGCTATGCCGAGGCCATCAGCCTGCCGGGCCAGCCGATCCTTGAGGGCCGCCTGCTGCGCATGGTCGGCCTGACACTGGAAGCCGAAGGCTTGCGCGCGGCCATGGGCACCCGGTGCATGGTGATCAACGATGACAGCTACCACCCGGTCAAGGTCGAAGCCGAGGTCATGGGGTTCTCCGGGAGCAAGGTATTCCTGATGCCAGTGGGCAGCGTGGCCGGGATCGCTCCGGGCGCGCGCGTGGTGCCCCTGGCCGACACCGGCCGTTTGCCCATGGGCATGAGCATGCTCGGGCGTGTGCTGGACGGCGCCGGCAGGGCGCTGGACGGCAAGGGCGCGATGCGTGCCGAAGACTGGGTGCCGATGGACGGCCCCACCATCAACCCGCTCAAGCGCGACCCCATCAGCCAGCCGCTGGATGTGGGTATTCGCAGTATCAACGGTTTATTGACGGTAGGTCGCGGTCAGCGTCTCGGCCTGTTCGCCGGTACCGGCGTGGGCAAGAGTGTGCTGCTGGGCATGATGACCCGCTTTACCGAGGCCGACATCATTGTGGTCGGGCTGATCGGCGAGCGGGGACGTGAGGTCAAGGAGTTCATCGAGCACATCCTGGGTGAGGAAGGCCTCAAGCGTTCGGTGGTGGTGGCCTCGCCAGCGGATGATGCTCCGCTGATGCGTCTGCGGGCTGCGATGTACTGCACGCGGATCGCCGAATATTTTCGCGACAAGGGCAAGAACGTCCTGTTGCTGATGGATTCCCTGACACGTTTCGCCCAGGCCCAGCGGGAAATCGCCCTGGCCATCGGCGAGCCGCCGGCCACCAAGGGTTATCCGCCTTCGGTGTTCGCCAAGCTGCCAAAACTGGTGGAGCGTGCCGGCAATGCCGAGGCCGGCGGCGGTTCGATCACCGCCTTCTACACGGTATTGTCCGAAGGCGATGACCAGCAGGACCCGATCGCCGACTCGGCGCGGGGCGTGCTCGACGGGCATATCGTGCTGTCCAGGCGCCTGGCGGAAGAGGGGCACTACCCGGCCATCGACATCGAGGCCTCCATCAGTCGGGTCATGCCGGCGGTGATCAGCCCTGACAACATGGCGCGGGCGCAGTACTTCAAACAGCTGTGGTCGCGTTACCAGCAGGCCCGGGACCTGATCAGCGTCGGTGCCTATGTGGCCGGCGGCGACCGGGATACCGATACGGCCATTTCCCTGCATCCGGCCATGGTTGCGTACCTGCGCCAGGGGCTCAATGACAACATCAGCCTGGGCCATAGCCAGACCCACCTGGAAATGCTTTTCGCTCCGGCAGCGGGCGGGTAACCGGCCATGGCTGATAGCCGTGCCGCGCGCCTGGCGCCGGTGGTGGACATGGCAGAGAGTGCCGAGCGCACGGCCGCCCAGCGCCTGGAGTACTTTCACGGCCAGGTGCGTGTGGCCGAGAGCAAGCTGGGGGACCTGGAGCGTTTTCGTGGCGACTACCAGGAACAGTGGGTCGAGCGCGGCAAGTTGGGGGTCAGTGGCCACTGGCTGATGAACTACCAGTACTTTCTCAGCCAGCTGGATACCGCCGTCGGTCAGCAGCGACAGAGCCTGGCCTGGCACCAGAACAACCTCGATCGCGCCCGGGAGGCCTGGCAGCAGGCCTATGCCCGGGTCGAGGGGCTGCGCAAGCTGGTGCAGCGCTATATCGACGAGGCGCGGGCGCTTGAGGACAAGCGTGAGCAGAAGTTGCTGGATGAACTTTCCCAACGCTTGCCTCGTCAGAGCCCATACTGATGGTGCTCATTTGCCCCGTGCGGGTTGTCCCCCCGGCGAGTGGGTGCTAAACCTTTTAGACGTCGTCAATGACAAGGAAGCAGTCACATGTCGGTCGTTACAGAAATATCCCCGGACGGGCAAAAACTCACGATCTCCATCAGAGGCCGTTTCGATTTCGGACGCCACCAGGAGTTTCGCGAATCCTACGAGCGACTCAACCGGACACCGGAGTCCATCGTGGTGGACCTCAAGGAAGCCACCTATCTCGACAGTTCGGCCCTGGGCATGCTGCTGTTGCTGCGTGACCACGCCGGCGGCGACAACGCCGATGTCCGGGTAATCAACAGCAACTCGGATGTGCGCAAGATCCTCGCCATCTCCAACTTCGACAAGCTTTTCGACATCAGTTGACCGGTATGCGGTCGATGCTCGAGCCCCTGTGTGTGCTGATCGCCGAAGATGGCGCAGCGGACCGCATGCTGCTGTCCAGCATCATCCGGCGCCAGGGGCATCAGGTGCTGGCGGCAAGCAACGGCGCCGAGGCGGTGCAGCTGTTTCAGCAACAGCGCCCGCACATCGTGCTGATGGATGCATTGATGCCGGTGATGGACGGTTTCGAGGCTGCCCGGCAGATCAAGGCCCTGGCTGGCGAGACCCTGGTGCCGATCATCTTTCTCACCTCCTTGAGCGGCGGCGAGGCCCTGGCTCGCTGCCTGGAAGCGGGTGGCGACGACTTTCTGGCCAAGCCTTACAACCCGGTGGTGCTGGGTGCCAAGATCAACGCAATGGACCGCCTGCGCCGTCTGCAAGAGACCGTGCTGCACCAGCGTGATCAGATCACTCGCCACCACGACTACCTGCTCAACGAGCAGCGGGTGGCCAAGGCGGTGTTCGACAAGGTCGCCCATGCCGGCTGCCTGGATGCGCCGAATATCCGTTACCTGCAATCGCCCTATGCCCTGTTCAACGGCGACCTGTTGTTGGCGGCCTACACCCCGGCCGGAGACATGCACGTACTGCTGGGGGATTTCACCGGCCATGGGCTGCCTGCGGCGGTAGGCGCCATGCCGCTGGCGGAGGTGTTCTACGGCATGACCGCCAAGGGCTACGGCCTGCCGGAAACCCTGCGGGAGATGAATGCCAAGCTCAAGCGCATCCTGCCCGTGGACATGTTCTGCTGTGCCACCCTGCTGTGCCTGAGTTCCCAGCGGCGGGCGGTGGAGGTGTGGAACGGCGGCATGCCCGAAGGGTATCTGTATCGGCACGCCAGCGGCGCACGCACGCCGCTGGTGGCTCGCCACTTGCCCTTGGGTGTGTTGAGCGCCGAGGCCTTCGAGGACAGCACCGAAGTGTTTTCCATGGCGCCGGGAGACCGCGTCTTCCTGTTGTCGGATGGGGTGATCGATACCTGTAATACCGAGGAGCAACTGTTTGGCGTCGAGCGATTGCACCAGGTGTTTGCCGCCAATCGCCAGGAAGATCAGCTGTTCGAAGAAATCCGGCAGGCCCTGGAGCGCTTTGGCGGCAGTGCCCGGGATGATGTGAGCATGGTTGAGGTGGGGTTGCCGGAGTTTCCCCGGTTGGCGCCGCCGGCTCTGGTGTACTCCGACAGTGGCCAGTCCTGCCCGCTGGACTGGTCGGTGAGTTTCGAGTTTCGGGCTGCCACCCTCAAGCGTTTCAATCCCTTGCCCTATCTGCTGCAACTGTTGCTTGAGGTGCATGGCTTGCGCTCCCAGAGCGGGGCGCTGTACAGCGTTTTGGCAGAGCTCTACTCCAATGCCCTGGAACATGGCGTGCTCAAGCTCGACTCGCGGCTCAAGCGCGATGCCGAGGGGTTCACCCGCTATTACCGCGAACGCTCGACCCGGCTTGCGCAGTTGCAGGAGGGCTTTGTCCGGGTGCATCTGCAAGTGCAGCCCCTGGAAGCGGGAGGGCGCCTGGTGGTGCGCGTCGAGGACAGTGGCGAGGGCTTCGATGTGGCTGCGGTCCTGGCGCGGCCCAATGATATGGAGCGTCTGTCGGGGCGTGGCGTCAGTCTGATCCGGCAGATGAGCCGGCAGGCCGTGTGGGCAGATGATGGGCGCAGTGTCTGCGTGGAGTTTTCTTGGGAGGCTCTGGCATAATTCCCGGGTTCTTGATCAAGGAGTGAACAAGTGGCTGAGATTCATCTGGACCACACGGTGCTCAATGCTTTGCAAGAGGTCATGGAGGATGAGTATCCCGTCCTGCTGGATACCTTCGTCTGCGATTCCGAGGAGCGTGTGCGGTTGCTGCATAAGTCCGAGGATACGATTTTGCTGGTAGCCACCGCCCACAGCCTCAAGGGCAGCAGCAGCAACATGGGCGCCACCCGCCTGGCCGAACTCTGTCATCAGCTGGAACTGCGGGCCGGGCAGTCGGCCGCGGATGGCATTCGACAATTGGTGGGGGAGATCGACGGCGAGTTCGCTATCGTTCGACGCTTGTGCGAGCAGGAGCTGCAGCGCTTTCATTGTTGAGAAACAGCTTTTTATCTGCGGATTGATAAAGCTGGCCCGGCCTTTGCAGTCAAGTCTTCCAACTGTACCTATGATCCCCGTGCAGCGGAGACTGTCCCATGGCTGTTACCCCTAATTCGCTTCTTCAGGCCACTGCCCAGGCCAGCGCTAAGTCCAAGACTCAAGCGGCACCTGTCAGCCCCCTGGCGAGCATTGCCGAGCCTGGGGACAAGGCTTCCAGCTTCGCGCAGCTCTACGCCAAGGAATCCCAGAACCAGCCGCAGGCCAAGCCTCCAAGCTTTGCCGACAACTCGCCCAAGCCGGTGCGCGACAAGGGGGCTGACAGTAGCCCGAAGAAGGATGTCAGCAAGGACTCTTCTGCCGCGCCGCAGCCAGTCGTTGCCGATAGCGGCAAATCCTTGCCTGCCGACAAGCCGGCCAGCAGCGACAGCAAAACAGCGTCCACTGATGCTGCCAAGCCGGCTGATACCGCACAAACCGACACTCCGCCCCCCAGCGATCCGATGCTGGATCCAAGCCTGGTACAGGTCGCGCCGCCGCAGCCTGTGGTGCCGGCTGAACCGGCCCCGGCGACACCTGCGCCGCCTCAGGTCGAGGCGGCTCCCGTCGCCCCTGCGCCGGCCATCGTTGCCGCAGTGGTGGCGCCACCCGTCGAGCCGGCCAAGCCTGAGTTCGACCCCGAGGCTGATCCTCTGGATGCCTTGCCTGCGGTGCGCCTGGCCATGGAGCAGGGCGGCCATGTGTCGGCGTCCAGCCAGAGCCAGCCGAAGGCCACGCCAGGCAATGCCGGCAATGAAGGGCAGCTGGCCTCGGTGCAGAACTTCGCCAATGGCATGGCCGGCATGCTCGAGCAGCAGGCGGGCAAGAGCGGCACCGAGCAGGGCGGCGAAAAGGCCTTTAGCGGGTTGATCGCCGATGGCTTGAAGGACCTCAAGGGGGCTTCCAGTGATACCCGGGTGGATGATTTCGCCAATCGCCTGGCGGCGTTGACCCAGGCCGCGACGCCCAAGACGGCCAACGCGGTGCCGGTCAACCAGCCGCTGGCCATGCACCAGAATGGCTGGACCGAAGAGGTGGTCAATCGGGTGATGTACCTGTCCAGCACCAACCTCAAGTCGGCAGACATCCAGTTGCAGCCGGCCGAGCTGGGGCGCCTGGACATTCGCGTGCACATGATTCCGGACCAGCAGACCCAGGTCACCTTCATGAGTGCCCATGCTGGCGTTCGCGAAGCCCTGGAAGGGCAGATGCACCGCATGCGCGACATGTTCAACCAGCAGGGCCTGGGGCAGGTGGACGTCAACGTCTCCGATCAGTCCCGTGGCTGGCAGGGCCAAGAGCAGGCGCAGCAGGAACAGAATCGCCGCAGCGGTTCCAGCACCAGCGGCGGGCGCCTGGACAATGGCGATGATGAGTCGACCCCGGCCGTGGCAGAAGTTCAGGCTCCGGTACAGACCGTGATCGGCAGCAGCGCCGTCGACTACTACGCCTGACCTGTGGCGGGGGTCGCTACCGGCCCCTGCACTGATCCTCGCGGTGTAACTGCAACAGCTTGCCCCCCCAGGTTTCCCTTCGCAGCGTTGCCCTTCGCTGTTGATCCCTGCCTTTCTGACAAATCTGGCATAACACTTGCTCTTGCCTTGCCGTGCGACTGTGAACCCCCGATTAGTGACGGATTATTGGCATGGCGAAGAGCGAAGCAGCAGAAAAACCCACCGCAGGGAAAAGCAAACTCAAGCTTATCCTCTTGATTGTCCTGGCGTTGTTGCTGGCCATCGGCCTGTCGGTCGGCGCCACCTGGTACTTCATGCACAGTGCTCAGAGCAAGCCGGCCCCGGCTGCAGAGACCGCCAGCAACGTCAAGCCTGCGGCGATCTACGAGCCCATGGCCCCAGCCTTTGTTGCCAACTTTACGCAGAACGGCCGGCAGCGCTACATGCAGGTGAGCATTACCCTGCTGGCGCGCAATCAGGCCGACCTGGATGCGCTGAAAGTGCACATGCCGGTGATCCGCAACAACCTGGTCATGCTCTTCTCCGGGCAGAATTTCGACACCCTGGCCACTCCGGTCGGCCAGGAAATGCTCCGCCAGAAGGCCACCGCCAGCGTTCAGGAAGTGGCGCAGAAAGAGGTGGGCAAAGTGGTGGTCGAGCAGTTGCTCTTTACTAACTTCGTACTGCAGTAGGAACACGACATGGCCGTGCAGGACCTGCTGTCCCAGGATGAGATCGATGCGCTGTTGCATGGCGTCGACGACGGTCTGGTACAGACCGAACACGCTGCCGAGCCCGGCAGTGTCAAAAGCTACGACCTGACCAGCCAGGATCGCATCGTCCGTGGACGCATGCCGACCCTGGAAATGATCAACGAGCGTTTCGCCCGCTATACCCGTATCAGCATGTTCAACATGCTGCGCCGTTCGGCTGACGTGGCAGTGGGTGGCGTGCAGGTAATGAAGTTCGGCGAGTATGTGCACTCGCTGTACGTACCCACCAGTCTGAACCTGGTGAAGATCAAGCCGCTGCGCGGCACCGCGCTGTTCATTCTTGACGCCAAGCTGGTGTTCAAGCTGGTGGACAACTTCTTCGGCGGCGATGGCCGCCACGCGAAGATCGAAGGGCGCGAATTCACCCCGACCGAACTGCGGGTGGTGCGCATGGTGCTGGAGCAGGCCTTCGTCGATCTCAAGGAAGCATGGCAGGCGATCATGCCGGTCAACTTCGAGTACATAAACTCGGAAGTGAACCCGGCCATGGCCAACATCGTCGGTCCCAGCGAAGCCATCGTGGTGTCGACCTTCCACATCGAGCTCGATGGCGGTGGCGGCGATCTGCACGTGACCATGCCGTATTCGATGATCGAGCCGATCCGCGAAATGCTCGACGCCGGCTTCCAGTCCGACCTGGACGACCAGGACGAACGCTGGAGCAAGGCTCTGCGCGAGGACGTGCTGGATGTGGCCGTGCCGCTGAGCGCCACTGTCGCCCGTCGTCAGTTGCGCCTGCGGGACATCCTGCACATGCAGCCTGGCGATGTAATCCCGGTGGAACTGCCCGAAGACATGATCATGCGCGCCAATGGCGTGCCGTCGTTCAAGGTCAAGCTGGGTTCCCACAAGGGCAACCTGGCGCTGCAAGTGATCGAGCCGATCGAGCGCCGTTGAGCGGCGCTCCAACCTGTTTGCTGTTCAATGAATTTTTGCCCGTCGAGGACCTATGATGGCTGACGAAATTAACTCCCAGGACGACCAGGCGCTGGCCGACGAGTGGGCTGCTGCGCTGGAAGAAACCGGTGATGCCGGTCAGGCGGATATCGATGCCCTGCTGGCGGCGGATGCCGGCGCCGCGTCAAGTTCCGGGCGCTTGCAGATGGAAGAGTTCGGCAGCGTGCCGAAGAACCATGAGCCGGTCACCCTGGACGGCCCTAACCTGGACGTGATTCTGGATATCCCAGTATCGATCTCCATGGAAGTGGGCAGCACCGATATCAACATTCGCAACCTGCTGCAGCTCAACCAGGGCTCGGTGATCGAGCTCGATCGCTTGGCCGGCGAGCCGCTGGACGTGCTGGTCAACGGCACCCTGATCGCCCATGGCGAGGTGGTTGTGGTCAACGAAAAGTTCGGCATTCGCCTGACTGACGTGATCAGCCCCAGCGAACGCATCAAGAAGCTGCGCTAAGTGAACAAGCTGCTTGGCATTGCATTTGCGCTGCCCCTGAGCGCCCTGGCTGCGGAGCCGGCGGCCACCGCCGCGGTGGCTGCGGCTGCGCCCGTGACCGGCAGTGTCAGCGGCCAGTTGACCCAGTTGGTACTGGGCCTGCTGCTGGTGATCGGCGTGATCTTCTTCCTGGCCTGGCTGTTGCGCCGGGTGCAGCAGGCCGGTCCTGCCGGCAAGGGGCAGGTGATCGAACTGATCGGCTCCCGGGCTCTGGGCCCGCGCGATCGCCTGGTGTTGGTGCAGGTTGGCAACGAGCAGATCCTGCTGGGCCTGACCCCGGGCACCATCACCCCGTTGCATGTACTCAAGGAGCCGGTGCAGGTGCCCAGTGCCGAGCAGGCGACGCCCGAGTTCGCCCAGCGCCTGATGGAGCTGTTGGGCAAGGATCAGAAGGATAAGAAGTAATGCCGTTGCGCATCATCTTGACGTTGGCACTGATGCTGGCGGCGCCGCTGGCGTTGGCGGCGGACCCGTTGTCGATCCCGGCGATCACCCTTGGCACCAATGCCAGCGGCCAGCAGGAGTATTCGGTCAGCCTGCAGATCCTGCTGATCATGACGGCGCTGAGCTTCATTCCAGCGTTCGTCATGCTGATGACCAGCTTCACCCGGATCATCATCGTCTTCTCGATCCTGCGTCAGGCCCTGGGCCTGCAGCAGACCCCGTCGAACCAGATCCTCACCGGCATGGCGCTGTTTCTTACCATGTTCATCATGGCGCCGGTGTTCGACCGGGTGAACCAGGACGCCTTGCAGCCTTACCTGGCGGAAAAACTCACCGCCCAGGACGCCGTGGCCAAGGCTCAGGTGCCGATCAAGGACTTCATGCTGGCGCAGACCCGCAGCAGCGACCTGGAGCTGTTCATGCGCCTGTCCAAGCGCACCGACATCGCCAGCCCTGACCAGGCGCCGCTGACCATCCTGGTCCCGGCCTTCGTCACCTCCGAGCTCAAGACTGCGTTCCAGATCGGCTTCATGATCTTCATTCCGTTCCTGATCATCGACCTGGTGGTGGCCAGTGTGCTGATGGCCATGGGCATGATGATGCTCTCGCCCCTGATCATTTCCCTGCCGTTCAAGATCATGCTGTTCGTCCTCGTGGACGGTTGGGCGTTGATCATCGGTACCCTGGCGGGCAGTTTCGGTGGTGTTTAAAACCTTGTTTGCGGGTGATCGAAAATGACTCCGGAAGTCGCGGTAGACCTGTTTCGCGAAGCGCTCTGGCTGACCACCATGATGGTGGCGGTGCTGGTGGTGCCCAGCTTGTTGGTGGGCCTGATGGTGGCCATGTTCCAGGCTGCCACCCAGATCAACGAACAGACCCTGAGCTTCCTGCCGCGCCTGCTGGTGATGCTGGTGACCCTGATTGTCGCCGGGCCCTGGCTGGTGCAAACCTTCATGGAATACATCCGTCAGTTGTACGGCAGTATTCCGCAGTTGATCGGCTGAGCCCATGTCCCTGCTGGCGTTGACCGACACCCAGATCAGTACCTGGGTGGCGAGCTTCATGTTGCCGCTGTTCCGGGTCACCTCGCTGCTGATGGTGATGCCGGTCTTCGGGACCACCCTGGTGCCGCGGCGGGTACGCTTGTACTTTGCCCTGGCGATCACCGTGGTGATAGCGCCGGGGCTGCCGCCCATGCCCGAAGTGCACGCCCTGGATCTCAGCGGCCTGTTGCTGGTCGCCGAACAGATCCTGATCGGCGCGGTACTGGGGTTTTCCCTGCAGCTGTTCTTCCAGGCTTTCGTGGTTGCCGGACAGATCGTGGCGATCCAGATGGGCATGGGGTTCGCTTCCATGGTCGACCCCACCAACGGTGTGTCGGTGGCGGTGATCGGGCAGTTCTTCACCATGCTGGTGACCCTGTTGTTCCTGGCCATGAACGGCCACTTGGTGGTGTTCGAGGTACTTACCGAGAGCTTTACCACCCTGCCGGTGGGTGGCGGCCTGATGGTCAACCATTACTGGGAGCTGGCAGGCAAGCTCGGTTGGGTGCTGGGGGCGGCGCTGCTGCTGGTATTGCCGGCGATCACCGCGCTGCTGGTGGTGAACATCGCCTTTGGCGTCATGACTCGCGCGGCGCCGCAATTGAACATCTTCTCCATCGGCTTTCCCCTGACCCTGGTGCTGGGCATGGGCATCGTCTGGATCAGCCTGGCTGACATTCTCAATCAGTATCAACCGCTGGCCTCCGAGGCCCTGCAGTTCTTGCGCGAACTGGCGAGGGCACGCTGAGCCATGGCAGAGAGCGAGAGCGGTCAGGACAAGACAGAAGAGCCCACGGAGAAACGCAAAAAGGACTCCCGGGAAAAGGGCGAGATTGCCCGCTCCAAGGAGCTCAATACCCTGGCCATCATGCTGGCGGGGGCGGGTGGTCTGCTGGTCTATGGTGGTGGCCTGGCCCTGGATCTGCTGGAAATCATGCGCCTGAATTTCTCCCTGCCCCGTGAAGTGCTGCTCAGCCCCGGGGCTATGGGCCTGTACCTGCTGCATTCGGGCAAGATCGCCATCCTGGCAGTGCAGCCGGTACTGCTGACCCTGCTGCTGGCGGCGGTCATCGGCCCTATTTCCCTGGGCGGCTGGTTGTTCGCCGGCAAGAGCCTGGCGCCCAAGTTCAGCCGGATGAACCCGGCCAACGGCCTCAAGCGGATGTTTTCCCCCACGGCGTTGATCGAGCTGCTCAAGGCCCTGGCCAAGTTTGCCCTGGTGCTGTTCGTGGCGCTCTCGGTGCTCTCGGCAGATATCGACGACCTCTTGCGTATCGCCCATGAGCCCCTGGAGAAGGCGATCATCCACAGTATCCAGGTGGTGGGCTGGAGCACCTTGTGGATGGCCTGCGGGCTGATCCTGATTGCTGCAGTGGATGTGCCGGTGCAGCTGTACCAGGCCCACAAGAAGTTGCTGATGACCAAGCAGGAAGTGCGCGACGAGCACAAGGACCAGGAGGGGCGGCCTGAGGTCAAGCAGCGGATTCGCCAGTTGCAGCGCGAGATGTCCCAGCGGCGGATGATGGCGGCGATCCCGGAGGCCGATGTGGTCATCACCAACCCGACCCACTACGCCGTGGCGCTCAAATACGATGCCGAGAAGGGCGGGGCGCCGGTGCTGCTGGCCAAGGGCAGCGACTTCCTGGCCTTGCAGATTCGCGAGATCGCCGTGGCCCACGAAGTCATGCTGCTGGAGTCGCCGGCCCTGGCGCGTTCGATCTTCTATTCCACCGAGCTTGAGGAAGAGATTCCTGCCGGGCTTTACCTGGCGGTGGCCCAGGTACTGGCCTACGTCTATCAGATCCGCCAGCACCGCGCGGGCAAGGGCAAGCGCCCGGATCCGCTCAAGGATCTGCCGATTCCGCCGGATCTGCAGCGCGATACTTCTGGCAAGCAGGCCCCACCCGGGCCCGTCACGCCGGTATAAGCCTGGCCATAGCGGCGCTAAAAAACACTCCTCGCCAGAAAAGTGGCTTATCGCCATTATTTTTTTGCTTGTGCATGCCCAGGCTTGCCGATGCGGCTGATAGAGGCTGCGGCCCTCTGCTTCCGGCGTCAGGGCAAAGTTGGAAGGTTTCTTGCAGTAGCAGCCCCGTGCCGCTTCAGGCGTCAAAAGTTTGCTTTACGGAACGGGGTAAATCGGTGGATCGCTCTCAGTTAATCAACACGGCTCGCAGCAACCTGGCTGACCTCGGTCGAGGCAATCTGGGTGTGCCGGTGCTGCTGTTGGTCATGCTGGCCATGATGATGTTGCCGGTCCCGGCGTTCCTGCTGGACGTGTTCTTCACGTTCAACATCGCTTTGTCGATCGTGGTTCTGCTGGTGTGCGTGTACGCCCTGCGGCCGCTGGACTTTGCCGTGTTCCCCACCATTCTGCTGGTGGCCACGCTGCTGCGCCTGGCGCTCAACGTGGCTTCGACCCGGGTGGTGATGCTCCATGGCCAGGAGGGCCACGCCGCTGCCGGTAAGGTGATCCAGGCCTTCGGTGAGGTGGTGATCGGCGGCAACTACGTGGTCGGTATCGTGGTCTTTGCGATCCTCATGATCATCAACTTCGTGGTGGTGACCAAGGGTGCCGGCCGTATTTCCGAGGTGAGCGCGCGCTTCACCCTGGACGCCATGCCCGGCAAGCAGATGGCCATCGATGCTGACTTGAACGCCGGCCTGATCGACCAGAACCAGGCCAAGCTGCGCCGTCTCGAAGTGGCCCAGGAGGCCGAGTTCTACGGTTCCATGGACGGTGCCAGCAAATTCGTGCGCGGTGACGCCATCGCCGGTTTGCTGATCCTGTTCATCAACCTGATCGGCGGCATGGCCGTCGGTATCTTCCAGCACAACATGAGCTTTGGCGATGCGGGCCGGGTATACGCCTTGCTGACCATCGGTGACGGTTTGGTGGCGCAATTGCCATCACTGTTGCTGTCCACTGCGGCGGCGATCATGGTGACCCGGGCTTCGGGTTCCGAAGACATGGGCAAGCAGATCAACCGGCAGATGTTCGCTTCGCCCAAGGCGCTGGCGGTGGCAGCCGGCCTGATGGCCGTGATGGGGCTGGTGCCGGGCATGCCGCACGTCTCCTTCCTCAGCCTGGCGGCCGTGGCCGGTGGCGCCGCTTATCTGGTCTGGAAAAAGCAGAACCAGGTCAAGGTCAAGGCTCTGGAAGAGGTCCAGCGTCAACAGGACCTGCTGCCTTCCCCGGCCCGTGCCCTGGAAACCAAGGAGTTGGGTTGGGACGACGTGACGCCGATCGACATGATCGGCCTGGAAGTCGGTTACCGCCTGATTCCCCTGGTGGATCGCAACCAGGGCGGGCAATTGCTGGCGCGGATCAAGGGGGTACGCAAGAAGCTCTCCCAGGACCTGGGCTTTCTCATGCCCACGGTGCATATCCGCGACAACCTGGACCTGGCGCCGAGCGCCTACCGCCTGACCCTGATGGGGGTGATCCTGGCCGAAGCGGAGATCTATCCGGATCGCGAGCTGGCGATCAACCCGGGGCAGGTCTATGGCACGCTCAACGGCATCTCCGCTCGGGACCCGGCCTTTGGTCTGGAAGCGGTGTGGATCGAAATCAGCCAGCGGCCGCAGGCGCAGTCCCTGGGCTACACCGTGGTGGACGCCAGTACCGTGGTCGCCACCCACTTGAACCAGATTCTGTACAAGCACTCCAGCGAACTGATCGGCCACGAAGAGGTCCAGCAGTTGCTGCAAGTGTTGTCCAAGAGTTCGCCGAAGCTGGCCGAGGAATTGGTGCCGGGCGTGCTGTCGCTGTCGCAGTTGCTCAAGGTCCTGCAGGCGCTGCTGGCCGAGCAGGTGCCGGTACGCGACATCCGCAGCATTGCCGAAGCCATCGCCAACAATGCCGCCAAGAGTCAAGATACTGCCGCTTTGGTTGCCGCGGTACGCGTCGGATTGTCTCGTGCCATCGTCCAAAGCATTGTAGGCACTGAGTCTGAGCTGCCTGTGATCACCTTGGAGCCAAGGTTGGAACAAATTTTGCTCAGCAGTCTGCAGAAGGCAGGACAAGGCCAGGAAGAAGGCGTTCTGCTGGAGCCAAGCATGGCAGAGAAGCTGCAGCGTTCGCTGATCGATGCGGCGCAGCGTCAAGAGATGCAAGGTCAACCGGTGATTCTGTTGGTAGCGGGGCCGGTCCGCGCCATGCTCTCGCGGTTCGGCCGTCTCGCCGTCCCGGGTTTGCATGTGCTGGCGTACCAGGAAATTCCGGACAACAAGCAAGTGACCATCGTTGCGACAGTAGGGCCCAACGGCTGAGGTAGTGGGTTATGCAAGTTAAGCGTTTTTTCGCCGCCGATATGCGTCAGGCCATGAAACTGGTTCGTGATGAGTTGGGCGCTGAAGCCGCCATCATCGGCAACCGGCGGATCGCCGGCGGTGTCGAGCTGACGGCTGCGCTGGATTACAAGTTGTCGGCCTTGTCGCCACGGGTTCCGAACATGGAACTCGAGGACGAGCTGCGCAAGACCCAGTCGCGGATTGTCACCGCCCAGGCCGAACTGAGCCTGCGGGGCGAGGGCGACAGTGCCTCGATCACCAATCGCCAGCTGTTCGCCGGCCTGCCGTTGACCGCGGCCGAACCCCTGATCGAGCCGACCCTGACCGAGCGTCCGCGCCCGGCGCCGGCTCCTGCAGCGCCACCTGCCGATACGCGGGCGCTGGACTCGATGCGTTTCGAGCTCAACGGTCTGCGCGAACTGCTGGAAGTGCAGCTCGGCTCCCTGGCCTGGAGCCAGTTGCAGGGCAGCCGTCCGGAGCAGGCCAACCTCTGGCGTCGCCTGCAGCGCATCGGCCTGTCGGGCCCGCTGGCCCGCGACCTGCTGGCACTGATTACCGAAATCAACGAACCCCGTCAGGCCTGGCGCATGTTGCTGGCGCACCTGGCGCGAATGATCCAGACCCCGGAAGTCGAGCCTCTGGAAGAGGGCGGCGTGATCGCCATGGTCGGCCCGGCCGGCATGGGCAAGACCACCACCCTGGCCAAGCTGGCGGCGCGCTACGTGCTCAAGTACGGGGCGCAGAACATTGCCCTGGTGAGCATGGACAGCTACCGCATCGGCGCCCAGGAGCAGCTCAAGACCCTGGGGCGCATCCTCAATGTGTCGGTGACCCATGTGGACCCGGGCCAGTCCCTGGCCCAGGCACTGGATCCGCTGCTGCGCAAGCGCGTGGTGCTGATCGATACCGCCGGCCTGCAGGCCAGCGATCCGGCGTTGCGCATGCAACTGGAGAGCCTGGCCGGTCGTGGCATTCGTGCGAAGAACTATCTGGTACTGGCTACCACCAGCCAGAAACAGGTGCTGACCGCCGCCTACCACAGCTACAAACGCTGCGGCCTGGCCGGTTGCATCCTGACTAAACTTGATGAAACAGCCAGTCTTGGCGAAGTGTTGAGCCTGGCCATCAGTCATGAACTGCCGGTTGCCTATCTCACTGATGGTCCGCGGATTCCTGACGATCTGCACCTGCCTCGCCGGCATCAGCTGGTGAGTCGCGCGGTAAGCGTACAGATGCAGGAAGAACCCAGCGAGGAAGCCATGGCCGACATGTTCGCTGACCTTTACCACAGCCCGTCCAAACGGGTTGGCTGAGGTAATCATGAATAGATTGCAGTGTATCTACATCGATGGTCTGCCATGCATTGTTCCAATGGTGAACGCGCAGCCAGTTATGTGGCCCCGTCTAAGTAAGACAAGGTAAAGAAAGAACATGGGCAGCATGCATCCCGTACAGGTGATTGCGGTGACCGGCGGCAAAGGTGGCGTCGGCAAGACTAATGTGTCAGTGAACTTGTCCCTGGCTCTGGCTGAGCTCGGCCGGCGGGTCTTGCTGCTGGATGCCGACCTGGGACTGGCCAATGTCGATGTCCTGCTGGGCCTGACTCCCAAACATACCCTGGCCGACGTCATCGAGGGCCGTTGCGAACTGCGCGATGTGCTGCTCCAGGGCCCTGGAGGCATCCGCATCGTACCGGCCGCCTCGGGCACCCAGAGCATGGTGCACCTGAGCCCTGCGCAGCACGCTGGCCTGATCCAGGCCTTCAGCGATATCGGCGACAATCTCGATGTGCTGGTGATCGACACCGCTGCGGGTATTGGTGACTCGGTAGTCAGCTTTGTCCGCGCGGCCCAGGAAGTACTGCTGGTGGTGTGCGACGAGCCGACCTCGATCACGGACGCCTACGCGCTGATCAAGCTGCTCAACCGCGACTACGGCATGAACCGTTTCCGGGTCCTGGCCAACATGGCTCAGAGCCCTCAGGAAGGTCGCAACCTGTTTGCAAAATTGACCAAGGTCACGGATCGCTTCCTGGACGTGGCCTTACAATACGTCGGCGCAGTTCCCTACGACGAAAGCGTACGCAAGGCCGTGCAAAAGCAGCGTGCGGTCTATGAAGCCTTTCCTCGTTCGAAGTGTGCATTGGCGTTCAAGGCCATCGCGCAAAAAGTCGATACCTGGCCGTTGCCGGCGAACCCACGCGGGCATCTGGAGTTTTTTGTCGAGCGGCTAGTGCATCAAACAGCGGGACCGGTGCTATGACTGCCAGTGGCTACAACCTCTACAAGAAGTCGGCGCGTGACAGCCAGTACGAATTGATCGAGCGCTACGCGCCTCTGGTCAAGCGTATTGCCTATCACCTGCTGGCGCGGTTGCCGGCCAGTGTTCAGGTAGAAGACCTGATTCAGGCCGGGATGATCGGTTTGCTCGAAGTGTCGACCAAATACGACGCGAGCAAGGGGGCGAGTTTCGAAACCTACGCGGGTATCCGTATCCGTGGGGCGATGCTCGACGAGGTTCGTAAAGGCGACTGGGCACCGCGTTCGGTGCACCGTAATACGCGCATGGTCAGTGATGCGATTCGCGCAATTGAAGCTAAAACCGGTCGTGACGCTAAAGATCATGAAGTTGCGGCCGAACTTCAATTGAGTCTCGACGATTATTACGGGATTTTGAACGACACCTTGGGCAGCCGCCTGTTCAGTTTCGACGACCTGTTGCAGGACGGCGAGCATGAAGGGCTGCATGAGGATGGCGCCAGTGCTCATCTCGAGCCGTCACGGGACTTGGAGGATGAACGCTTCCAGGCCGCGTTGGCGGATGCGATTGCCAATTTGCCGGAGCGCGAGCGACTGGTGTTGGCGCTGTACTACGACGAAGAGCTGAACCTCAAGGAAATCGGTGAGGTCCTGGGGGTCAGCGAATCGCGGGTCAGCCAGTTACACAGCCAGTGCGCAGCCCGTTTGCGGGGGCGTTTGGGGGAGTGGCGAGCGCGCTGACAGGCAGTGTGGGGACACTGCGTTCAGGACCGGTGAAGCAAGCGCTGCACCGGTCTTGCAGTATGTGCTCCATGCAGTCGTTGTGTGTTATGCCGGATTGATTGAATGGCGCGTTCAGGTGCTGGATGCGTTTAAGACTGCTTGGAGGTCGAATTGGACAAGAACATGAAAATCCTCATCGTTGATGACTTTTCAACGATGCGGCGGATCATTAAGAACCTGTTGCGTGATCTGGGATTCACCAACACGGTCGAGGCCGACGATGGCACTACCGCCATTCCGGTACTCAACAGCGGGAGCATCGACTTTCTGGTAACGGACTGGAACATGCCGGGCATGACCGGTATCGACCTGCTGCGCCACGTGCGCGCCGATGAAAAACTCAAGCACCTGCCGGTATTGATGGTGACTGCTGAAGCCAAGCGCGAGCAGATCATCGAAGCTGCCCAGGCCGGCGTAAACGGCTATGTCGTCAAACCATTCACGGCTCAGGCGTTGAAAGAGAAGATCGAAAAAATCTTCGAACGCATCGGTTGAGACGCGTAGCCATTCCGCCACGGGGGAGCTATGGAGCATAACGAATCTTCACTGGGCGACTTTGAGTCGACCCTGAAAAAACATGCGCTGGAACTGGTCGAGAGCCTTGAAAAGGGCCGGTTCGGCGAAGCGGTGCAATTGATCCATGAGCTCAATCAGACCCGTGACCGCGGCCTGTACCAGGAAGTGGGCAAGCTCACCCGCGAGCTGCATAGCGCGATCGTCAATTTCCAGATTGACCCGCACATGCCACAAGCCGAGGAAGTTTCACAGATCACGGATGCCACTGAGCGCCTGTCCTATGTGGTCCGGCTGACGGAAGCCGCAGCCAACCGCACCATGGACCTGGTGGAGAGCAGCACCCCGCTGGTCAACGGCCTGAGCACTGAAGCCCAGGCCTTGAGCGCAGACTGGGGGCGCTTCATGCGGCGCGAGGTCGGCGCTGAAGAGTTTCGCGAGCTGGCGCGCCGGGTCGACAGTTTCCTGACGCGCAGCGAACAGGAAACCCGTACCGTTTCCGGCCACCTCAACGACATTCTGCTGGCGCAGGATTACCAGGACCTGACCGGTCAGGTGATCAAGCGTGTGACCCAGTTGGTCACGGAAGTCGAAAGCAATCTGCTCAAACTCGTCTTGATGGCCAGCCAGGTCGATCGTTTCGCCGGTATCGAACATGACCGTGAATCGATCCTCGCTGAAAAAGATCCGCAAAAACATCTCGCCAAGGGTGAAGGTCCGCAGATTCATGCCGATAAACGGGAAGACGTTATGTCCGGTCAGGACGATGTAGACGATTTGCTTTCCAGCCTTGGATTCTAGGAGCACCCATTAATGAGCTTCGGCGCCGATGAAGAGATCCTTCAGGATTTCCTGGTTGAGGCCGGCGAGATTCTAGAGCAACTGTCCGAACAACTGGTCGAGCTGGAAAGCCGGCCGGATGATGCGGATTTGCTCAATGCAATTTTTCGCGGTTTTCACACTGTTAAAGGGGGCGCCGGCTTCCTCCAGCTCAATGAGCTGGTGGAGTGCTGCCACATCGCCGAGAACGTCTTCGACATCCTGCGCAAGGGTGAGCGGCGAGTCGACTCGGAACTGATGGACGTGGTGCTTGAAGCTCTGGACGCGGTGAACGGCATGTTCAGCCAGGTCCGTGAGCGCACCGAAATCACCGCTGCCACACCGGAGTTGCTGGCGGCCCTGGCGCGCCTGGCCGAACCTGCCGGTGCCGAGCCTGCAGCACCTGCTGTGGAAGAGGTGGTTGAGCCGGTTGCCGAGCCTGTGGCTGAAGAAAGCCCGGCAGGGGACATCACCGATAACGAATTCGAGCTGTTGCTCGACTCGCTGAATGCCGCCAAGGCCGAAGCCGAAGCAGCGCCTGCCGCCGCACCTGCGGCCCAGGGCGAGCCGGCCAGCGATGAAATCACCGACGCCGAGTTCGAATCCCTGCTCGATCAGTTGCACGGCAAGGGCCAGTTCGCCCCGGATGCCGTGGCACCGGCCGCGGCCAGTGCCACCAGTGGTGCGGCTGGCGCAGGTGATGAGATCACCGACGATGAATTCGAAGCATTGCTGGACCAGTTGCATGGCAAGGGCAACTTCGCCGTGGAGGCCCTGGATTCGGCCGTGGCGGCGGCGCCTGCCGCTCCTGCCGCAGCCGCACCAAGCGCAGCCGCAGCCGGCAG
Source organism: Pseudomonas sp. 8(2025) (assembly GCF_052665325.1). NCBI lineage: Bacteria > Pseudomonadati > Pseudomonadota > Gammaproteobacteria > Pseudomonadales > Pseudomonadaceae > Pseudomonas > Pseudomonas sp. 8(2025). The sequence continues at coordinate 101,875 of NZ_JBQOIE010000013.1, read as the reverse complement.
CGACCTGATCACCGATCACGAATTCGAATCCCTGCTGGATGAGTTGCACGGCAAGGGCAAATTCTCCGAAACCCCGGGTGCGGCCAAGCCAGCCGCGGCCACTGCGGCTCCGGCAGCGGCGGCCACTGCTGCCGTCGCCAAGCCGGCGGCGAAGAAGCCCGAGCCCAAGGCCGAGGCGCCGAAAGCTGCCGCTGCTCCTGCTGCGGCCCCGGCCCCGGCTCGCGCCGCCGCTGCGGCCCCGCCGGCGGAAAAGCCTGCCAGCGAAGCGGAAACCACGGTGCGTGTCGATACCGCGCGCCTGGACGAAATCATGAACATGGTGGGCGAGCTGGTGCTGGTGCGTAACCGCCTGGTGCGCCTGGGCCTCAACAGCGGCGACGAAGCCATGTCCAAGGCCGTGTCGAACCTCGACGTGGTGACTGCCGACCTGCAGACCGCGGTGATGAAGACCCGCATGCAGCCGATCAAGAAGGTCTTCGGGCGCTTCCCGCGCCTGGTTCGCGACCTGGCCCGGCAGCTCAAGAAAGAGATCAACCTGGAGCTGGTGGGGGAAGAAACCGACCTCGACAAGAACCTGGTAGAGGCCCTGGCCGACCCGCTGGTGCACTTGGTGCGCAACGCGGTGGACCACGGCATCGAATCGCCGGAAGAGCGCGAAGCCTCGGGCAAGTCCCGTGGCGGCAAGGTGGTGCTGGCGGCGGAACAGGAAGGCGACCACATCCTGCTGTCGATCTCCGATGACGGCAAGGGCATGGACCCGAACGTGTTGCGCGCCATCGCCGTCAAGCGTGGCGTGATGGACAAGGATGCCGCCGACCGCCTGAGCGATACCGAGTGCTACAACCTGATCTTTGCCCCGGGCTTCTCCACCAAGACCGAGATTTCCGATGTGTCCGGTCGCGGTGTGGGCATGGACGTGGTGAAGACCAAGATTTCCCAGCTCAATGGTTCGATCAACATCTATTCGACCAAGGGCCAGGGCTCGAAGATCGTCATCAAGGTGCCGTTGACCCTGGCGATCATGCCGACCCTGATGGTCATGCTCGGCAACCAGGCATTCGCTTTCCCGCTGGTCAACGTCAACGAGATCTTCCACCTCGACCTGTCGCGCACCAACGTGGTGGACGGCCAGGAAGTGGTGATCGTGCGCGACAAGGCGTTGCCCCTGTTCTACCTCAAACGCTGGCTGGTCAGTTCCGCCGCTCATGAAGAGCAGCGCGAGGGCCACGTAGTGATCCTTTCGGTGGGTACCCAGCGGATCGGCTTTGTCGTCGATCAACTGGTGGGCCAGGAAGAAGTGGTCATCAAGCCCTTGGGCAAAATGCTTCAGGGAACCCCGGGCATGTCCGGCGCCACCATTACCGGTGACGGCCGCATTGCTCTGATCCTCGATGTTCCGAGCATGCTCAAGCGTTACGCCGCACGGCGTATTTGATTCGGCGGGGAGGGGCGGTTGGCCTCGCCCCACCTAACGGAGTGTTTATGGCAGTCAAAGTCCTGGTGGTGGACGATTCGGGTTTTTTCCGCCGCCGCGTCTCGGAAATTCTTTCAGCGGATTCGAATATCCAGGTCGTCGGCACGGCGACCAATGGTAAAGAGGCGATCGATCAGGCCCTGGCGCTCAAGCCGGACGTGATCACCATGGACTACGAGATGCCGATGATGGATGGCATCACCGCAGTGCGGCACATCATGCAGCGCTGCCCGACGCCGGTCCTGATGTTCTCCTCCCTGACCCACGAAGGCGCCCGAGTGACCCTCGATGCGCTGGATGCCGGGGCGGTGGACTTTCTGCCGAAGAACTTCGAGGACATCTCGCGCAATCCCGAGAAGGTCAAGCAGTTGCTGTGCGAGAAGGTCCACAGTATTTCGCGCAGCAATCGGCGCTTCAGTAGCTACAGTGCTCCGGCACCGCAGCCGGCGAGTGCTCCGGCACCTGCTCCTTCGAGCTTCGCCAGTTCGCGCTCGCCAGCTCCCGCACCGGCTCCGGCCCGCGCAGCGGCGCCGGCGGCCAGTGCGAATTCGCCGGCACCCAAGCGCAAGGCCTACAAGCTGGTGGCCATTGGTACGTCCACAGGCGGCCCGGTGGCGCTGCAGCGGGTCCTGACCCAGCTGCCGGCCAACTTCCCGGCCCCCATCGTCTTGATCCAGCATATGCCGGCGGCCTTCACCAAGGCCTTTGCCGAGCGTCTGGACAAGCTCTGCCGCATCAGCGTCAAGGAAGCCGAGGATGGCGACATCCTGCGTCCGGGCCTGGCGCTGCTGGCGCCTGGCGGCAAGCAGATGATGGTCGACGGTCGCGGTGCGGTGAAGATTCTCCCGGGCGATGAGCGCTTGAACTACAAGCCGTGCGTGGATATCACCTTCGGCTCTGCGGCCAAGTCCTACAGCGACAAAGTTCTGGCGGTGGTGCTCACCGGCATGGGCGCCGACGGTCGCGAAGGCGCGCGTCTGCTCAAGCAGGGCGGCAGTGCGGTCTGGGCCCAGGACGAGGCCAGCTGTGTGATCTATGGCATGCCAATGGCCATCGTCAAGGCCAACCTGGCGGATGCGGTGTACAGCCTGGACGACATCGGCCGGCACCTGGTCGAGGCCTGTCTCTGATGGATGTGCTCAGCCTTATCGGGATCATCATGGCGTTTGTCGCCATCATCGGTGGCAACTACCTGGAGGGGGGGCACCTGTCGGCCCTGGCCAACGGTCCGGCGGCACTGATCGTGCTCGGCGGGACCATCGGCGCGGCACTGCTGCAGTCGCCGCTGAGCGCCTTCAAACGGGCCATGCAGATCCTTGCCTGGATCCTGTTCCCGCCCCGGGTCGATCTGCCGGGCGGCATCGACCGGGTGGTCAACTGGAGCCTCACCGCGCGCAAGGAAGGCCTGCTGGGCCTGGAAGGCGTGGCGGATGCCGAGCCTGACAGTTATGCGCGCAAGGGCTTGCAGTTGCTGGTGGACGGTGCCGAACCCGAAGCCATCCGCAGCATTCTCGAAGTGGATTTCTATACCCAGGAAAGTCGTGATATCGAGGCCGCCAAGGTGTTCGAGAGCATGGGCGGCTATGCGCCGACCATCGGCATCATCGGCGCGGTAATGGGGCTGATCCACGTGATGGGCAACCTGGCCGATCCATCCCAGCTGGGTAGCGGCATCGCCGTGGCCTTCGTCGCCACTATCTATGGGGTGGCCAGTGCCAACCTGGTGCTGCTGCCGATCGCCGCCAAGCTGAAATCCGTTGCCTTGCGCCAGTCGCGTTACCGGGAAATGCTCCTCGAAGGCATCCTGTCGATCGCCGAAGGCGAAAACCCCCGCTCCATCGAGCTGAAGCTGCAAGGCTTCATGGACTGATTATGGCCCGTCGTCGCCAGCAAGAAGAACACGTCAACCATGAGCGCTGGTTGGTTTCCTACGCCGACTTCATTACCTTGCTGTTCGCGTTTTTCGTGGTCATGTACTCGATTTCCTCGATCAACGAGGGCAAGTACAAGGTCATTTCCGAAGCCTTGATCGGGGTCTTCACCGACTCCGATCGTAGCCTCAAGCCGATTCCCATCGGTGACGAGCGTCCCAAGACCGTGACCCCGGCCAAACCCCTGGTCAAGGACAGCGACCAGACCGACGCCGGCATCGCCGGGGCCAGCGACCCGCTGAAAAGCATCGCCGATGACATCAGCGCAGCCTTTGGCGACCTGATCAGCTCCAACCAGATGACCGTGCGCGGCAATGAACTGTGGGTGGAGATCGAACTCAACTCCAGCCTGCTGTTCGGCAGTGGCGATGCCATGCCCAGCGACCAGGCGTTCACCATCATCGACAAGGTGGCGAAGATCCTCAAACCCTTCGACAACCCGATCCATGTCGAGGGCTTCACCGACAACCTGCCGATCCAGACCGCGCAGTACCCGACCAACTGGGAACTGTCCTCGGCCCGTTCGGCGAGCATCGTGCGCATGCTGGCGATGCAGGGGGTGAACCCGGCGCGCATGGCCTCGGTGGGCTACGGTGAGTTCCAGCCAGTGGCCAACAACGCCACCGCCGAAGGCCGGGCGCGCAATCGCCGGGTGGTGCTGGTGGTGTCGCGCAACCTGGATGTGCGCCGCAGCCTGACCGGTACCGGCACCGCCCATGCAACACCGGATGCGGCACTCAAGCGTGCTGGCACACAAACTGCACCAACCCCGGTCAAAACGCCGGTACAGGGAAGCGCCGTCAATTCTCCGTCACCTGCTTTATAACTTAGCGCTATGTCTCGCCCCGCTGTGGCCGGGCGGGAGGAACCAACCGAATGAGAGTCTGGGCAGTTGCCAATCAAAAGGGTGGTGTCGGTAAAACCACCAGTTCCATCGCTTTAGCCGGCTTGCTGGCCGAGGCGGGCAAGCGTGTGGTCGTGGTCGATCTCGACCCCCACGGCTCCATGACCAGCTACTTCGGCTATGACCCGGACAGCCTGGAGCACAGCAGCTACGACCTGTTCCTGCACAAGGGCAATGTGCCCCAGGACCTGCCGGGCCAGTTGTTGCTGGGCACCAGCCACGAGCGTATTTCGCTGTTGCCGTCCAGCACCGCGCTGGCCACCCTGGAGCGCCAGTCGCCGGGGCAGAGCGGCCTGGGCCTGGTAATCGCCAAGAGCCTGGCGCAGTTGTGGCAGGATTTCGACTATGCGGTGATCGACAGCCCCCCGTTGCTCGGGGTGCTGATGGTCAACGCCCTGGCGGCCAGCCAGCAGTTGGTGATCCCGGTGCAGACCGAGCACCTGGCGGTCAAGGGCCTGGAGCGCATGGTCAATACCCTGGCCATGGTCAATCGCTCGCGCAAGCAACCCTTGCCGTTCACTATCGTGCCGACCCTGTTCGACCGCCGTACCCAGGCCTCCCTGGGCACCCTGCGGGTACTGCGGGACAAGTTTCCCGAGGAGATCTGGCAAGGCTACATTCCGGTGGATACCCGCCTGCGCGACGCCAGCCGGGCCGGGGTCACCCCTTCGCAATTCGATGGCAAGAGCCGCGGCGTACTGGCCTACAAGGCCTTGCTCAAGCACTTGCTGGCCCAGCAGCTCGTGGCGCAGGTGGCTTGACGTGAAGCGTTATTCAAGTCGCCACGCCGCCCGGCCGATAACCCCTACAGGTCACTGTATCGGGGTTTTAGCGTGGGCATCCTCATGAACCGTCCTCTGGATGTAAAGAGCCGGCCGCAGTTGGCGCTGCAGTCGTACCTGGACGCCTTGCTGCAGGACGCCACCGACGAGGAGTTGCTGCCACCGCCGCCGATCCCGGTGCCCGCCCAGATAGTGGTCGAAGCCTCCAGTGAAGTGCTGGATGAATTCCAGGCCGCGGTACTGGAAGAGCAGGCCCGTGACGCCCAGCTCCAGCAGCACTCGGCGCCTGCGGTTGCTGCGCCAGAGCCTATTGCCACCCCGGTGCTGGAAGCGCCGGAGCCCATGCCAAGCACCCTCTCGCCCGTGGTGCCGATGCTCCAGGCCCTGGTGCCGCCCGTGGTGGAAGTGCACTTGCCGCCGAGCAATACGCCGCCTCCGGTCACTGGCAGCGATCGTCCCGCCTGGGCGGCAGAGCCGTTCGAGTGCCTGTTGTTCGATGTCGCGGGCCTGACCCTGGCGGTGCCCCTGGTATGCCTGGGCTCGATCTATTCCCTGGCCGGGCAGGAGCTGACGCCGCTGTTCGGCCAGCCGGAATGGTTCCTCGGTATCCTGCCGAGCCAGGCTGGCAACCTGAAGGTGCTGGATACCGCACGCTGGGTCATGCCGGATCGCTACCGCGACGATTTCCGCCAGGGCCTGCAGTACGTGATCTCGGTCCAGGGCTATGAGTGGGGGCTGGCGGTGCACCAGGTCAGCCGCTCGCTGCGCCTGGACCCCAATGAAATCAAGTGGCGCAGTCACCGTGGCCAACGCCCGTGGCTGGCCGGCACGGTGATTGAACATATGTGCGCCTTGCTCGATGTTGCCGAACTGGCGGAATTGATCGCCACCGGTGGCGCCAAGCAGATGGCGATCAGTCAAGCGGCCCACAAGCCGAAGTAAACCAACAACAGGCCGCGTCCGTCGGGCGTGGCCACACAGAACACACGCCGTTTTCAACGGTTATTTGAGGGGTCAGGGTATGAATAAGTCGTCGTCTGCACAGGGTTCCGAAGATCCGATCCTGCAATGGGTCACCTTCAAGCTGGATAACGAGTCCTACGGCATCAACGTGATGCGGGTCCAGGAAGTGCTGCGCTACACCGAGATCGCTCCGGTGCCGGGCGCACCCAGCTACGTGCTGGGGATCATCAACCTGCGCGGCAACGTGGTGACCGTGATCGATACCCGCCAGCGCTTCGGCCTGGTGCCGACCGAAGTCAACGACAACACCCGGATCGTCATCATAGAAGCCGACAAGCAAGTGGTCGGGATCATGGTGGACAGCGTCGCCGAAGTGGTTTACCTGCGCCAGTCGGAAGTCGAGACCGCGCCGAACGTCGGCAACGAAGAGTCGGCCAAGTTCATCCAGGGCGTGTGCAACAAGAACGGCGAACTGCTGATTCTGGTTGAGCTGGACAAGATGATGAGCGAAGAGGAATGGTCGGAACTGGAGAGTATCTGATTGATCCTCGAGGTAGCGGTAATTGTCCTGGCGATCCTCTGGGTCGCCACTCTGGCTCTGTTCCTGTCCTACACCCGCAACCAGCGGCAGATTGCTGCCCAGCAGGCTGAGGGTGACGCCGTGCGCGACCAGCGGATCAAGGAGCTGGCCAAGCGCGTCGACCATTACCAGAGCGGTACGGTGCGCATGGGCGAGGACCTGCACGAGTTGCGCGCTGTGGTAGCGCCTTTGCCGGACAAGCTGGCCCAGCTGGAGCAGCGTGACCCTTCCAGCCTGTCGTTCGCCCAGGCCGCGCGCCTGGTGGGCATGGGCGCCAGCGTCGACGAGCTGACCCAGTCCTGCGGCCTCACCCAGGCCGAAGCGGAGCTGGTCAGCAAGCTGCACAAAGGCTGATGTAGACGCGAACGCCCGCTGCAAAAAGGCCCCTGGGGCCTTCATGCGGCCGGGCTGTATCAGTAATCGTCGCCGCGTTCGGTGACGTCCTTCTCCAGTTCCGCCCGTTGCGGATCATGCCCTGCCGGGAACTTGCCCTTGAGGTTCCAGGCGAAGGCGATGATCTCGGCGATGGTGCGGTACAGCTCCGGCGGAATGCTCTCGCCCAGTTCCAGTCGCGCCAGCAGCTTCACCAGCTCGGCGTTCTCGTAGATCGGGACTTCATAGTCCCGGGCAATCTTCAGGATGGCTTCGGCCAGTTCGTCATCGCCCTTGGCGGTGAGGGTCGGAGCTTGCTGGCCATCGTATTTGAGGGCGATGGCCTGGCGTGGTGGCGGAGAGTGCTTCATGCGGTTTCGTCCACCCAGCGTTGTTCCAATCGGGTTTGCGGGCCCTGGGGCGGAGTGCCGAGGTGGCAATCCAGGTCGCCGACATTCAGTCCCGAGGCTAGCAGGCGTTCGCGCAGGTTGCCCAGGTGGCTTTCAATCAGGCTCGCCGTATAGGGGCGCTCGGCCCAGAGCTGGCTGGACAGCCGGCCCTGGATCAGCTGTGCCTGGACTTGCAGCGGGCCCAGAGGCTCCAGGTCGAAGGCCAGGTCGACCCGCCACAGGGCCTGCTTGGGCTCACGCTCCTCGCGTTTGTGTTCCGGCTCCGGTTCCGGCGCCTCTTCGCGCTGCAGCTTGACCTGCAAGGGCACGATGTCCTGCAGGTTGCGCATGGGGATTTCCAACTGCCAGGTACTCAACAGCCGGCCATCGTCGGTCAGGCCGCTTTGCTCCAGGCTCGACAATTGATGGCTCTGCAAGCGCGATACGGCCGAGGCGGCCAGGCGCAGCAGTTGTTCCAGGTCACCTTCGCCTTCCAGGCTCTGCAGCAACCGTTCCGGCAATGGAAAGCCGGTGGGCGAAGCCTTGGCGCTGACCTGGCCGAGGGTACCCAGGGCGCTGCGCACGAAGCTGGGCTGCGACTGGGCCAGGGTGTTGGCGGCCAGGATGGCGTTGAAGCTGGTGGAGGAGGGCAGGCCCGGGGTCAGCTGGGCGATCAGGCGCAACAGGTCGGCCTTCATATCCGGCACCTGCCCTGGGTTGGCCCCGGCCAGCAGCCGGGCTTCCAGGAACAGGCCGCTGCCCAGCAAGGCCTGGGCCACGCCGCGCGGGTTGCTCAGTTGCTGCACGTCGGGCAGGCCGGCCAGCAGGCGCTCGACGGCGGCGCGCAGGTCGGTGGAGGTGGTCGAGGGGTCACTGTCGGCGGGCAGGTTCTGCAGGGCGTTGATCAAGCTACTGAGGGAGCCCTGGCGGCTTTGCTGGCTGGCCAGTTGGGCGGCGATGGCCAATTGCTCCTGACGGCTGCTCAGGGGGACGAAATTCAGGGTCTGGGCATCCGAGACCAGGGCGCTGAACAGGCTGCCGATGCGCAGCGGCTGCGGGCTTTCGATGCTCAGGGTGGCGCCGCTCTGTGCGGTGTTGAGCAGGCTCACCAGGGAGCGATAGATCGCCGGCTGGCTGGTGCCCTGGGGCAGCATCTGGCTGGTCAGCACCTTGGCCTGGATCAGGGTGCCGGGGGGCAGTTGGCTGGTGTCCAGGCGGGTCAGGGCGGCGACACTGGAGGCGATGGCCTGTTGCACGGTGATCGCCAGGTTGCCCGCCGAGGGTTGGGTGACCGCCAGGCTGGTGCCCTGGGGCAGGGGTTGATTGCTGGTGGCCTGCAAAGTGGTTTGCCGGCCGTTGTCCAGGGTCACTTTGAGCAGCAACTGGAACGTCTGGTCGGTCTGCTTGAGCGACAGCACTTCGGCCTTGGCGCTCTGGCCGGCGGCAATCAGGCCCTCCAGGGGCGGCACCAGCTTCAGCAGTTCCCCGCTGATCGCCTGGGGGCGCGAGGCGCCGGGCGCGGGCACCTGGGGCGCAGGCAGGATGTTCATTTCGCCTGTCATTCGGACACAACCTGTGGAAATTAGCCCTCATAAGCGTAGGGCTTCGCATGTATAATGCCGCCCGTCTTTGGGGGAGTGGTGAAAACATTGCAATTGTTTGACGCAGCTCTCTAGAACAGGCCGCCAATGCATTTATCCTGCATCTCTTTAACGGCCGCTCCGTTGCCGACTTGAACCTGTAAAGGCCCGCTATCCCTTGACCAGCCCTCTTCTCGAAGCCGTAGCACTCGCCTGTGAGCGCGATTGGCGGATGCTATTTGAACACCTCGAGTTGCGTCTGACGGGCGGCGACATGGTGCAGATCAGCGGCCCCAACGGCAGCGGCAAGACCAGCCTGCTGCGCCTGCTGGCCGGGTTGATGCAGCCCACCAGCGGCCAGGTGCTGCTCAATGGCCAGCCATTGCACGCCCAGCGCGCGGAACTGGCCCGCAACCTGTTGTGGATCGGCCATGCCGCCGGCATCAAGGAGCTGTTGAGCCCCGAGGAGAACCTCAGCTGGCTCTGTGCCCTGCACCAGCCTGCCCGGCGCGAGGCGATCTGGCAGGCCCTGGCGGCGGTCGGCCTGCGCGGTTTCGAGGATGTGCCTTGCCATACCCTTTCCGCCGGCCAGCAGCGCCGCGTGGCCTTGGCGCGCCTGTACCTGGACAGCCCGCCGTTGTGGATACTCGACGAACCCTTCACCGCCCTCGACAAGCAGGGCGTGGCCCAGCTCGAAGAACACCTGGCGGGCCATTGCGAGCGCGGCGGCATGGTGGTCCTGACCACCCACCACAGCCTGGCCCGCATGCCTTCTGGCTACCGTGACATTGACCTGGGACGGTGGGCTGCATGAGTGTGTTTGCCCTGTTGGTGGCCCGTGAAGCGCGCCTGTTGTGCCGGCGCCCGGCGGAACTGGCCAACCCCTTGGTATTTTTCGCAATCGTTGTCGCACTGTTCCCCCTGGCCGTGGGACCTGAGACACAATTGTTGCAAACCTTGTCTCCGGGGCTGGTCTGGGTAGCGGCCCTATTGTCCGTCCTGCTCTCGCTGGACGGGCTTTTTCGCAGTGATTTCGAGGATGGATCCCTGGAGCAGTGGGTCCTTTCGCCGCACCCCCTGGCTCTTCTGGTTCTGGCCAAGGTACTGGCACACTGGGTGTTTTCCGGGTTGGCACTGGTCTTGCTCGCGCCCTTGCTGGCGGTGATGCTGGGGCTGCCTGCCGCCTGTCTGCCGGTGCTGCTGATGTCCCTGCTGCTGGGGACCCCGGTGCTCAGCCTGCTGGGCGCAGTAGGCGCGGCATTGACGGTGGGGCTCAAGCGTGGCGGCCTGCTGCTGGCGCTGCTGATCCTGCCGTTGTACATCCCGGTACTGATTCTCGGCAGTGGCGCCCTGCAGGCGGCATTGCAGGGCATGCCGGCAACCGGTTACCTGCTCTGGCTTGGGAGCCTGACCGCCCTGGCAGTAACCTTGACACCCTTTGCAATAGCGGCTGGCCTGAAGATCAGCGTCGGCGAATAATAATGAGGTCTGATCATTTTTTGATCACTTCTTTCTGAGAAAAGACCCAGGCTTTTCGACCACGAAAAGCACCCGTGATGGAAATAGTGAATGAACTGGACTTGGTTTCATAAGCTCGGCTCGCCTAAATGGTTTTACGGCATCAGTGGCAAGCTGCTGCCCTGGCTGAGTGTTGCCGCCGTGTTGCTGATCGGCATCGGCGTGGTCTGGGGCCTGGCCTTTGCGCCACCGGATTACCAGCAAGGCAACAGTTTCCGCATCATCTACATCCATGTGCCGATGGCGATGCTGGCCCAGTCCTGCTACGTCATGCTGGCCGTGTGCGGTGTGGTCGGGCTGGTGTGGAAAATGAAACTGGCCGATGTCGCCCTGCAATGCGCGGCGCCCATCGGGCACTCGATCACTTTCCTGGCCCTGGTGACCGGGGCTATCTGGGGCAAGCCGACCTGGGGTTCCTGGTGGGTCTGGGATGCCCGACTAACGTCGATGCTGATCCTGCTGTTTCTGTACGCAGGTCTGATTGCGCTCAATGCCGCCATCAGCAATCGTGACAGCGCCGCCAAGGCCTGTGCGGTGCTGGCGATTGTCGGCGTGGTGAATATCCCGATCATCAAATACTCGGTGGAATGGTGGAACACCCTCCACCAGGGCGCGACCTTCACCCTGACCGAAAAGCCTGCCATGCCGGTGGAAATGTGGCTGCCGCTGCTGCTGACCTCGTTGGGTTTCTACTGTTTCTTTGGTGTGCTGCTGTTGCTGCGCATGCGCCTTGAGGTGCTCAAGCGTGAAGCCCGGACCAGTTGGGTCAAGGCCGAAGTCCAACGCAGCCTGGAGGCCGCCCGATGAGCTTTGCATCCTTCAGCGATTTTCTCGCCATGGGCCATCACGGCCTCTACGTCTGGTCGGCCTATGGCATTTGCCTGGTGGTCCTGGCTCGTGAGCTGGTGGCGCCGATCCTGGCGCGCAAGCGCTATCTGCAACAAGAGGCGCGTCGTCTGCGCCGGGAGAACGGTAAGTGAATCCGCTGCGTAAAAAGCGTCTTTTGATCATCCTGGCGATTCTGGTCGGTGTCGGCATTGCCGTCGGCCTGGCCCTCAGCGCGCTGAAGGAAAACATCAACCTGTTCTACACCCCGACCCAGATCGCCAATGGCGAAGCACCGCTGGACACGCGGATCCGCGCCGGCGGCATGGTCCAGGCCGGTTCCCTGCAGCGTTCCGCCGACTCCCTGGACGTGAAATTCGTGGTCACCGACTTCAACAAGTCGGTGACCATCACCTACCGCGGCATCCTTCCGGACCTGTTCCGCGAAGGGCAGGGCATCGTTGCCCTGGGCAAGCTCAACGCCGATGGCGTGGTGGTGGCCGATGAAGTGCTGGCCAAGCACGACGAGAAGTACATGCCGCCGGAAGTCACCAAGGCCCTGAAAGACAGCGGCCAATCGGCACCGACACCAGCGAAAGAGGGTTAAGCCATGAGTTCCGCACTGTTCGTTCCCGAACTCGGTCACCTGGCGATGATCCTCGCCCTGTGCTTCGCCCTGGTCCAGGCCTTGGTGCCGCTGCTGGGGGCCTGGCGCGGTGATCGCCTGTGGATGAGCCTGGCCCAGCCGGCTGCCTGGGGCCAGTTCGCCTTCCTGGCGTTCGCCTTCGGCTGCCTGACCTACGCTTTCATGAGCGACGATTTCTCGGTGGCCTATGTCGCCAGCAACTCCAACAGCGCCTTGCCCTGGTACTACAAGTTCAGCGCCGTGTGGGGGGCTCACGAAGGCTCGCTGCTGCTCTGGGCACTGATCCTCGGTGGCTGGACCTTCGCCGTGTCGGTGTTCTCGCGCCAGTTGCCCCAGGTGATGCTGGCCCGGGTGCTGGCGGTGATGGGCATGATCAGCACCGGCTTCCTGCTGTTCCTGATCATGACCTCCAACCCGTTTTCGCGGATCCTGCCCCAGGTGCCGGCCGATGGTCGCGACCTCAACCCGCTGTTGCAGGACATTGGCCTGATCGTTCACCCGCCGATGCTCTACATGGGCTATGTGGGTTTTTCGGTGGCCTTCGCCTTCGCCATCGCCGCCTTGCTCGGCGGTCGCCTGGACGCCGCCTGGGCTCGCTGGTCGCGGCCCTGGACCATCGTGGCCTGGGCCTTCCTCGGCATCGGCATCACCCTGGGCTCCTGGTGGGCCTACTACGAGTTGGGCTGGGGTGGCTGGTGGTTCTGGGACCCGGTGGAAAACGCCTCGTTCATGCCCTGGCTGGTGGGCACGGCGCTGATCCACTCCCTGGCGGTCACCGAAAAGCGCGGGGTGTTCAAGAGCTGGACCGTGCTGCTGGCGATTGCTGCCTTCTCCCTGAGCCTGCTGGGGACTTTCCTGGTGCGTTCCGGCGTCCTGACTTCGGTGCATGCCTTCGCCTCCGACCCTGAGCGCGGCGTGTTCATCCTGATTTTCCTGCTGTTCGTGGTGGGTGGTTCGCTGACCCTGTTCGCCCTGCGCGCGCCGGTGGTCAAGAGCCAGGTGGGCTTCAACCTCTGGTCGCGGGAAACCCTGCTGCTGGGCAACAACCTGGTGCTGGTGGTGGCGGCCTCGATGATTCTCCTCGGCACCCTGTACCCGCTGGTGCTGGACGCCCTGACCGGCGCCAAGCTGTCGGTGGGCCCGCCGTACTTCAACGCGCTGTTCATTCCGCTGATGGCCCTGTTGATGGTGGTGATGGCGGTGGGCGTGCTGGTGCGCTGGAAAGACACCCCGGTGAAATGGCTGGTGGGCATGCTCGGCCCGGTACTGCTGGGCAGCGTGGCCCTGGCCGTGGTTGCGGGCATCGCCTATGGCGACTTCAACTGGGCCGTGCTGGCGACCTTCCTGCTGGCGGCCTGGGTGCTGCTGGCCGGGGCTCGCGACATCGTCGACAAGACCCGGCACAAGGGCCTGATCAAGGGCCTGCCGAGCCTGACCCGCAGCTACTGGGGCATGCAGCTGGCGCACCTGGGCATCGCGGTCTGCGCCCTGGGCGTGGTGCTGTCGAGCCAGAACAGCGCCGAGCGCGATCTGCGCCTGGCGCCGGGTGAATCCATGGAACTGGCCGGCTATCACTTCATCTTCGAGGGCGCCAAGCACTTCGAAGGGCCGAACTTCACTTCCGACAAGGGCACCGTCCGCGTGGTGCGCAACGGCAAGGAAGTGGCGGTGCTGCATCCGGAGAAGCGCCTGTATACCGTGCAGAGTTCGATGATGACCGAGGCCGGGATCGATGCCGGCTTCACCCGCGACCTGTATGTGGCCCTTGGCGAGCCCCTGGGCGATGGCGCCTGGGCGGTGCGGGTACACGTCAAGCCGTTCGTGCGCTGGATCTGGTTCGGCGGCCTGCTCACCGGTTTCGGTGGCTTGCTGGCGGCCCTGGACCGGCGCTACCGGGTCAAGGTTAAAAGCCGCGTGCGCGAAGCGCTGGGCATGACAGGAGCTACGGCATGAGACGCTGGATGATGATGCTGCCCCTGGCGGTGTTCCTGGTGGTGGCGGTGTTCCTCTATCGCGGGTTGTACCTGGACCCGGCTGAACTGCCGTCGGCGATGATCGGCAAGCCGTTCCCGGAGTTCTCCCTGCCGTCGGTGCAGGGCGACAAGACCCTGACCCGCGCCGACCTGCTGGGCAAGCCGGCGCTGGTCAACGTCTGGGGCACCTGGTGCATTTCCTGCCGGGTCGAGCACCCGGTACTGAACAAGCTGGCCGAGAAGGGCGTGGTGATCTACGGCATCAACTACAAGGACGTCAACGCCGATGCCCTGAAGTGGCTGGCCGAATTCCACAATCCCTACCTGCTGGACGTGCGTGACGAGGAGGGCTCCCTGGGCCTGAACCTGGGCGTCTACGGCGCTCCGGAAACCTTTTTCATCGACGCCAAGGGCATCATCCGCGACAAGTACGTCGGGGTGATCGACGAAGTGGTGTGGCGCGAGCAACTGGCCGCCAAGTACCAGGCCCTGGTCGAAGAGGCCAAGCCATGAAGCGCTGGTTAGCCGCCGCCATCCTGGGCCTGGGCATCGCCGGCATGGCCCATGCCGCCATCGACACCTACCAGTTCGCCAACGACACTGATCGCGAACGGTTCCACGAGCTGACCAAGGAACTGCGCTGCCCCAAGTGCCAGAACCAGGACATCGCCGATTCCAACGCGCCGATTGCCGCCGACCTGCGCAAAGAGATTTTCCGCATGCTCGGCGAGGGCAAGGACAACCAGCAGATCATCGACTTCATGGTCGATCGCTACGGTGACTTCGTGCGCTACCGGCCGGCCCTGACCGGCAAGACTGCCTTGCTCTGGTTCGGCCCCGCCGGGTTGCTGCTGGGCGGGCTGGTGATCATTGTCGTGATTGTCCGGCGTCGGCGCGTGCAGCGCAGCGACAGCCCGAACACGCTTTCCGTCGAAGAGCGTCAGCGCCTCGACCAACTGCTGGATAAAAACCACCCATGATTGATTTCTGGCTTGCGGCAGGCCTGCTGCTCCTGATTGCCCTGAGTTTCCTGTTGATCCCGGTATTGCGTGAGCGTCGCGCTCAGCGTGAAGAGGATCGTACCGCGCTGAACGTGGCGCTTTATGAAGAGCGCGTGGCCGAACTGCACAGCCAGCAGCAGGAAGGCGTGCTCAGTGCCGAACAGATGGACAGCGGCCGTGCCGAAGCCGCGCGCGAACTGCTGGCCGATACCGAAGGCAGCGCTAACGTGCGCACTTCGCGCCTGGGCAAGCCGCTGCCGTTGCTGGCCGCGCTGCTGGTGCCGGTACTGGGCCTGGGCCTGTACCTGCATTTTGGTGCCAGCGACAAGGTCGAGCTGACCCGGGAGTTCGCCCAGGCGCCACAGTCCATGGAGGAAATGACCCGGCGCCTGGAGCGTGCGGTGGCGGCCCAGCCGGATTCCGCCGAAGGCCTGTACTTCCTCGGCCGTACCTACATGGCCCAGGACCGGCCGGCGGACGCGGCGAAGATCTTCGAGCGCACCGTGGCCCTGGCCGGGCGCCAGCCCGAGCTGCTGGGGCAATGGGCCCAGGCGCAGTACTTTGCCGACAACAAGCAATGGTCGGACAAGGTCCAGGGCCTGACCGACGAAGCCCTGAAAGCCGACCCCAATGAAGTCACCAGCCTCGGGCTGCTGGGGATCGCCGCCTTCGAAGGCGGGCGTTTCCAGGAAGCCATCGACTACTGGAAGCGCCTGCAGGCGCAACTGCCGCCGGACGACAACTCCCGCGCCGCGTTGCAGGGCGGTATCGACCGCGCCAGCGAGAAGCTGGTGGCCAGTGGCGGCAAGGTTGCCAGCGAACCTGCGGCCAAGGCTCAGGCCAAGGGCGCGGTGCTCAAGGTCAGGGTCGACCTGGCGGCCGAGCTCAAGGCCAAGGTCCAGCCGGGCGACAGCGTGTTCATCTTTGCTCGCGCCACCCAGGGGCCACCCGCGCCGCTGGCGGCCAAGCGCCTGACCGTGGCCGACTTGCCGGCCACGGTCGAGCTGGCGGATGCCGACGCGATGATGCCGCAGTTGAAACTGTCGAACTTCCCTGAAGTCCAACTGGTTGCGCGCGTGTCCCGCGCCGGCCAGCCGACGGCCGGCGAGTGGGTCGGGCGCAGCCAGCCTCTGGCCAGCAGCACCACCGCTGCCCAGCAGCTGACCATCGACAGCCCGGATCAATAATCAGAGAAGCCGCCATGACCGCCATCGCTCGTATCACCCTGTTATCACTGGTCCTGGGGTTGAGCGCATGTACGGTCCATCGGCCGGTGCCCACCAGCTCCGAGCCGATCCCGCCGGCAGGGCCGAGCACACGCCCGGCCCCGTCCACGGCGCCGGGTACGCCCAGCGCGCCGATCCCCGCCGCCAAGCCCCTGCCACGCACCTCCGCCAGCTTCGCGCCGCCACCGGGCGGGCACAGCCATTGGGATGCGCGGTTGGGGGTCTATGTGCTGGATGACCAGAGCAACACCTTCTACCGCCAGCGCACCTACTACCGCTGGAACAATGGCTGGAGCCGCTCCATCAGCCCTGACGGGCCCTGGGAAGACACCGATATCCATGGTGTGCCCGCCGGGCTTGGTCGCCAGTTCCAGTAACCCTGTCCGATAAGCGCAGAGGCGCAGGCCAGAGCCTGCGCCCGGGCTGGATTATTTAAGCCTCGGGATGCCTGGCCGATACAGCGGGGTGTTCCCGAGTATCAGCCGTTGAGCGCCCGATGAAGAATGACCTGAATAAACCCTATTTCACGCCGATGGTGTTCTGGCTTGCGCTGATCTGTGTGTTGTTGCTGGTGTATGGCTTTGGCCCGACCGAGGTGCCGGAGCTGATCTACCTGTCGCTGGAGCCGGTGTGCCTGCTGCTGGCATTCGTCTTCATGTACTACTTCTTCTGCTGGAGCCTGATCTCGGTCTTTCGCTTGGGCGAGATCGGCTGGAAGCGCGTGGACTACGCCTGGCTGCTGCTGGCGTCCCTGGCCCTGATCAGCGCCACCCAGGCGGTGCGCGTGGACTGGTTCCAGACCGACTACCAATTGGCGCAGCAGGCCCAGGCCGGGCTGCAGCGGCGCGTGGCCACGGAGATCGAGGACATGCTGGGCGTGGAGCACTGCAAGGCGGCCATCGCTCGCTACGAGCCCCAGGATGCGGCCCAGGTCAGCAGCCTGTGCGAGCGTTTTGCAGCGCTGGAGCGCACCGCGGACGGGCGCCTTTCGGTCTTGGCAGAGGTCAAGGTGCAGCAGGCGCTGGAGGATATCCGCGGCGAATACACGGCGGCTCCCATCCGCCAATGGCTGCAGGGCTTGAGTGAAAGCCTCAAGGAACTGGAGCAGCAGCGGGCCGAGGTGCGGCGCCTGTACGGGTTGGTAACGGTCAGCGCTACCGAGAGGCTCTACAGCTACTTCGTGCCCTTGCTGCTGGTGATCGCCCTGGCATTGCGCGCCTCCAAGGTCACCGGCGAAGTGCTGCTCAAGGCACCACGGCGGCGCAAGCTGTGGCTGATCATCAACCGCCGCGTGATCATCGATGGCCTGGGTTTTGCCCGTGGCGCCCGGGCTCGGCTGGATGAAGCCCTGGGCAATTGGCGGGTAGCCCGTTGGGGCGTGGTGCACCTGGGCTGCGACTTCATCGGCGCGCCCGGCCCCCAGGACACCCCGGTCCCGGTCACCCCGGGCTTCTATGAAAGTGAATTCCAATTGGCCAGCCTGGCCGACTTCGACAGCAGCGAGTTCGTCGAATGGGCCGCGACCCAGACCATCGACACTCTGTACCTGGTGGGGGAAACCGATGCCGGCCTGATCGGGCGCCTGCGGCTCTGGGGGGCGGCGGCCAATATCGAAGTCCTGGTGCGCGAACGCATCTGAGGCGCCCGCCCTGGTGCAGCTTGCCTGCCCGGGCAACTCCGGGCAGGGGCAAGGGCGCCGCGCCTTTTCCTCAGGCCCGGGCCGGGCGGCGGTTGTCCCGCACCAGCAGGAAACGCATCAAGGCCAGCAGCGGGAAGGCGCTGCCCACCAGCACGATGCCCAGCCAGCCGCCATGCTCGTACACCGCACTGGCAATCGAGGAGCCAAAGGCACCGCCGATGAAGATGCTGGTCATGTACAGCGCATTCAGGCGGCTGCGGCTGTGGGCGTCGAGGGCGTACACGGCGCGTTGGCCGAGCACCATGTTCATCTGCACGCAGAAATCCAGGACCACCCCGGTCACGGCCATGCCGATCACGCTGTAGGCCGGATGCACCAGGCTGGGGATGAAGCTCAGGGCCGCCAGCAGCATGGCCAGCAGTGAGGCGATGCGGGTATGGCCGGCATCTGCCAGGCGCCCGCTGATGGGCGCGGCGATGGCGCCGATGGCGCCCACCAGGGCAAAGATCGCGATCTGGCTTTGGCTCAGGCCGTGCTGGCGCGCCAGCTCCAGCGGTGCGGCGGTCCAGAACAGGCTGAAGGTGGCGAACAGGCAACCCTGGTAGAAGGCGCGCTGGCGCAGTACCGGTTGCTGGCGCAGCAAGTTGCCCAGGGAATGCAGCAGTTGGCCATAGGTGGCGCTGTGGGCCGGCTGGCGCTTGGGAATGGTGAGCATCAGCACCAGGCTGATGGCTGCCATCAGCAGCGCCGCGGCGATGAACATCGCCCGCCAGCCGAAGTGGTCGGCCACCACGCTGGACACCGGCCGGGCCAGGAGAATCCCCAGCAGCAGGCCGCCCATGATCCCGCCCACCACCCGGCCCCGGGTTTCCTCGGGGGCCAGGTGCGCGGCCAGGGGAATCAGGATCTGCACCGACACCGAACTGAAGCCGATCAACAGCGACACCAGGAGAAAGGCATTGGGCTGCTGGATAAAGGCCGCGCCCAGCAGGCTGGCAATCGCCACCAGGGTGGTGCAGATCATCAGCCGGCGGTTTTCCAGCAAATCGCCCAGGGGCACCAGGAAGAACAGGCCCAGGGCGTAGCCGATCTGGGTCAGCGACACGATCAGGCTGGCCAGGGCGCTGGACAGGCCGAGGTCCGGGGCAATCAGCTCGATGATCGGTTGTGCGTAGTAGATGTTGGCGACTATGGCCCCGCAGCAGAAGGCGAACAGCAGCACCATGCCTCGGGTCATTGTCGCGCTGCCGGTGGGCAGAGCCTGGGTCGTGGAATTCATTGGCGATCTCTGGGGCAAGCGCAAGGAGCGAGGTCGGCAAGACCCCCTGGCAAAGCGATGGAGCGGGCCGGGTGGCAAAGGTCAGCGATCGAATGATGAAGGCCCGTTGAGTACCGGGGCGTGTCGCTGTCGAGGGGCGATGATACATTTACTTACATCCTGTTCGATAGCATGCTCATGCTCCCCCGGGGCCTTGCAGTCGACTGACGGGCTCTGTGCACCCATTGCCTTGAGGAATCCGTTCCATGAATCGGTCTTTGCCTGGTTTGTTGTGCAACCTTCCATGCCTGGCCCTGGCGTTCCTGCTGGGCAGCACCGCGGCCCTGGCCCAGGATGCGCCGGGCATGCGCATTGGCGTACGCGGGGAAATCACCGGGGTCGGCGGCGACGTGGTGCGGGTGCACGTCAACAGTGGGGAGAATGTCAGCATCGAGCTGACGCCCCAGACCCAGGTGCGTGCCGTGACCCTGGCCAATATCGAGGACATCAAGCCCGGCAGCTACATCGGCTCGGCGGCCATGCCCATGGCCGACGGCACCCTCAAGGCGCTGGAAGTGCATGTGTTTCCACCGCAGTTGGCCGGTACGGGTGATGGCCACCGGCCTTTCGACCTGGCCAAGGGCAGCAGCATGACCAACGGCAGCGTCGGCGACCTGGTGGTGAGCAACGGCCGCACCCTGACCGTCAACTACAAGGGCGGCCAGCAGAAGATCCTGGTGCCGGACGATGTGCCCATCGTCAACCTGACTCCCGGCGACCGCAGCCTGCTCAAGGTCGGGGTCAAGGTGGTGATGTTCGTTACCCAGAGCGATGACGGCAAACTCACCGCGCAGTCGATCTCCGCCGGCAAGGATGGGGTCGCGCCGCCGATGTAGGCCGCTGCTGCACAGGGTTGCCACCAGGCGGGCGGGGGCTTGCATTGCCAAATGTTGCTGCGCGCGGGTTGCAGTGGAAGTCGGCAAAGGCTTGGTTTACGGTCTCCGGTCGTTCAATGCGCCGGGAGTGCCTTATGGAAAAGTCGACGTTCAACCCAGCCAGTGTGTTCAATTCCCTGCAATACGGTTTCAGCCAGGCGGTGGAGGTGCGCGGTGGGCGGCGCCTGCTGCTTTCCGGCCAGGTGGGTGTGGATGAGCAGGAGCGCACCGTGGGCCCGGGCCTGCGGGAGCAGACCGAGCAGGCCTTCGACAATATCGCCCGGGTCCTGGCCGAGGCGGGTGGCCGGCTGGCGGATGTGGTGATGCTGCGGATCTACATCGCCGAAGCGGCCCGCAACCAGCAGGAGCACATCAGCGCAGTCTTGCTCGAACGCTTTGCCAGCCAGCCGCCGGCGTCTTCGTGGATCATCGTCAGCGGGCTGTCGCTGCCAGAGTGGCTGATCGAAGTCGAGGCGGAGGCGGTGCTGGAGGAGCGCCATCAGGTCGCCGAAGCGGCGCTGTTCACTCCGGCGCGAGCCCTCTGAGCGCCATCCCTGGGGCATAAAAAAAGCGACCCCGGAGGTCGCTTTTTTCATTCACCCGTTAGGGGTCACTTGGCGTTGGTATAGATCTGGTCGAAGATCCCGCCGTCGTTGAAGTGGGTCTTCTGCACGCTGCGCCAGTCGCCGAAGGTCTTCTCCACCGAGAGGAAGTCGACTTTCGGGAAGCGATCGGTGTACTTGGCCAGCACTTTCGGGTCCCGTGGGCGCAGGTAGTTGTTGGCGGCGATTTCCTGGCCTTCCGGCGACCACAGGTACTTGAGGTATTCCTCGGCGGCGGCGCGGGTGCCTTTCTTCTCTACCACCTTGTCCACCACCGATACCGGCGGCTCGGCTTCGGCGGACACACTCGGGTAGATCACCTCGAACTGGTCGCGACCGAATTCGCGGGCGATCATCTCCGCTTCGTTCTCGAAGGTCACCAGCACGTCGCCGATCTGGTTGGTCATGAAGGTGGTGGTGGCGGCGCGGCCACCGGTGTCGAGCACCGGCGCCTGCTTGAACAGCTTGCCGACGAAGTCCTTGGCCTTGTTCTCATCGCCGCCGTTCTTGAGCACATAGCCCCAGGCCGAGAGGTAGGTGTAGCGGCCGTTACCCGAGGTCTTGGGGTTGGGCACTATCACCTGTACGCCGTCCTTGAGCAGGTCCGGCCAGTCCTTCAGGGCCTTGGGGTTGCCCTTGCGGACGATGAACACGGTGGCCGAGGTGAACGGCGCGCTGTTGTTCGGCAGGCGGGTCACCCAGTTGTCCGGCACCAGCTTGCCGTTGTCCGCCAGGGCGTTGATGTCGGTGGCCATGTTCATGGTGATGACATCCGCCGGCAGGCCGTCGATTACCGAGCGCGCCTGTTTGCTGGAGCCGCCGAAGGACATCTGCAGGGTGATGTTCTCGTTGTGCTCGGCTTTCCAGTGTTTCTGGAAGGCGGCGTTGTAGTCCTTGTAGAAGTCGCGCATCACGTCGTAGGAAACGTTGAGCAGGGTCGGTGCGGCCTGGGCGACGCTGCCCAGGGCCAGGCCGGCGGCCAGTAGCGAGGCGCTGAAGAGTTTTTTCACTGCACATTCCTTTTGTTCGAGAGTGAAGGCAATTTGCCGCCGACTATAGCCGGGGCGCTATATCTCTTTAAAGATTAAAAAGTACTTTGCTTATTCCAGTTTCCTGAATAGCGCATTGCCGCAGCGGGAACAGAAGGCCGCGGCGGGTTCGTGGGTGTTCTTGCGGCACACCGGGCAGTCGTGCTTGAGCTGCTCGCCGCGCATGGCGCTGGCCAGTTCCGCGGTGAAGATCCCGGTGGGCACGGCGATGATCGAGTAACCGGTGATCATCACCATGGACGAGATCACCTGGCCGATCACGGTCTTGGGCACGATGTCGCCGTAGCCCACGGTGGTCAGGGTGACGATGGCCCAGTAGATGCCCTTGGGAATGCTGGTGAAACCGTGCTCCGGGCCTTCGACCACGTACATCAGGGTGCCGAACACCGTGACCAGGGTGCAGACGCTGAGCAGGAACACCAGGATCTTCTGCTTGCTGCCGCGCAGGGCGTCCAGCAGGTAGTGGGCCTGCTTGAGGTAGGGCGCCAGCTTGAGCACGCGAAAGATCCGCAGCATGCGGATGATGCGGATGATCAGCAGGTATTGGGCGTCGCTGTAATACAGGGCGAGGATCCCCGGAACGATCGCCAGCAGGTCCACCAGGCCATAGAAGCTGAAGGCATAGCGCAGCGGCCGGGGGGAGCAGTACAGGCGCAGCCCGTACTCGATGGCGAAGATCAGGGTAAAACCCCATTCGATGTAGGCCAGGACGTTGGCGTAGTTGCGATGGACCTCGTCGATGCTGTCGAGGATCACGATCACCAGGCTGGCGAGGATGATCAGCAGCAGGGTGCTGTCAAAGCGCCTCCCCGCCACCGTATCGGTCTGGAAGATCATTACGTAGAGGCGCTGCCGCCAGTTGTCGCTGTT
This sequence comes from Pseudomonas sp. 8(2025), assembly GCF_052665325.1. Lineage (NCBI taxonomy): Bacteria > Pseudomonadati > Pseudomonadota > Gammaproteobacteria > Pseudomonadales > Pseudomonadaceae > Pseudomonas > Pseudomonas sp. 8(2025). The sequence continues at coordinate 79,358 of NZ_JBQOIE010000013.1, read as the reverse complement.
GCCCATGGAAATCGCCTGAATCGAAAGTCAGCGAAGCCTAGGGGGATTTGCCGGGGGAGCGCAAGGCGCGTCGCCCCGCACGTGGCGGCCCAGCACCCGGTCGACGGTGTGCACCAGCCAGCAGGCCAGGACAAAGGGTGCGGTCAGGGGCGCAAGACCCAGGGCGACCAGCCCCGGGCTGATCAGCAGTGCCAGCAGCATCCCCAGCAGCGGCCGCCAGGGGTGCCGGGCCTGCTGGCCCAGGGCCAGGGCGACCAGGGCGCAGTTGTAGCCGCCCTGGCCCTGCAGGGCCTGGGCATGCTCTTGCTGCAGCAGGGCAAAGAGCAGGCCGCAGGCGGAGCCGAACAGGGCCCAGGCTGCCGCGCGGCGGCTGGCCAGCAGCAGGCCGAGCAGAATCAGCAGGCCGGCCAGGGGCTGGCCGAGGAACATGATCTGTCCCAGGCCCTGGAACAGCCCACCCAGCAGGTTCGCCAGGGACAGCCCGGGCACGCCCTGGGTGGCCGCGGGCAGCGGCTCGATCAGGCTCAGCAGCAGCCAGCCGAGGCCGACGAAGGGCGCGGTGTAGGCCGGCAGGCTGGCGGGGTTGCGGGCACGTTTGAGCCATTGCTGGGTAATGATCGCGCTGAGGCCGCCGGCGGCGATGATCAGCGGCGGCAGCAATACCGACCAGGGCAGGTACAGGCCCAGCAGCAGGCCCAGCAATACGCCGTTGTAGCTGAACAGCCCGGCCTGGCGGTCGGCCTTGGCGTACCCCCGGCGTTGTGCGGTCAGCAGCCCGGCCAGGGCACCCAGCAGGGCAGCGCCGAGCAGTGCCGGGGCACTGACCAGGATCGCCAGCAGGCACAGCAGGCCGCACAGCGGATGGCGCTGGAGAAAGATCTGACTGAAGCCGTTAAGCAGGGCAGTGGCCCAGTCGGGGCAGAAGGCATTGAAAGACTGTGAGGGCATGATGCAAATCAGTGGGGCGGCCCCTGGGCGAGGGTTGCGCCGACCGCCCAGGCCTCCTCTGCGGGAGGCTCTGGCCGGTCAGCGGCGCCATGGGCTGCGGGTCAGAGAAGGGTTTCGACGCGCAACGAATTGGTGGTGCCCGGCTGGCCGAACGGCACACCGGTGGTGATCACCACGGTGTCGCCGCGCTTGGCCAGGCCCTGGGCCTGGGCGATTTCCAGGGCCGTGGCACACACCTCGTCGACCTGGCGCAGCCGGTCGTTGACCACCGAATGCACGCCCCAGGCCACTGTCAGGCGGCGAGCAGTGGCAAGGTTCGGCGTCAGGTTGAGGATCGGCACCGAAGGCCGCTCGCGGGCGGCGCGCAGGGTCGAACTGCCGGATTCGCTGTAGTTCACCAGCACCGCCACCGGCAGGATGCTGCACACCCGGCGGATCGCACAGCTGATGGCGTCCGAGACCGTGGCCTCGGCCTGGGGCCGGCTGACGTCCAGTTGGGCCTGGTAGTCCGGGCCGGTTTCCACCTGGCGGATGATCTTGCTCATCATCTGCACGGCCTCCAGCGGGTATTCGCCGGAAGCGGTTTCCGCCGACAGCATCACTGCGTCCGCACCCTCGGCCACAGCGTTGGCGACGTCCGTGACCTCGGCCCGGGTCGGCGCAGGGGAGAAACGCATAGATTCGAGCATTTGGGTGGCCACCACCACCGGCTTGCCCAGCTGGCGGCAGGTGCTGATGATGTTTTTCTGGATCTGCGGCACGCTTTCTGCGGGCACTTCCACCCCCAGGTCGCCCCTGGCCACCATGATCGCGTCGCTCAGCTCGGCGATTTCCCGCAGTTGGGTGACGGCCGAAGGCTTCTCGATCTTGGCCATCAGGTAGGCCTTGTCGCCGATCAGCGCACGGGCTTCACGGATGTCTTCCGGGCGCTGCACGAAGGACAGGGCCACCCAGTCCACTCCCAGTTCCAGGCCGAAGCTCAGGTCGCGACGGTCCTTGGCCGTCAGCGGGCTGAGGTCGAGCACCGCCTGGGGCACGTTGACGCCCTTGCGGTCCGACAGCTCACCGCCATTGAGCACGGTGGTCTCGATGGCGTCGGCGTGCTTGGCGATCACCCGCAGGCGCAGCTTGCCGTCGTCCAGCAGCAGGTCCATGCCCGGCTCCAGGGCGGCGATGATCTCCGGGTGCGGCAGGCTGACCCGCTGGGCGTTGCCCGGGGTCGCGTCGAGGTCCAGGCGCAGGGCCTGGCCGCGCACCAGTTGCACCTTGCCCTCGGCGAAGGTGCCGACCCGCAGCTTCGGCCCTTGCAGGTCCATGAGGATGCCCAGGGGGTAGTTCAGTTCGCGCTCTACCTGGCGGATCCACTCGTAGCGCTGGGCGTGGTCGGCATGGGCGCCGTGGCTGAAGTTGAGCCGGAAGATGTTCACCCCGGCTTGCACCAGCTCACGGATGTCCTCGATGCCGTCGATGGCCGGGCCCAGGGTGGCGAGGATTTTGACCTTCTTGTCAGGCGTCATGTTTGGGGTTCTCGAGAATCAGGATGGCGCGGAAGTCGTTGACGTTGGTGCGGGTCGGCTCGGTGACGATCAGGTCCCCCAGCGCCGCGAAGTAGCCATAGCCGTTGTTGTTGTCCAGCTCGTCGCTGGCGCTCAGGCCCAGGGCCGCGGCGCGGGCGTAGCTGTCCGGGGTCATGATGGCCCCGGCATTGTCCTCGGAACCGTCGATGCCGTCAGTGTCGCCGGCCAGGGCATAGATGCCCGGGTAGCCCTTGAGGCTGTCGGTGAGGCTCAGGAGGAACTCCGCGTTGCGCCCGCCACGGCCATTGCCGCGCACGGTGACCGTGGTTTCACCGCCGGAGAGGATCACGCAGGGCGCCGCCAGGGGCTGGCCGTGCAGGGCGACCTGGCGGGCGATGCCGGCGTGGACCTTGGCCACCTCCCGGGATTCGCCCTCCAGGTCGCCGAGGATCAGTGGGCTGAAGCCGGCCTGGCGAGCCTTCACGGCCGCCGCCTCAAGGGACTGCTGGGGCCGGGCGATCAGCTGGAAGTGGCTGCGCGCCAGGCACGGGTCACCGGGCTTGACGGTTTCCGACTCGGGGCTCTGCAGCCAGCTGCGGACCGCGGCCGGTACGTCGATGCCATAGCGCTTGAGAATCGCCAGGGCCTCGGCCGAGGTGCTGGGGTCGGCCACGGTGGGGCCGGAGGCGATGACCGTGGCCAGGTCGCCGGGTACATCGGAAATCGCATAGGTGTAGACCGTGGCCGGCCAGCAGGCCTTGGCCAGGCGTCCACCCTTGATCGCCGAGAGGTGCTTGCGCACGCAGTTCATCTCGCCGATGGTGGCGCCGGATTTGAGCAGGGCCTTGTTGATGGCCTGCTTGTCCGCCAGGGTGATGCCGGCGGCTGGCAGGGCCAGCAGCGCCGAACCGCCACCGGACAGCAGGAAGATCACCCGATCCTGTTCCGACAGGTTGCTGACCAGTTCCAGCACGCGCTTGGCCACGGCCAGGCCGGCGGCGTCGGGTACCGGGTGGGCGGCTTCGACCACTTCGATCTTGGTGCAGGGGGCGCCGTGGCCGTAGCGGGTGACCACCAGCCCGGAGACTTCGCCCTGCCAGCTGCGCTCGACCACCTGGGCCATGGCCGCGGCGGCCTTGCCGGCGCCGATGACGATGACGCGGCCGCTGCGGTCGCTGGGGAGATGGGCTTGCAGAACCTGTTGCGGGTGGGCGGCGTCGATGGCTGTGGCGAACAGCTCACGGAGGAATTTTTGCGGATCGACCGACATGGCGGGCTCCCGGATTTCTTGTTATGGGGGGCTTGAAACGGGTGTAGCCGCCACCTCAGGCGGCGGCAAGGTCAGCAGGGCCTGTCCCTGGCCCGCCGTGAGGCGTTTCCTGCGAACCTTGGCGCAGCCTGCGGCAGCGGCTACGGATGCTGCTTATTTCTTCTCGCGGATCGAGAAGTTGGCCATGTGTTCCAGGCCCTTGATCAGGGCCGAGTGGTCCCAGTTGGCGCCACCGATGGCGGTGCAGGTGCTGAACACTTGCTGGGTGTTGGCGGTGTTGGGCAGGTTGATGCCCAGCTCGCGGGCACCGCTCAGGGCCAGGTTCAGGTCCTTCTGGTGCAGGTTGATGCGGAAGCCCGGGTCGAAGGTGCCCTTGATCATCCGCTCGCCGTGCACTTCGAGGATCTTCGAGGAAGCGAAGCCACCCATCAGTGCTTCACGCACCTTGGCCGGGTCGGCGCCGTTCTTCGAGGCGAACAGCAGGGCTTCGGCCACGGCCTGGATGTTCAGGGCGACGATGATCTGGTTGGCCACCTTGGCAGTCTGGCCGTCACCGTTGCCACCCACCAGGGTGATGTTCTTGCCCATGCTCTGGAACAGCGGCAGGGCACGTTCGAAGGCCTGGCTGTCGCCACCGACCATGATGCTCAGGGTGGCGGCCTTGGCCCCGACTTCACCGCCGGACACCGGGGCGTCCAGGTACTGGGCGCCGGTTTCGTTGATCTTGGCGGCGAAGGCCTTGGTAGCGGTGGGCGAGATCGAGCTCATGTCGATGACGATCTTGCCCTTGCCGATCCCGGCGGCCACGCCGTCGGCGCGCAGCAGCACGTCTTCGACCTGGGGGGTATCGGGGACCATGATGATGACGAACTCGGCTTCCTGGGCGACGTCCCGGGGCGAGGCCAGGGCGATGGCGCCGGCGGCGATCAGGTCGGCCGGAGCCTTGCCGTGGTGTTCCGAGAGCAGCAGGCTGTGACCGGCCTTCTGCAGGTTGGCGGCCATTGGGTGGCCCATGATGCCGGTGCCGATAAATCCGATTTTAGCCATGATAAAAATCCTCTATTCAACGGGACCTTGTGGGCGCTGGCTGGCCAGCGAAGGCGGTCTTGCGGGCCTCTTCGCCGGCAAGCCGGCTCCTACGCAGGTACAGGTTCAGATTGCGTTGTGGGTTTTCAGCCAGCCAAGGCCGGCTTCAGTGGTGGTCAGCGGCTTGTACTCGCAACCGACCCAGCCCTGGTAGCCGATGCGGTCCAGGTGCTCGAAGAGGAAGCGGTAGTTGATCTCGCCGGTGCCCGGCTCGTTGCGCCCGGGGTTGTCCGCCAGCTGGATGTGGTTGATCTGGCCCAGGTGGTTGGCCATGGTCCGCGCCAGGTCTCCCTCCATGATCTGCATGTGGTAGATGTCGTACTGCAGGTACAGGTTGTCGCTGCCCACCTGCTCGCGAATCGACAGCGCCTGGGCGGTATTGTTGAGGTAGAAGCCGGGAATGTCGCGGGTGTTGATGGCTTCCATCACCAGCTTGATGCCCACGGCCTGGAGCTTGTCGGCGGCGTACTTGAGGTTGGCGACCAAGGTCTTTTCCACCAGGGCTTCATCGGCGCCCTGTGGGCGGATGCCTGCCAGGCAGTTGATCTGGGTATTGCCCAGGACCTGGGCGTAGGCAATGGCCAGGTCGACCCCGGCGCGGAACTCCTCGACCCGGTCGGGCAGGCAGGCGATACCGCGTTCACCCTTGGCCCAGTCGCCGGCCGGCAGGTTGAACAGCACCTGGCTCAGGCCGTGGGCGTCAAGTTGCGCCTTGATTTCGGCAGAGCTGAATTCGTAGGGGAACAGATATTCGACGCCGCTGAAGCCGGCATCGGCGGCCGCCTTGAAGCGGGCGAGGAAGTCCTGTTCGGTGAACAGCATGGACAGGTTGGCAGCAAAGCGCGGCATGGTGGTCTCCTGTGGTTCGGTCAAGCCTGGGGCTGGCGCCAGGGGGCGGGCGGCCCGCGCGCAACCTCTGGCGGGAGGTTGCGCCCGGGGCCCGGCCGGTGCCAGCGGCCAGGGGTATCAGTCGAGCAGGGAAATCGCGGTAGGGGCGTCGTTGCCCACCAGCGCCAGGTCTTCGAACTCGTTGACCGCGTTGATTTCGGTGCCCATGGAAATGTTGGTCACGCGCTCCAGGATGATTTCCACCACCACCGGTACCTTGAAGGTCTGGAGCATTTCCTGGGCCTGGCGCAGGGCCGGCTGGATGTCCTTGGGTTCGAACACCCGCAGGGCCTTGCAACCCAGGCCTTCGGCAACGGCCACGTGGTCGACGCCATAGCCGTTGAGTTCCGGCGCGTTGAGGTTGTCGAAGGACAGCTGCACGCAGTAGTCCATGTCGAAACCGCGCTGGGCCTGGCGGATCAGCCCGAGGTAGGAGTTGTTCACCACCACGTGGATGTACGGCAGGTTGAACTGCGCGCCCACCGCCAGTTCTTCGATCATGAACTGGAAGTCGTAGTCGCCGGACAGCGCCACCACCTGGCGGTTCGGGTCGGCCTTGACCACGCCCAGGGCAGCGGGGATGGTCCAGCCCAACGGGCCGGCCTGGCCGCAGTTGATCCAGTGGCGTGGCTTGTAGACGTGGAGGAACTGCGCGCCGGCAATCTGCGACAGGCCGATGGTGCTGACGTAGCAGGTGTCCTTGCCGAATACCTGGTTCATTTCTTCGTACACGCGTTGCGGCTTGACCGGCACGTTGTCGAAGTGGGTCTTGCGGTGCAGGCTGGCCTTGCGCTGCTGGCAGTCATGCAGCCAGGCGCTGCGATCCTTGAGCTTGCCGGCGGTCTGCCATTCGCGGGCCACCTCCAGCAATACGGTCAGGGCGCTGCCAGCATCGGAAACGATGCCCAGGTCCGGGGTGAAGACACGGCCGATCTGGGTCGGTTCGATGTCCACGTGGATGAACTTGCGGCCTTCGGTGTAGACGTCCACCGAACCGGTGTGGCGGTTGGCCCAGCGGTTGCCGATGCCCAGCACGGTGTCGGACTTGAGCAGGGTGGCATTGCCGTAGCGATGGGAGGTCTGCAGGCCGACCATGCCCACCATCTGTGGGTGATCGTCAGGGATGGTGCCCCAGCCCATCAGGGTCGGGATCACCGGAATGCCGGTCAGTTCGGCGAACTCCACCAGCAGCTCGCTGGCGTCGGCGTTGATCACGCCGCCACCGGCCACCAGCAATGGACGTTCGGCCTGGTCCAGCAGGGCCAGGACCTTTTCCGCCTGCAGGCGGGTCGCCGCCGGCTTGGCCAGGGGCAGGGGCTGGTAGGCGTCGATGTCGAATTCGATTTCCGCCATCTGCACGTCGAACGGCAGGTCGATCAGCACCGGGCCGGGACGGCCGGAGCGCATTTCATAAAAGGCTTTCTGGAAGGCGTAGGGCACCTGGCCCGGTTCCAGCACGGTGGTGGCCCATTTGGTCACCGGCTTGACGATGCTGGTGATGTCCACGGCCTGGAAGTCTTCCTTGTGCAGGCGGGCGCGGGGGGCCTGACCGGTGATGCAGAGAATAGGGATGGAGTCGGCCGAGGCGCTGTACAGGCCGGTGACCATGTCGGTGCCGGCGGGGCCCGAAGTACCGATGCACACGCCGATGTTACCGGCCTTGGTGCGGGTGTAACCCTCGGCCATGTGCGAGGCGCCTTCGACGTGGCGAGCGAGCACGTGATCGATGCCACCGACCTTCTGCAGCGCGGAATACAGCGGGTTGATGGCGGCACCCGGGATGCCAAAAGCGGTATCGACCCCTTCACGGCGCATCACCAGAACGGCGGCTTCGATTGCTCTCATTTTGCTCATGGTTTTGTGCCTCTTGCGTTTTGTAATTGTATACAAGTGGTTTTGCGCAAAGTGTATTCACGGCGGATGGCGCAGGTCAATCCATTTTCTTGAGCGGCAGCGGCTTTCATCAAAGCCCCGATAAACCGGCGTCCTTTTGTCGCAGGGGCTACCTTTCGCGAATTATTGTATACAAAAAATAAATTCATTGTGTTCTATTTGTTGTATCGGACTTCTCCTACAAGAAGCTTCCCCAGGTTTTCTCAATAACAAGATAAGGACGGCACCCATGAGCGCTTTAACCTTGAAAGTCGCAGTCAACCTGGCCAACCAGGCCATCAACGCGGGGCGCAAGATCAATGCGGCGCCGCTGACCATCGCGGTGCTGGATGCCGGCGGGCACCTGGTGACCCTGCAACGGGAGGACGGCGCCAGCCTGCTGCGCCCGCAGATCGCCATCGGCAAGGCCTGGGGGGCGGTGGCCCTGGGCAAGGGCTCGCGCCTGCTGGCCCTGGACGCGCAGCAGCGCCCGGCCTTCATCGGCGCATTGAACGGTCTGGGGCAGGGCAGCGTGGTGCCTGCGCCGGGCGGGGTGTTGATTCGGGATCAGGCGGGGGCAGTGATTGGGGCGATCGGCATCAGTGGCGATACCTCGGACATCGATGAGCAGTGCGCCATCAGCGCGATCGAAGCCCAGGGCCTGGCGGCGGACGCTGGCGTCAGCGCATAGCCCTCGACCTCGCGGGCCCGGCCTGTAGCCACTGCCGAGCCCGCGAGGCTGCGAAAAGCCGCGCAGGATCTTGATTGAAACTATTGCGCCCTTGCGGGCCGGGAAACAAACCAGAAAGTACCAAAACGCTATCAGCGATCCAGTTCACAGCCCTTGAGCACCAACCGGATGATGGTCTGCGCCGCAGCTTCGTAGTCGTCTTCGTCGAGCTTGGTCTTGCCGGTGACCACCGAGATCTGCCAGTCGAAGTCGGCGTAGGTCTGGGTCGCGGCCCAGATGCTGAACATCAGGTGGTTGGGGTCGAGCGGGGCGATCAGGCCGCGATCGATCCAGGTCTGGATGCACTCGATGTTGTGCTTGGCCTGGGCGTTGAGCTGTTCCACCTGCTCCGGGCTCAGGTGCGGCGCACCATGCATGATCTCGCTGGCAAAGACCTTGGAAGCGAACGGCAGGTCGCGGGAGATGCGGATCTTCGAGCGGATGTAGCCGCTGAGCACTTCGCTGGGCACGCCATCGGCATTGAACGGGGTGGAGGCCTGGAGGATGGGTTCGATGATGCTTTCCAGCACCTCGCGATAGAGGTTTTCCTTGGACTTGAAGTAGTAGTAGACGTTGGGTTTGGGCAACCCGGCCTTGGCGGCGATGTCGCTGGTCTTGGTCGCCGCAAAGCCCTTGTCGGCAAACTCTTCACTGGCGGCCCGCAGGATCAGTTCTTTATTGCGCTCGCGGATGGTGCTCATAAACCAGGGGATTCCTTGCCTGTTCGGGCGGTTGCGCATGGTAGCACCGGCCTTGTACGAGGCTCAAGAATGCCGGCTCGGGCCCGGTTTTCCTGCACTTGGGCGGATTTGCCTGTCCCGTGGCTGAACGAAAATACGCATCGGCGGGCGCCCGAGAGGGCGGCTGCTAGAGTTCAGGGCAGTGCTTGGCTCGCCGGCCTGTGATCAGCCTGTGGTGGGGCGTTCATCGCGCTGCGCAACCGGGTCCGGACCCGCCTGAATCGGATGCTCGCTCGTGGACAAAGGCAGACGCGGCAAAGTTTCTCTGTGGCTCATCCTGTTGGCACTGGCAGCTCTGGCCCTGGGGCTGTGGTTCTACCTGTCCGGCCCGCGGTATCCGGTCAAGCCGGCACCCGTGGGGGAGCCGGTGGTGGCGGTGGCGGTGCAGTTGCAGGATGTGCCGGTCTACATCGACGCCCTGGGCACGGTGACGCCGACCCGCAGCGTGACGGTGATCACCCAGGTGGACGGGATTCTTTCCAGCGTCGAGTTCAAGGAAGGCCAGCCTGTGCGCAAGGGCCAGGTCATCGCGCGGATCGATGATCGCGCGCTCAAGGCGCAGTTGGCCCAGGCCCGGGGCGTGCTGGCCCATGATCAGGCGGTGCTGGACAATGCCCAGCGCGACCTGGCCCGCTACCGCGAACTGATCAAGGCCGGTTCGGTCAGCCAGCAGACCCTCGACACCCAGGTTTCCACGGTGCAGCAACAGGCCGGCACCGTGGCTGCCGACCAGGGCAGCGTGCAGAACCTGGAAGTGCAGTTGAGCTACTGCACCATCATCTCGCCGGTGGACGGCGTGGCCGGACTGCGCCTGGTGGACCCGGGCAACTACGTGACCACCGCCAGCACCACCGGGATCGTGGTGATCACCCAGATGGAGCCGGCCGAGGTGGTGTTCGCGGTGCCCGAGGATGACCTGGGGGCGATCAGCCAGGCCATGGCCAAGGGGCCAGTGCCGGTACTCGCCTATGACCGCAACAAGCACAACCTGCTGGCCAGCGGCAGCCTGCTGGCGCTGGACAACCAGGTCAACACCAGTACCGGGACCATCAACGTCAAGGCTCGCTTCGAGGGGGCGGGCAAGGCCCTGTTTCCCAATCAGTTCGTCAACGCCAGGCTCAGGGCCGACACCCTGACGCAGGTGCCGGTGGTGCCCACCCGGGCCATTCAGCATGGCAGCAAGGGCGACTTCGTGTTCGTCGTTGACGGCAGCACCAAGGCCGGCCTGCGCAACATCAAGAGCGGGCCGGCCAGCGGCGAGGTCACGGCTGTGCTGGACGCCGGGGTCAAGGCTGGCGAGCAGGTGATTACCGAGGGCGCGGACAAGCTGGACAACGGCTCGGCCATCAAAGTCGTGGCTCAATAGGCCGGCGCCGATGAACGTCTCGCGCCCCTTTATCGAACGGCCGGTGGCCACCACCTTGTTGATGGTGGCGGTGCTGTTGCTGGGCCTGCTGGGCTATCACCTGCTGTCGGTCTCGGCCCTGCCGGAAGTCGATTACCCCACCATCCAGGTCTACACCCAGTACCCGGGGGCCAGCCCGGAGGTGATCAGTTCGTCGATCACCGCACCCCTGGAGCGCCAGCTGGGGGAGATGCCGGGGCTCAAGTCCATGAGTTCCACCAGCTCCAACGGTGCTTCGGTGGTCACCTTGCAATTCGACCTGGCGCTGTCCCTGGATGTGGCCGAGCAGGAGGTGCAGGCGTCGATCAACGCCGCGGGCACCTTCCTGCCGAGCAACCTGCCTTACCCGCCGGTGTACAGCAAGGTCAACCCGGCGGACGCGCCGGTGCTGACCCTGTCCCTGACCTCCGACGTGCTGCCCCTGACCAAGGTCGAGGACCTGGCCGACACCCGCCTGGCGCAGAAGATCTCGCAGATCTCCGGGGTCGGCCTGGTGACTATCAGCGGCGGCCAGCGCCCGGCGGTGCGGGTCGAGGCCAATACCTCGGCGCTGAACAACCTGGGCCTGTCCCTGGATGACCTGCGCACGGCCCTGGGTACCGCCAACGTCAACCAGGCCAAGGGCAATATCGACGGGCGCTACCAGGCCTATTCCATCGGTGCCAACGACCAGTTGCAGTCGGCGCAGGAGTACCGCGACCTGGTGATCGCCTACAAGAACGGCGCGCCGATTCGCCTGGCGCAGATCGCCAGTTCCGTGCAGGGCCCGGAAAACCCGCATCAGGCCGCCTGGACCAACAGCACGCCATCCATCGTTCTGAACATCCAGCGCCAGCCCGGGGCCAACGTCATCGACGTGGTGGACCGGGTCCAGCAACTCTTGCCCAAGCTGCGGGCCAGCCTGCCGGGCACCCTCAAGGTCGAGGTGCTCACCGACCGGACCCAGACCATCCGCGCTTCGGTCACCGACGTGCAGTTCGAACTGGCGGTGGCGGTGCTGCTGGTGGTGCTGGTGATCTTCCTGTTCCTGCGCAACGTCGCGGCCACCCTGATTCCCGCGGTGACCGTGCCCCTGACCCTGGTGGGCACCCTGGCGGTGGCCTATGCGCTGGGCTTTTCCCTGAACAACCTGACCCTGATGGCCCTGACCATCGCCATCGGTTTCGTGGTGGACGATGCCATCGTCATGATCGAGAACATCACCCGCTACATCGAGGCGGGCGAGCCACCGTTGCAGGCAGCGCTCAAGGGCGCGGAGCAGATCGGCTTCACCATCATCTCGCTGTCGGTGGCGCTGATCGCGGTGATGATCCCGCTGCTGTTCATGGGCGATGTGGTGGGCCGGCTGTTTCGCGAGTTCGCCATGACCGTGGCGGTGACCATCGTGATCTCGGCGCTGATCTCCCTGACCCTGACGCCAATGATGTGCGCGCGCATGCTCAAGAGTCGCCACCAGGAGCGCCGCGCGGATTTCTTCGACCGTATCAACCGGCATTATGTGCGCGGCCTGGACTGGGTGCTGGCCCACCGCACCCTGACCCTGCTGTCGGTGATGCTCACGGCGGTGCTGACCCTGGCGACCCTGATGATCATGCCCAAGGGCTTTTTCCCCGAGCAGGACACCGGGCTGATCCAGGGCATCTCCCAGGCGGCGCCGAGTATTTCCTTCCAGCAGATGCAGGAACAGCAGCAACGCCTGGCGGCGCGTATTCTCAAGGATCCGGCGGTAGAGAGCCTGTCGTCCTTCGTCGGCATCGACCAGACCAACCCCACCCTCAACCAGGGCAACCTGCTGATCAACCTCAAGCCCCACGGGCAGCGCGACAGCAGCGCGGTGGTGATCCGCCGGCTGGCCGATGCCAACGCCGATGACGCCGGGATACGCCTGTACCTGCACGGGGTCCAGGACCTGACCCTGGATGCCACCGTGTCTACCACCAGCTACCGCCTGGGCCTGCAGGCCACCGACCCGGACCTGCTGGAGCTGTGGACCGGCAAGATGCTGGCGGCGCTGAAGCAGGATCCGATGTTCACCGATGTGCAGAGCCAGGCGATGCAGTTCGGCAACCAGATCCAGCTGAACTTCGACCGCGCCACCGCCTCGCGCCTGGGCATCACTCCCCAGGCCATCGACGATGTGCTCTACGACGCCTTCGGCCAGCGCCAGGTGTCGACCATCTATACCCAGCTCAACCAGTATCACGTGGTCATGGCCACCGACCGGCCACCGCGTAATCTGGCGGACCTGCTCACCGGGCTCTACGTGAACATCCCCGGCGGCGGGGTGGCGCCGCTGTCCAGCATGGCCACCCAGCAGGTGCAGCGGGCGCCGCTGACCATCAACCGCCTGGGGCAGTTTCCCTATGCCGATGTCTCGTTCAACCTCGCCCCCGGGCAGAGCCTGGGAGCGGCGGTGACCCGGCTGCAACAGATCGAGGCCCGGGTCGGCCTGCCGGCCTCGGTGCAGGCGTCGCTGGAAGGGGCGGCGGCGACCTTCGAGGCTTCGCTGTCGAACCAGGTGTTTCTGGTGCTGGCGGCGATCGTGGTGGTGTACCTGATGCTGGGGGTTCTCTACGAGAGTTTCGTGCACCCGGTGACCATTCTCTCGACCCTGCTCTCGGCGGCCCTGGGCGCCTTGTTGGCGCTGCTGATCACCGGGACCCAGTTCGACATCATCGGCCTGATCGGCATCGTGCTGCTGATCGGCATCGTCATGAAGAACGGCATCATGATGGTGGACTTCGCCCTTGAGCTGGCGCGCAAAGGCGGCCTGACGCCACTGGCGGCGATCCGCCAGGCGGCGGAGCTGCGTTTTCGGCCGATCCTGATGACCAGCATGGCCTCGCTGTTCGGCGCGGTGCCCCTGGCCCTGGGCACCGGCATCGGCTCGGAACTGCGCCACCCGCTGGGTATCGCGATCATCGGCGGCCTGTTGCTCAGCCAGTTGCTGACGCTGTTTTCCACCCCGGTGATCTTCCTCGCCATGCACGGCCTGGGCGAGCGGCTGGCAGGGCGCCGCAGTGGCAGGGAGGGCGACGGGGAAGGGCCGCAGGGGATCGGCGATGAACCTTAGCGCGCCGTTCATCCAGCGCCCCATCGCCACCACGTTGCTTGCCGCCGGGCTGGCGCTGTTCGGCGTCCTGGCCTTCAAACTGCTGCCGGTGGCGCCACTGCCGGAGGTGGACTTTCCCACCATCAGCGTGCGTGCCTCCCTGCCGGGGGCCGACCCGCACACCGTCGCCAGCTCGGTGGCCACGCCCCTGGAACGGCAGTTCGGGCAAATCGCCGGGGTTACCCAGATGACCTCGTCGAGCACCCTGGGGGCGACCCGGATCAACCTGCAATTGGACCTCAACCGTGACATCGACGGTGCCGCCCGGGACGTGCAGGCAGCGATCAACGCTGCGCGTACCAACCTGCCCAGTGACCTCTCCGGCAACCCCACTTACCGCAAGGTCAACCCGGCCGACTCGCCGATCCTGATCATCAGCCTGACCTCCGATAGCGCCTCGCCGGGGCAGATGTACGACGTGGCCTCGACCTTGCTGGAGCAGCGGCTGTTGCAGACCACCGGAGTCGGCGATGTGACTGTCGGCGGAGGCGCCCTGCCGGCGGTGCGGGTCGAGCTCAACCCGGACCGGCTCAATCACTACGGGGTCAGCCTGGAGCAGGTGCGCCAGGTGATCGCCGCAGCCAACGTCAACCTGCCCAAGGGCTCGATCATCCTCGGCCAGCAGAACCATGTGCTCGGCGCCAACGACCAGCTGTACCAGAGCGCCGACTACGCCGACCTGGTGGTCAAGCAGAACAACGGCAGCCTGGTGCGCATCGCCGACCTGGGCTACGTCCACGAGGACGTCGAGGACCTGCGCAACTTCGGCCTGTTCAACGGCAAGCCGGCGGTGCTGCTGGTGATCTTCAAGCAGCCGGGGGCCAACGTCATCGACACCGTGGATGCGGTAAAGGCCGAGCTGCCGTTTCTCCAGGAGTCGATCCCGGCCTCGATCCGCCTGAATATCCTGATGGACCGCACCACCACCATCCGTGCCTCGCTGCGGGACGTGGAGCTGAGCCTGATCGCCTCGATCGTGCTGGTGACCCTGGTGACCTTCGCTTTCTTCCGCGACTGGCGCAGCACCCTGGTGCCGGCCATCGTCGTGCCGCTGTCGCTGCTGGGCACCTTTGGCGCCATGTATTTTCTGGGCTACAGCCTGAACAACCTGTCACTGATGGCCCTGACCATTTCCACCGGGTTCGTGGTGGATGACGCCATCGTCGTGGTGGAAAACATCATGCGCCACCTGGAGCGGGGCGAATCGCGGCTGCAGGCAGCGCTGGCCGGGGCCCGGGAAGTGGGCTTCACCCTGCTCAGCATCAGCGTGTCGCTGGTGGCGGTGTTCATTCCGCTGCTGTTGATGGGGGGCATCGTCGGCCGTCTGTTCCGCGAGTTCTCGGTGTCGCTGTCGGTGTCCATCGGCATCTCGATGCTGATCTCGCTGACGGTGACGCCGATGCTCTCCAGCGTGCTGCTGCGCACCCGGCAGAAGGCACCCGAAGGCGCCGAGACCGTGGATTCGCCGGTGCACCGCTTCTATGACCGGACCCTGGGCTGGGTCATCGGCCATTCACGGCTGATGGGCCTGGTGACGGTGCTGGTGATCCTGCTCGCCGGTGTGCTCTACGTGCTGGTGCCCAAGGGTTTCTTTCCCCAGGAGGACACCGGGCGCTTGTCCGGCAGCATCCTGGCGGCCCAGAGCATTTCCTACGACGCCATGCAGAAGGATTTCATGGAGATCAACCGCAAGGTCATGCACAACCCCAATATCGACACGGTCGGCGGCTTTGTCGGGGGTGGGGGCGGCGGTGGCGGGGCGATCAACAGTGCGCAACTGTTCATTGCCCTCAAGCCCCTGAACCAGCGCCACGACAGCGCCGACCAGGTGATCGCGCAGATCCGTCGGACCCTGGGCGACATGCCCGGTACCCGGCTGTACCTGCAATCGGTACAGGACATCACCGTGGGCGGACGCCAGAGCGGCGCGCAGTACCAGTACACCCTGACCGCCGATGACCAGGCCGACCTCGATGAATGGGTGCCCAAGGTGGTAGCGGTGCTGCGCGGCTTGCCCCAGCTCAAGGATCTGAATACCGACCAGCAGGACAACAGCCTGCTGGCCAATGTCCAGGTCAACCGCGACACCGCGGCGCGCCTGGGCGTAAGCATGGCGGCCATCGACCAGACGCTGTACGACGCCTTCGGCCAGCGCCAGGTATCGACCCTGTACCGGGCTGCCAACCAATACCATGTGGTGATGGAGATCGCTCCGCAGTACTGGACCGATCCTTCGACCCTGAACTCGATCTACCTGCCCACCGGGGCGGTGGCCAGCGGCAAGGGCGGCGCGGCAAGCCCGGACCTGGCGGCCGATGCGCAACGGACCTTGATTCCGCTGTCGTCGGTGGCCCAGCTGTCGGTGCAGCGCACGGCCATCGCCATCAGCCACCAGGGCACATTTCCGGCTGTGACCGCTTCGTTCAACCTGGCGCCGGGGGTGTCCATCGGCCAGGCCACGGCCCTGGTGGACCAGGCCGTGGCGCAGTTGCGCATGCCGGCCAGCGTGGTCGGGCAGTTTGCCGGCACGGCCCAGGTGTTCCAGTCCTCGGTAGCCAGCGAGCCCTTGCTGATCATTGCCGCGCTGGTCTCGGTGTACCTCGTGCTGGGCATTCTCTACGAGAACCTGATGCACCCGCTGACCATCCTCTCGACCCTGCCTTCGGCCGGGGTCGGGGCACTGATCGCCTTGCTGCTGACCGGCACCGAGCTGTCGATCATTGCCCTGGTGGGGGTGATCCTGCTGATCGGTATCGTCAAGAAAAACGCCATCATGATGATCGACTTCGCCATCACCGAGGCCAGGGAGCAGGGGCTCAGTGCCCAGGACGCGATCCGCCGGGCCTGCCTGATCCGCTTCCGGCCGATCATGATGACCACCCTGGCGGCGATACTCGGCGCCTTGCCATTGGTGCTCGGCAGTGGTTACGGCTCGGAGCTGCGCCGCCCGCTGGGGATCTCGATCATCGGCGGCCTGCTGCTCAGCCAGGTGCTGACGCTGTATACCACCCCCGTTATCTACCTGTGGCTCGACCGGGCGTCCCAACGCCTGCGCCGGGTGGTCAAGGAGGCATGACTATGCGTGGCCAACCTGTACCGGGGCGTCTGGCCGTGGCACTGCTGTGTGTGTTGCTCGGCGGCTGCATGGTCGGGCCGGACTACCAGAAGCCCGAGATGCCGTTGCCCATGGCCTTCAAGGAAGGCGGGCAGTGGCAGCGCGCCGTAGCCAACCCCCAGGGTGCCCTGGACAGCCAGTGGTGGCTGGCGTATCAGGACCCGGTGCTCAACGATCTGGTCCGGCGCTCGGCCAGCGCCAACCAGTCGATCGTCGCTGCCGAGGCGGCCTATCGCCAGGCACAGGCCCAGGTGGCGTCGAGCCGCTCGGGGCTGTTTCCCACGATTAGCGCCGGGCTTTCCGGTTCGCGGGGTGTGGGCGGCACCAGCGCCGGTAGCGGTTCGAGTACCGGCACCAGCAGTTCCGGCGGCGTCGAGCAGAGTGTCAGCGCGACCCTGGGGGCCAGCTGGGAACCGGACCTGTGGGGCCAGGTGCGCCGCGGCATCGAGTCGAGCCAGGCCCTGGCCCAGTCTTCCGATGCGCTGCTGGCTGGGGTACGGCTGTCCATCAGCGCCAGTGTGGCGAGCAACTACCTGAGCCTGCGTCAGCTGGATATGGACATCCGCCTGCTCCAGGAGCAGCAGCGGATCACCCAGCGCCTGCAGGACATGACCCAGGCCGCCTACGTCCAGGGCACGGCCTCCAACGATCAGTTGCTGCTGATCCAGGATCAGTTGAGCAGTGTGGTGGCGGCCCTGCAGACGGCGCAGATCTCCCGCGAGCAGTTCGAGCATGCCCTGGCGGTGCTGCTGGGCGTGGCTCCGGCCCAGTTCAGCCTGGCGCCGCAGGCCGACTACCGCTTCAATGCGCCGCAGCCGCCGCTGAGCCTGCCTTCGACCCTGTTGCTGCGCCGCCCCGACGTGGTCTCGGCGGAGCGCACCGCGGCGGCGGCCAATGCGCGGATCGGTGTGGCCGAGGCGGCATTCTTCCCGACCCTGGACCTGACCGCCGAAGTGGGCTTTCGCGGCAGCGCCCTGGGCGGGCTGTTCTCGGTACCGAACCGGATCTGGACCCTGGGCCCGGCGCTGGCCGGAACCCTGTTCGACGGCGGCGCCCGGGAAGCGGCGGTGCAGCAGGCCCGGGCCAGCTATGACCAGGACGTGGCCAACTACCGCGGCACGGTGCTTGGCGCCCTGCAGAACGTCGAGGACCAGTTGTCCTCGGTCAATCACCTGCAGCGCCAAGTGGCGACCTACCAGCAGATGTACCAGCGCAACCAGCAACTGTTCGGCAGCCAGCAAGCCCAACTGCGGGCCGGCACCGTCAGCGAGCAGAACGTGCTGACCCAGCAACTGGTGCTGCTGCAGGCCGAGCAGAGCCTGCGCGATTCCCAGGGCCAGCTGAGCCTGGGCAGCGTGGCCCTGTTCCAGAGCCTGGGCGGCGGCTGGCACGAGCCGGGCGCGAGCCTGCCCTGACACGCGGGATCTCGCGTGGCACAAGCCCGGCACGCTATGCTGCGCGCCTTATTTCCATGCAGGGAAGCCAGGTTCATGGCCGGAAGCAGTTTGCTGGTATTGATCGATGACATCGCCGCGGTACTCGATGACGTGGCCTTGATGACCAAGATGGCGGCGAAGAAGACCGCCGGTGTGCTGGGCGACGACCTCGCGCTCAATGCCCAGCAGGTCTCCGGGGTCCGCGCCGAGCGGGAAATTCCGGTGGTCTGGGCGGTGGCCAAGGGGTCGTTTCGCAACAAGCTGATCCTGGTGCCGGCGGCGCTGGCCATCAGCGCCCTGGCGCCGTGGCTGGTGACCCCGCTGCTGATGCTGGGTGGTGCCTACCTGTGTTTCGAGGGCTTCGAGAAGCTGGCGCACAAATACCTGCACCACGCCGAAGTGGCGGCCGAACATACCCAGACCCTGCAAGCCCTGGCCGACCCCCAGGTGGATCTGGTGGCTTTCGAGAAGGACAAGATCAAGGGTGCGGTGCGCACCGATTTCATCCTTTCCGCGGAAATCATCGCCATCACCCTGGGCACCGTGGCCGGGGCCTCCCTGACCCAGCAGGTGGTGGTGCTCTCGGGTATCGCCATTGTCATGACCGTCGGCGTCTACGGCCTGGTGGCCGGCATCGTCAAGCTCGATGACCTGGGGCTGTGGCTGGTGCACAAGCCCGCTGCCCTGGCCAAACGCATCGGTGGGGCGATCCTGCGGGCAGCGCCGCTGATGATGAAGAGCCTGTCGGTGATCGGTACGGCGGCGATGTTCATGGTCGGCGGCGGCATCCTGACCCACGGTGTGCCCGCCGTGCACCACCTGATAGAAGGGCTGGCCGAGCGCAGCGCCGGGGTCATAGGCCCGGTATCGGCGTTGATGCCGACCCTGCTCAATGCCGTGGCCGGGATCATTGCCGGTGCCGTGGTGCTGCTGGCGGTCACCCTGGCGGGCAAGGCCTGGCGTGCACTGCGCGGCTGACGGGCGCTCAGCCCGCTGCCGGCACCGGGGTCGGCAGCGCGGCCGCTTGTTGCTGGCGGCACCAGCGGCGCCAGGTGAACTGCAGTTGCAGGATCGCCGCCCGGGCCATCTCCCGGGCTTGCAGGGGCAGGTCGCGGTCGCCATCCAGGGCCTTGAGCAGGGCCGCGGAGACCGCATCCAGCTGTTCGCTGCGGTTGGCGCTGGGGCCGCCGTGCCTGAGCAGCGTCGCCAGGTGCGCGAGATAATGCTCGCGTTCCGTGGCCAGGGTGCCCCGGGCCGGGTCCAGGCAACTGCGCAATTGCAGCAGCTCATCTCCCAGGTCCAGCCCCAGCAGGCCGTTGTCCCAGTGACTGCGGCGGTTCTCGGGCTGCATCTGCCAATACCGCGACACCCGGATCAGCCGATCGGCCATGCGCCCGCCGAACCAGCTTTCGGCCTGCTCCGGCGGGCGTGAGGTGAGCTGCGCCAGATCGAACAGCGAAGCCTTGAACATCCGCCGGTAGTGCTGCTCGCCCGGGTTGAGGCTGACCAGGCGCAGCACCACCACGGCGATGCCGACACCGATCAGGGTGGCCATGGCCTTGTTCAGGAACGCTCCGAGGTCGTAGCTCATCAGGTTGCTGGGGCCGACGTTGTTGACGAAAAAGATGCAGAACGCCGAGGCGACGGGCGCGAGCTTCGGTCGGCTCATGCACAGCGAAGCGCAGAACAGCGGCACTGCCAGCCCCAGGCACAGCAGGGGTAAACCGTCCCAGCCCGGCAGCAGGCCAAGGCCGACGAAGGCCGCCACGGGAATGGACAGGGCAATGCCCTTGAAGAAATTCAGGCAGGACGCGGCAGGGTTCTCACGCCCGGCGAACAGGCTCAGCACCACGCCACAGATGGAGACGGCCCCCAGCCCCGAGGGCCAGGCGGACAGCAGCCAGAAGCCGGCGACGGCGAGAAAGGCCAGGGCGCTGCGCAAGCCTCCCAGCACCCCTTGCTGGATATCCCGGTGCCAGGACAGGGCGCCGGGAGCGCCGGGCGGGACCCGGCCCTGTTCCACGGCGCTGACACTCAGGGCGCTCTGTTCCACCCGCTCCAGTACCTGGGCCAGTTGCACCAGGCACAGATGGCCTTCGGCGGACAGCGAAGGGTCCTGCAGTGCCTGTTGCAGGCGCTGGAGCAAGGGCGGCAGGGCGGCGTCATGTTCGGCCTGCAGGGCCTGGATGGTCTCGCCGAGCAAGGGTTGGAGTTGCTGCGCGGTGGCGGCGTCGAGCATCTGCCGTTGCCGCGCCACGCCGCGGGCGGACCGGAGCAAGCCCAGCAGGTCGCGGCTCAGCACCCGCAGCGCCTGGGAGCGACGGCGCCCCTGCGGGCCTTCGAACCAGGCGTGATCGCGTTGGGCATCCACGGTGACGATACGCCCCAGGGCTTCCAGCAGCCCCTTGCGCTGGTCTTCCCCCAGCAGCTCCGAGGCTGCGGCCTGGCGCCCGGCCAGCCAGGCGGCGCGGCCCTGGACCGCCAGCGCCTGTTCCACCCGGCGCGGCCAGAGCAGTTGGCTGGCCACGGCGGCGCAGATGATCCCCAGGCCGATTTCCGAACAGCGCGCCACTGCCTGGTCGAACACCTGCAAGGGCGCTGCGGTGGCGGGCAGGGCGATGATGGCAGTGGTGTAGCCCGCCAGTACGAAACCGTAGGCTGCGTGGTTGCGCAGCAGCGAGGCGCCGGTGGTGCAGAAGGCCAGCCACAGGGCCATGGCCAGCAGGAACAGCAGGGGCGCCTGGCCCAGGGTAGCGATCAGCAATATCGACACCACGGCCCCCACCAGGGTGCCCAGCAGGCGGTAGGCGCCCTTGGCCAGGACCATGCCGCTGCTGGACTGGCTGACGATGAACACCGTGGTCAGGGCCCATTGCGGTTGTTCGAAATCCAGGCGGAACGCCAGGTACAGGGCCAGGCCGCCGGCAATCAGGTTGCGCGCGGCGAACAGCAGGTCGGCAGGGGCAGGGGCGAAGAGGGCTTGCCAGATATCGGCGCGGAAAAAGGTCGGCAGTTTCATCTTTCAGACACATCGATAGCTAGCTAATGATTAGCATCGTATCGATTTTACCAGGGTGTGCCAATCGGCTTTTCAACGAGCGGGGAGGAAGGGGCTTTGACGGGGAGCGGACGCCCCGCCGGATGGCGGGGCGAGGCAGGGTTACTCGGCGATCTGCAGCTTGCGCGACTCGGTGTAGACGTAGCGCACTTTCTCGTATTCGAACGGCGAGTTCAGCTGGCCATAGCGGAAGCTGGTCTGGTAGCGCTTGTCGACCCCGCGCAGGACCCAGATTTCCGGGTGGTTGCTGCTGGCTTCCGAAACATTGAGGAAGTTGATCGCCGATTCGGCGGTGTAGTCCACCGCCAGCCCGGCGGTATCACGCAGGTTCGACGGGCCGAGGATCGGCAGCACCAGGTACGCGCCGCCGGGTACGCCGTAGAAGCCCAGGGTCTGGCCGAAGTCTTCGCTCTGGCGCGGCAGGCCCATCTTGGTAGCCGGGTCCCACAGGCCGGCCACGCCGATGGTGGTGTTGAGCAGCAGGCGCGCGGTGGTTTCCATGGAGCGCTGGCCCTTGAACTGCAGCAGGCTGTTGAACAGGTTGGGCACATCGCCCAGGTTGTTGAAGAAGTTGCTGACCCCGGTGCGCAGGAAGCTCGGCGTCACGTAGCGGTACCCGTCCACCACCGGCAGGAACACCCATTGGTCGAAGCGGTAGTTGAAGTGGTAGACCCGGCGGTTCCACGACTCCAGCGGGTCGTAGATATTCAGGGCGTTCAAGGTCGAGCGCTCGAACTCGCGCTGGTCCAGCCCCGGGTTGAACTTGAGCTTCTTCAACGGCTCGGTGAAGCCATCGGGGTCGGGGGTGACGGGGATGTTGGCCTTGCTGTTGTCGGCTTGGGCATAGCCTGCGCAGAGCAACGCAGCGATAAGCAGGAGATGTTTAGCCACGGAAGAACTCCAGCATGGCGTCGCTGTTGACGCGGTAGTTGAGGTTGCCGCAGTGGCCGCCATGGGGGTAGACGGTCAGGCGGTCACCAAAGGTTTTACGCAGGAAGCCCAGGTCGCCGGGGCCGAGGATCACGTCGTCGGCGTTGTGCATCACGGCGATCTTCGGGCTGGCCTTGAGGTAGTCCTGCAGGGCGTAGAGGCTGACCTGGTCGATCAGTTGCAGCAGGCTGCCGCCATCGGTGCGGGCGCGCCACATGGGGATCACCTGCTCGGTCAGGTAGCAGTCGAAGTCGCATTGCAGGGCACGCTTGAGAAACGGCGTGAGGCTGGTGCCTTCGCGGATCGGGTATTTGGGCGGGGTGATCAGGCCACGGCGGTTGATCAGGTCCGAGGTGAAGGCAATGTCCGCCGCCGAGAAACGGAAGGAGGTGCCGATCAGCATCGCCATCTGCTCGTTGGTCAGGTGCTGCTTGGATTGCTGGAAGTCGTAGAGCAGGGCGTCGTTGAGGTCGATATAGCCCTTCTGCTGGAAGTAGCGGGTCAGCTTGCCCAGCACCAGTTCGTAGAAGGTAGTGCTGTTGTTGATGCCCTTGACCTCGGTCTGCACCAGCTTGTCGAGGTTGGTGATCGAGGTATAGAGATTGACCGGCGGGTTGAGCAGCAGGACCTTCTTGAAATTGAAGCTGCGCCGGGTTTCATCCAGCTTGCTGACGAAGGCCGCATCCAGCGCGCCAAGACTGTAGCCGGTGAGGTAGAACTCGGTGATCGGCAACTTGGGATTCTGCGCCCGTACGGCCTGCATCACCCGGTACATGTCCTCGGCGTCTTCCTGGGTCACGCCCGGGGTGGCAAAGCGCGAAGCGGCGCTGATGAAGTCGAAGCTGGTGGGCGAGGACAGCTGCACCACGTGGTAGCCGGCTTTGTAGTAGAGCTTCTTCAGGTACTCGTTGAGGCTGCTGTCATAGCGCGCCCCGGTGCCGGCGATCAGGAAGATCAGCGGCGCGGCGTGGTCCTGGGTGGCAATGCGGTAGGTGAGTTTCTTCACCGCCCAGAAGTTGTCCGGGAGGATGAATTCCCGTTCCGGACGCAGCGTCAGGCTGTGGTCAGACTGGCGGATGTCATCGTTGGAGGGCAGTTCCGGGCGCAACTCCGGAGGCGTGGTGGCGATGGTGGCTTCGAAGGGGTTGGTCAACGGGTAGCCATAGGTGGCCGGGTCGACGTCGACCGCCAGCGCGGACGCACTCAGGATAAGGCCGCCAAACAGGGCAGCGAAGCGCAAGGAACGAAGCATGACTGTATCCCTAGAAGAAGGTACCGAATGAGGTTCGCAGGCTATGACCACCGCGCTGCTGCCGAAGTGCCATGGTTGGGCACAAATAACGCCTGCGACAGGCTTATTGGGAAGTGATAGTAGCCGGACGATACACTTTGCCGCCATTTGCATGACAGATATCTGCGCCTGGCGCTTGCCAAGCGTTCGCGGGGGATTATGCTGGGCGCCGTTTTGACTGTTCGGAGTGTTTCATGTCCCGCCTTCCCCTGATTCTGCTGCTCGTGGTCCTGCCGCTGTGGCTGGCCGCCAGTTATGGCCTGCGCTACGGCTTCATGGAGGATGCTCGCTGGGTGGGTGCCTGTGTCGAGGCTGCCAGCCGCTGGGAGTGCGGGCTGCGCTCCAGCCTGGGTTGGATGATTCACTTCAAGGTGCTGGGCTGGAGCGCGGTGGCCGTGGCGCTCCTGGGTTTTGTCATGCCCGGGCGTGCCGGTTGGGGGCTGGGCGTACTGGCGTTGCTGATCGGCATCCCGGCCCTGGCCCTGTACAACACCACCCTGGCGGTATTTGCCGTGGTGATTGCCGGCTTGCGCCTGGTACGCGCCAGCAAGCCATAGCCGCAGCAGCGGCCATGGCCTATGGCCTCAGGCCCTGCGGGCCCGCAGGTTGCGCCAAAGCGCCGCTACCATCAGCAGGCTGACCAGGGCCCAGCCCCAGGCCTGCTGGTTGGCCAGACCTTCCTGATACAACTGCGGGGCAATGCCGGCACCGACGATAAAGGTCAGCAGGGCAATCTCCCGGCGCGGTACTCGCACCGGGCGGCACAGGTAGACCAGTGCCGGCAGTAGCAGGGCTGCGCTGGGGAAGCTGCGGTAGCGCGGGTCGAACACCAGCTCCAGCATCATCACCGCCGCGGCGAAGCCTGCGGCCGTCAGCAGCCAGCCGGCCCGTTTCTCCAGTGCATCGAAGGATTTCAGGCGCCAGCCCTGGCGAGGGCTCAGGGCCAGGGCGGCGTGGGCCAGCACCAGCAGGTTGAGCCCCAGCAGCAACGCGGCCCAGCACCATTCACCGGCGAAACGGCTGGTTGCCCGCGCCAGTTCTCCCCAGGTTCCGATGCTGCAAGCGGCCACTGCGCCCAACAGGGGCAGCAGCAGGGCGGCGCGGTGGTCGCGGGGCCGGCCGCCGAGCACCAGGGTGCCGAGCAGTATCAGGCCGCCGACGCCCAGCCACAGCGGCCAGTACGGCAGGTTGGACACCGGGCCGGCGAGGATGCCCTTGTCCTGGCGATCAGCATCGAACAGCCCCCAGTAGCCACCGACGGCACCTTCGCTGGCGCGCTTCCAGGGCTGGTCGAAGGCTTCGATCAGGTTGTAGTGCCAGCCATTGTGTTCCGCCAGGGCGACGAAGCCGCGGATGAACTTGGCCTCGTTGACCCGGCTGGGCAGCGCGGTTTCTCGCTGCCGGCCTTCACTGGGCCAGCCGGTCTCGCCAATCAGCACGTCCTTGGGGGCGAAGCGGTTGCCGAACACCTGGCGCACCTCGGCCACGTGGTTCAAGGCGGCGTCGATGTTCGACGGATCGTCTTCCCAGTACGGCAGCAGGTGGATGGTGAGGAAATCCACCGCTGGGGCGATTTCCGGGTGCTTGAGCCAGAACTCCCAGACATCGGCGTAGGTCACCGGCTGCTTGACCCCGGCCTTGACCTTGAGGATCAGCCGCGCCAATTGCGCGCCGGTGACCTCCTTGCGCAGCAGTGCTTCGTTACCGACGATCACCGCACTGACCACGTCCGGGTTGGCGTTGGCCGAGGCGATCAGCAGGTCGACCTCCTTCTCGGTGTCCACCGGGTTGCTGTTGACCCAGGCGCCGATCATCAGCTTCAGGCCGTGCTTGCGCGCCAGGTCCGGCAGGGCTTCCAGGCCGGTCATGGAATAGGTACGGATGCATTCGAAACGGGTCGCCAGCAGGGCCAGGTCGGCGTCCATGCGCTGCGGGCGCAGCTTGAACGGCTGGTCGAAGGGCGACTGGTCCTTGTCGAACGGAGTGTAGGAAGCGCACTGCAGCTTGTGGCTGGCGCTGGCGACATCCGGCAGGTGCACCGGCCGGCCAAGGCCGTACCAATAACCGCAGAGGGCCAGCAGCCCGAGCAGGCAGGCGAACAGATAGGGCAGGGCGGGGAAACGAGGGGTGGCGGGCATGATCGGGCCGTCGTGGAACAAAGCCGGGCATCTTACCCGCATTTGTCCGCAGCTTGGTGGGCTGCATGATTTTGACATGCAAAGTTCGGGCGGACCCACTGCCCGGGAGAGGCCGGCCGTTGGTTACTGGCTATCTGATGTCGCTGCTGGCTGTCTTGAGGTCGTAGACAGAGCAGGTCGCGGAACAGGGCGGGTTGATGATCCAGGCATCAGTACTCCGCTGATGATCGAACGCGTTCGCGGTGAGGCGTGATGGGGGCGCTGAGCACCATAACCATACGTTGACGTGCCTGGCAGCCGCCCGGCACTGCACTTTTCGGGGAAGTAACGATGAAGATGCGACGACTCTTAGGCGCAGGTGCCGCACTGGTACTTGCCATCAGCTCCACTCTGGCCAGTGCCGACAGCAAGACCCTGAGCATCGGCTATGTCGACGGCTGGTCCGACAGCGTGGCGACGACCCATGTGGCGGCGGAAGTGATCAAGCAGAAGCTCGGTTATGACGTCAAGCTGCAGGCGGTGGCGACCGGGATCATGTGGCAGGGCGTAGCCACCGGCAAGCTCGACGCCATGCTTTCGGCCTGGCTGCCGGTGACCCATGGCGAGTACTGGGCCAAGAACAAGGACAAGGTGGTGGACTACGGCCCCAACTTCAAGGACGCCAAGATCGGCCTGATCGTGCCGGAGTACGTCAAGGCCAAGTCCATCGAGGACCTCAAGACCGATACCACGTTCAAGAACAAGATCGTCGGCATCGACGCCGGCTCGGGGGTGATGCTCAAGACCGACCAGGCGATCAAGGACTACGGCCTGGACTACAAGCTGCAGGCCAGTTCCGGGGCGGCAATGATCGCCGAGCTGACTCGCGCCGAAGAAAAACAGGATTCCATCGCCGTGACCGGCTGGGTGCCGCACTGGATGTTCGCCAAGTGGAAACTGCGCTTCCTCGAAGACCCGAAGGGCGTGTACGGCGCTGCTGAAACCGTCAACAGCATCGGCAGCAAGGGCCTGGAGAAGAAGGCGCCGGAAGTGGCGGCCTTCCTGAAGAAATTCCAGTGGGCCTCGAAAGATGAAATCGGTGAGGTCATGCTGGCCATTCAAGAGGGTGCAAAACCCGATGTGGCGGCCAAGGATTGGGTGAGCAAGCACCCGGAAAGGGTTGCCGAGTGGACTGCTAAATAAGCACAACGCGTCTAGATCAGGGGTCTTGAGGCCGCGCACTGGAAACAGTGGGCGGCCTTGTCATTTATTGAAGAAAAAACCGGCGCCAACGCTAATGTCGTTCTAATACTAAGGTCGTCTGGAACCTGCTCCATAGCCGCATAGAGTGGATTAGGTTCCACCTAAAATCTGTGCTGCGAGGATAAAAACAATGAACGACAGCATTTACCTCTCGATTCAAAACAGCCCGCGTTTCAAGGAGCTGGTCAGCAAACGAGAGCGGTTCGCCTGGATTCTCTCGGCGATCATGCTTGGGCTTTACTCGGCTTTCATCCTGTTGATCGCCTATGGTCCCCAGATCCTGGGCGCCAAACTCAGTCCTACCTCATCCATCACCTGGGGCATTCCCATCGGTGTCGGCTTGATTCTCTCGGCCTTCATCCTGACGGCCATCTATGTGCGACGCGCCAACGGCGAATTCGACGAGTTGAACAATGCGATCCTGAAGGAGGCTCAGCAATGATCCGACGTCTATTCGCAGCACTCGGTCTTGCCGCCTTCGCTCCCGCCCTCTGGGCTGCAGACGCCTTGACGGGCGAAGTCCACAAGCAACCACTCAACGTATCGGCGATCGTGATGTTCGTGGTCTTCGTCGGTGCCACCCTGTGCATCACCTACTGGGCCTCCAAGCGCAACAAGTCGGCTGCCGACTATTACGCGGCGGGCGGCAAGATCACCGGCTTCCAGAACGGCCTGGCGATCGCTGGCGACTACATGTCCGCGGCGTCCTTCCTGGGGATTTCCGCCCTGGTGTTCACTTCCGGCTATGACGGCCTGATCTACTCCATCGGCTTCCTGGTGGGCTGGCCGATCATTCTGTTCCTGATCGCCGAGCGCCTGCGCAACCTGGGCAAGTACACCTTTGCCGATGTGGCGTCCTACCGCCTCGGGCAGACCCAGATCCGCACCCTGTCGGCCTGTGGCTCGCTGGTGGTGGTGGCGTTCTACCTGATCGCGCAGATGGTGGGTGCCGGCAAGCTCATCCAGTTGCTGTTCGGCCTCGACTACCATGTGGCGGTGATCCTGGTGGGCATCCTGATGTGCCTGTACGTGCTGTTCGGCGGCATGCTGGCCACGACCTGGGTGCAGATCATCAAGGCGGTGCTGTTGCTCTCCGGCGCGTCCTTCATGGCACTGATGGTGATGAAGCACGTCAACTTCGACTTCAACACCCTGTTCTCCGAAGCGATCAAGGTTCACCCCAAGGGTGAAGCTATCATGAGCCCCGGCGGCCTGGTGAAAGATCCGATCTCGGCGTTCTCCTTAGGCCTCGCGCTGATGTTCGGTACCGCTGGCCTGCCCCACATCCTGATGCGCTTCTTCACCGTCAGCGATGCCAAGGAAGCTCGCAAGAGCGTGCTCTATGCCACAGGCTTCATCGGCTACTTCTACATCCTGACCTTCATCATCGGCTTCGGCGCGATCCTGCTGGTAAGCACCAACCCGGACTTCAAGGATGCCGCAGGCGCCTTGCTGGGCGGCAACAACATGGCGGCGGTGCACCTGGCCAACGCAGTGGGCGGCAGCGTGTTCCTCGGCTTCATTTCGGCCGTGGCCTTCGCCACCATCCTGGCGGTCGTTGCAGGCCTGACCCTGGCTGGCGCCTCGGCGGTGTCCCATGACCTGTATGCCAGCGTGATCAAGAAGGGCAAGGCCAACGAGAAGGACGAGATCCGCGTTTCCAAGATCACCACCGTGGCATTGGGCGTACTGGCCATCGGCCTGGGCATTCTCTTTGAAAGCCAGAACATCGCGTTCATGGTCGGCCTGGCGTTCTCCATTGCCGCCAGCTGCAACTTCCCGGTACTGCTGCTTTCCATGTACTGGAAGAAGCTCACCACCCGTGGCGCCATGATTGGCGGCTGGATGGGCCTGGTGAGTGCCGTGGCGCTGATGATCCTCGGCCCGACCATCTGGGTGCAGATCCTGCATCACGAGAAGGCGATCTTCCCGTACGAGTACCCGGCGCTGTTCTCGATGATCATCGCCTTCATCGGTATCTGGTTCTTCTCCATCACCGACAAGTCGACCGCGGCGGTCAACGAGCGGGCGCTGTTCTTCCCGCAGTTCGT
Organism: Pseudomonas sp. 8(2025); assembly: GCF_052665325.1. Lineage (NCBI taxonomy): Bacteria > Pseudomonadati > Pseudomonadota > Gammaproteobacteria > Pseudomonadales > Pseudomonadaceae > Pseudomonas > Pseudomonas sp. 8(2025). The sequence continues at coordinate 50,529 of NZ_JBQOIE010000013.1, read as the reverse complement.
GCGTTCGCAGACCGGCCTGGGTGCCAGTGGGGCGGTGTCGCACTAAGCGAGATGAATGTATCGGCTTCTATATAGAAGCTGCGTAATGGCGAAATGCCCCGATCGAGAGACCGGGGCATTTTTCTGTCCGCTCGCCCTGCCCGGAGCCCCCCGACTGCAGGTGCAGGAGCATAGGCGCTGGCTTGCCAGCGCAAGCGTATGTGAGGAGCAGGGCTCTTCGCCGGCAGGCCGGATCCTGCGGGTTGGGGGGGGGGGCGAGGGGAGGGCAGAAACAAATACGACCTCTGTTAGAGGCCGTATCCGGTGCAGCTAAGACGTTTGCGCAAGGCAGATCTTATTTGCGGTCTTCCAGTTTGGTGATGTCACGCGACTCGTAGCCGGTGTACAGCTGGCGTGGACGGCCGATCTTGTACGGGCTGGAGAGCATTTCCTTCCAGTGCGAGATCCAGCCGACGGTCCGCGCCAGGGCGAAGATCACGGTGAACATGCTGGTTGGAATGCCGATCGCCTTGAGGATGATCCCCGAGTAGAAGTCGACGTTCGGGTACAGCGAGCGCTCGATGAAGTACGGGTCGGTCAGGGCGATCTCTTCCAGGCGCATGGCCAGTTCGAGTTGCGGATCGTTGTTGATGCCCAGTTCCTTGAGTACTTCGTCGCAGGTCTGTTTCATCACGGTGGCGCGCGGGTCGCGGTTCTTGTACACGCGGTGACCGAAGCCCATGAGCTTGAACGGATCGTTCTTGTCCTTGGCCTTGGCGATGAACTTGTCGATGTTCGAGACATCGCCAATTTCGTCGAGCATGGTCAGTACCGCTTCGTTGGCACCGCCGTGGGCCGGGCCCCAGAGTGCAGCGATACCGGCAGCGATACAGGCGAACGGGTTGGCACCCGAGGAGCCCGCCAGGCGCACGGTGGACGTCGAGGCGTTCTGTTCGTGGTCGGCATGGAGGATGAAGATCCGGTCCATTGCCTTGGCCAGTACCGGGCTGATCGGTTTGATCTCGCACGGGGTGTTGAACATCATGTGCAGGAAGTTTTCCGCGTACGACAGGTCGTTGCGCGGGTACATCATCGGCTGGCCCATGGAGTACTTGTAGACCATCGCTGCCAGGGTCGGCATCTTGGCCACCAGGCGCACGGCGGAGATTTCGCGGTGCTGCGGGTTATTGATGTCCAGGGAGTCGTGGTAGAACGCCGACAGCGCACCGACTACGCCGCACATCACCGCCATCGGGTGGGCGTCGCGACGGAAACCGTTGAAGAAGCTCTTGAGCTGTTCGTGAACCATGGTGTGGTTCTTCACGGTGCTGACGAACTGGGCCTTCTGTTCGGCGGTGGGCAATTCACCGTTGAGCAGCAGGTAGCAGGTTTCCAGGTAGTCCGATTTCTCGGCCAGCTGTTCGATCGGGTAGCCGCGATGCAGCAGAATGCCGTTGTCGCCGTCGATGTAGGTGATTTTCGACTCGCAGGAGGCGGTCGACATGAAACCCGGGTCAAAAGTGAAGCGGCCCGTGGCCGTCAGACCCCGAACATCGATTACATCGGGACCAACGGTGCCGGTTAAAATGGGCAGCTCGACGGGGGCTGCGCCCTCGATGATCAACTGCGCTTTTTTGTCAGCCATGTGGCCTCCTATTTATGCTTGAAATCATCAGACAGACCCCCCACGCAGGGCCCGCACCACTATAGTGAGATAAATCCGAATGTCAATTTGCCTAAAGTCTTGTCCCAGAAGGCTTTGGGAGGGATTTTTTCGCGAAATTCAGCGCCATTTACGCCTTTTATAACGCTAACGCAATCAGCTATTAGGGGAAGGTCTTTGCGTTGTCATTAGTAGCCTAACTGTCTATACTCGGCCACCGACCTCCGTAGGCTTCTGGGCCCGCTTTGCTGGGGGTCGCACTCCCTGGGTAGTGGTTGCCTGACCAGTGCACTCCCCAACAACTTTGCCCTGATTGTTAGGGGCTCTTCAGTGTGAAAAAAGCCGTGAATAGCCAACGACCTGTAAACCTAGACCTAAGGACCATCAAACTCCCCATCACCGGCGTTACGTCGTTTCTCCACCGTGTTTCCGGCATCATCCTCTTCCTGGGCATCGGCATCATGCTTTATGCATTGAGCAAATCCCTGGGCTCCGAGGAAGGCTATGCCGAGGTGAAGGCGTGCTTGACCAGTCCGCTGGCCAAATTCGTTGCATGGGGCCTCCTGTCCGCCTTGCTGTATCACTTGGTGGCCGGTGTACGCCATCTGATTATGGACATGGGCATCGGTGAGACGCTGGAAGGCGGCAAGCTGGGCTCGAAAATCGTTATCGCCGTATCCGTGGTGGTAATCGTTCTGGCGGGAGTTTGGATATGGTAACCAGCGTTACGAACCTGTCGCGTTCGGGCCTTTATGACTGGATGGCACAGCGTGTGTCTGCGGTCGTTCTCGCGGCTTATTTCATTTTCCTGATCGGATACCTCGTAGCGAATCCGGGCATTGACTACACCCAGTGGCATGGCCTGTTCGCAAACAACTGGATGCGTATCTTCAGTCTGCTGGCCATGGTGGCCCTGGGCGCTCACGCCTGGGTCGGCATGTGGACCATCTCGACTGACTACCTGACGCCGATGGCGCTGGGCAAGTCGGCCACAGCAGTACGTTTCCTTTTCCAGGCAGTATGCGGCGTCGCGATGTTCGCTTACTTCGTCTGGGGTGTGCAGATTCTCTGGGGTATCTGATTCATGGCTAACATTCCAACCATTTCATTCGACGCCATCATCATTGGCGGCGGCGGCGCCGGCATGCGTGCCGCACTGCAGCTGGCCCAGGGCGGCCACAAGACTGCGGTGATCACCAAGGTGTTCCCGACCCGTTCGCATACTGTGTCTGCCCAGGGCGGCATCACTTGCGCGATCGCCTCGGCGGACCCGAACGATGACTGGCGCTGGCACATGTACGATACCGTCAAGGGTTCCGACTACATCGGTGACCAGGACGCTATCGAATACATGTGTCAGGAAGGCCCGGCTGCGGTCTTCGAACTGGACCACATGGGTCTGCCGTTCTCCCGTACCGAAACCGGTCGTATCTACCAGCGTCCTTTCGGCGGTCAGTCCAAGGACTACGGCAAGGGCGGCCAGGCTGCTCGTACCTGCGCAGCATCCGACCGTACCGGTCACGCACTGCTGCACACCCTTTATCAGGGCAACCTGAAAGCCGGCACCACCTTCCTCAACGAGTGGTACGCGGTCGATCTGGTGAAGAACCAGGACGGCGCCTTTGTCGGCGTGATCGCTATCTGCATCGAAACCGGCGAAACCACCTACATCCGCTCCAAGGCCACCGTTCTGGCCACCGGCGGTGCAGGTCGTATCTACGCCTCCACCACCAACGCCCTGATCAACACCGGTGACGGCGTTGGTATGGCGCTGCGTGCTGGCGTTCCGGTGCAAGACATCGAAATGTGGCAGTTCCACCCGACCGGTATTGCCGGCGCCGGTGTACTGGTGACCGAAGGTTGCCGTGGTGAGGGTGGTTACCTGATCAACAAGCATGGCGAGCGTTTCATGGAGCGTTATGCTCCGAACGCCAAAGACCTGGCTGGCCGCGACGTTGTTGCGCGCTCCATGGTCAAGGAAATCATCGCCGGCAACGGCTGTGGCCCGAACGGCGACCACGTGATGCTCAAGCTCGACCACCTGGGCGAGGAAGTGCTGCACAGCCGCCTGCCAGGTATCTGCGAGTTGTCCAAGACGTTTGCGCACGTTGACCCGGTGGTTGCTCCGGTTCCGGTCGTTCCAACCTGCCACTACATGATGGGTGGCGTTGCCACCAACATTCATGGCCAGGCCATCACACAGAACGCCGCTGGCGAAGACACCATCATCCCTGGCCTGTTCGCAGTGGGTGAAGTGGCTTGCGTATCGGTACACGGCGCCAACCGTCTGGGCGGCAACTCGCTGCTGGACCTGGTGGTGTTCGGCCGTGCAGCCGGTCTGCACCTGGAAAAAGCGCTGACCGACGGTATCGAATACCGCGACGCCAGCGACACCGACGTTGATGTTGCCCTGAACCGCCTGGCCAAGCTCAACGAGCGCACCACCGGTGAAGACGTTGCAACCCTGCGTCGCGAGCTGCAGAACTGCATGCAGAACTACTTCGGTGTATTCCGTACCGGCGAATACATGCAGAAGGGTATCGCCCAGCTGGCTGACCTGCGCGAGCGTATCGCCAACGTCAAGATCAACGACAAGTCTCAAGCTTTCAACACTGCGCGTATCGAAGCACTTGAGCTGCAGAACCTGCTGGAAGTGGCCGAAGCCACTGCCATCGCTGCCGAAGTGCGCAAAGAGTCCCGCGGCGCTCACGCCCGTGAAGACTTCGAAGACCGTGACGACGAAAACTGGCTGTGCCACACCCTGTACTTCCCGGGTGAGAAGCGCGTTGCCAAGCGTGCGGTCAACTTCTCGCCGAAGACTGTTCCGACTTTCGAACCAAAAGTCCGGACTTACTAAAGGGTGATCGATATGTTGCAAGTTGAAGTTTATCGTTACAACCCTGACACCGACTCGGCTCCGAAAACCCAGGTTTTCCAGGTAGACACCGGTGGCAAGGACTTGATGGTGCTGGACGTGCTGGCCCTGATCAAAGAGCAGGACGAAGGTTTTTCCTACCGTCGTTCCTGCCGTGAAGGCGTTTGCGGTTCCGATGGCATGAACATCAACGGCAAGAACGGTCTGGCGTGCATCACGCCGCTGTCTGCTGTGGTCAAGAAGAACAAGCTGGTTGTTCGCCCGCTGCCAGGTCTGCCGGTTATCCGTGACCTGGTCGTCGATATGAGCATCTTCTACAAGCAATACGAGAAGGTGAAGCCATTCCTGCAGAACGATACGCCGGCTCCGGCCATCGAACGTCTGCAGTCCCCGGAAGAGCGCGAGAAGCTCGACGGTCTGTACGAGTGCATCCTGTGCGCTTGCTGCTCGACCTCTTGCCCGTCCTTCTGGTGGAACCCGGACAAGTTCCTGGGTCCAGCTGCCCTGCTGCAAGCCTACCGCTTCCTGGCAGACAGCCGTGACACCAAGACGTCCGAGCGTCTGGCTTCCCTGGACGACCCGTTCAGCGTATTCCGCTGCCGGGGCATCATGAACTGCGTCAACGTTTGTCCGAAGGGCCTGAACCCGACTAAGGCCATCGGTCACATTCGTAACATGCTGCTGCAGAGTGGCGTGTGATTCAGCTGTTGTACCCGTAGGACCGCTGTACCCGTAAAAGCCACGGCGCGGGCTTCAACCCGCGTCATGGCTCTAACCTGAGCAGCAGCTCACAAAGTGGCTGCTCTATATTTTGAAGAAATGAGACAAGCAGGGGCATCCGGGCTGGTACCCGGACTATCAGCGTGATCCTAAGTGGCTTGTTTTGGTCGCTGCATTCGGACTTCTGCAAGCTTGCTCGGTGTCGTCGCCGGTGGTGTTCCCCTAACCGAGGGTGACCAAGCATGCAAGAAAGCGTGATGCAGCGCATGTGGAACAGCGCCTACCTATCCGGTAGTAACGCTGCCTATGTGGAAGAGCTCTACGAGCTCTACCTGCACGACCCTAACGCTGTGCCAGAAGAGTGGCGCACTTACTTTCAGAAGTTGCCTACCGACGGCAGCACTGCCATCGATGTTTCGCACTCGACAATCCGCGATCATTTCGTCTTGCTGGCAAAGAACCAGCGCCGCGCCCAACCGGTATCCGCCGGTAGCGTGAGCAGTGAGCACGAGAAGAAGCAAGTTGAAGTGCTGCGATTGATCCAGGCCTATCGGATGCGTGGCCACCAGGCAGCCCAGCTGGACCCGCTGGGGCTGTGGCAGCGTCCTGCACCTGCAGACCTGTCGATCAATCATTACGGCTTGACCAATGCCGATCTTGATACGACCTTCCGTGCCGGCGACCTGTTCATCGGCAAAGAGGAAGCGAGCCTACGCGAAATTCACGAAGCGTTGCAGCAGACATATTGCCGCACCATTGGCGCTGAATTCACGCACATCACCGATTCCGAGCAGCGTCAGTGGTTCCAGCAGCGTCTGGAAAGCGTACGCGGCCGTCCGACCTATTCCGCCGACATCAAGAGCCACCTGCTCGAGCGCGTCACTGCGGCTGAAGGCCTGGAAAAATACCTGGGTACCAAATACCCGGGCACCAAGCGTTTCGGTCTGGAAGGCGGCGAGAGCCTGATTCCGATGCTCGACGAGCTGATCCAGCGTTCCGGTTCCTACGGCACCAAGGAAGTGGTAATCGGCATGGCCCACCGTGGCCGTCTGAACGTGCTGGTCAACACCTTCGGCAAGAACCCGCGCGAGCTGTTCGACGAGTTCGAAGGCAAGAAGAAGGTCGAGCTGGGTTCCGGTGACGTTAAATACCACCAGGGCTTCTCGTCCAACGTCATGACCACCGGTGGCGAAGTTCACCTGGCGATGGCGTTCAACCCGTCCCACCTGGAAATCGTTTCTCCAGTGGTCGAGGGTTCGGTGCGCGCTCGTCAGGACCGTCGCAACGACCAGACCGGCGACAAGGTTCTGCCGATCTCGATCCACGGTGACGCGGCGTTCGCCGGCCAGGGCGTGGTGATGGAAACCTTCCAGATGTCCCAGACCCGCGGTTTCCGTACCGGCGGCACTGTGCACATCGTGATCAACAACCAGGTCGGTTTCACCATCAGCAACCCGCTGGACTCGCGCTCCACCGAGTACGCCACCGACGTTGCGAAGATGATCCAGGCACCGATCCTCCATGTGAATGGTGATGATCCGGAAGCCGTGTTGTTCGTGACCCAGTTGGCCATCGACTACCGCATGCAGTACAAGCGCGACGTGGTGATCGACCTGGTCTGCTACCGTCGTCGCGGCCACAACGAGGCCGACGAGCCAAGCGGCACCCAGCCACTGATGTATCAGCAGATCGCCAAGCAGCGCACCACCCGTGAACTGTATGCCGATCGCCTGACCCAGGGCGGTGTGCTCGACGCAGAGCGTGTTCAGGCGAAAGTCGACGAATATCGCAATGCGCTGGACAACGGTCTGCACGTGGTCAAGAGCCTGGTCAAGGAGCCGAACAAAGAGCTGTTCGTGGACTGGCGTCCGTACCTGGGCCATACCTGGACCGCGCGTCACGACACCACCTTCGACCTCAAGACTCTTCAGGAACTGTCCGCCAAGCTGCTGGAGCTGCCGGAAGGCTTCGTGGTTCAGCGTCAGGTCGCGAAGATCTACGAAGACCGTCAGAAGATGCAAGCCGGCGGCCTGCCGATCAACTGGGGTTACGCTGAAACCATGGCGTACGCGACCCTGGCGTTCGAAGGTCACCCGATTCGCATGACCGGCCAGGACATCGGCCGCGGCACCTTCTCGCACCGCCATGCGGTGTTGCACAACCAGAAGGACGCCGGCACCTACATCCCGTTGCAGCACCTGTACGAAGGCCAGCCACGTTTCGACCTGTACGATTCGTTCCTGTCCGAAGAAGCCGTACTGGCGTTCGAATACGGCTACTCCACCACCACGCCTAACGCGCTGGTGATCTGGGAAGCCCAATTCGGCGACTTCGCCAACGGTGCACAAGTAGTGATCGACCAGTTCATCACCAGCGGCGAGCACAAGTGGGGCCGTCTCTGCGGTCTGACCATGCTGCTGCCACACGGTTATGAAGGTCAGGGTCCCGAGCACTCCTCGGCTCGTCTGGAGCGTTACCTGCAGCTGTGCGCCGAGCACAACATCCAGGTATGCGTACCGACCACGCCGGCTCAGATCTACCACTTGCTGCGTCGCCAGGTGATTCGTCCGCTGCGCAAGCCGCTGGTCGTGCTGACACCGAAATCCCTGCTGCGTCATAAGCTGGCCATCTCGACCCTGGAAGATCTGGCGGAAGGTTCGTTCCAGACCGTTATCCCGGAAATCGATGCCCAGGATCCAAAAGACGTGGGTCGCATCATTCTGTGTAGCGGCAAGGTCTACTACGACCTGTTGGAAAAACGCCGTGCCGAAGGTCGTGACGACATCGCCATCGTGCGTATCGAGCAGCTGTACCCATTCCCTGAGGACGACCTGATCGAAGTCCTGGCTCCGTACAAAAACGTCAAACACATCGTTTGGTGTCAGGAAGAGCCGATGAACCAGGGTGCCTGGTACTGCAGCCAGCATCACATGCGTCGCATCATCAGCGGTCACAACAAGTCGCTCGTACTCGAGTACGCGGGCCGTGACGCTTCTGCTGCTCCAGCTTGTGGTTATGCATCGATGCACGCTGAGCAGCAGGAAAAACTGCTGCAAGATGCCTTTACTGTTTAACGCCTTCGCGCACCTGAAACCGAATTTAAGGAACCACAGATAATGGCTATCGAGATCAAAGCCCCCACTTTCCCGGAATCGGTTGCCGATGGCACCGTTGCCACCTGGCACAAGCAACCGGGCGACGCCGTCAAGCGTGACGAGCTGATCGTTGACATCGAGACCGACAAGGTCGTGCTGGAAGTTCTGGCCACCGCTGACGGCGTGCTGGGCGCTATCGTCAAGAACGAAGGCGACACCGTTCTGTCCGACGAAGTCCTGGGCTCCATCGTTGAAGGCGGCGCTGCTGCCGCTGCTCCTGCTGCCGCCGCCGCTCCGGCCGCCGCCGCTGCTGCCCCGGCTGCTGCCGATGGCGAAGACGATCCAATCGCTGCTCCTGCCGCGCGCAAGCTGGCTGAAGAAAACGGTATCAACATCGCTTCCGTTGCCGGTACCGGCAAAGGCGGCCGTGTGACCAAGGAAGACGTGGTCGCTGCTGTTGCCGCGAAGAAAGCCGCTCCGGCTGCCGCGCCTGCCAAGGCTCCGGCTCCTGCCGCTGCTGCTCCGGTCTTCGCTGCCGGTGATCGCGTCGAGAAGCGCGTGCCTATGACCCGCCTGCGTGCCAAGGTTGCCGAGCGTCTGGTTGAAGCCCAGTCGAACATGGCGATGCTGACCACCTTCAACGAAGTCGACATGACTGAAGTCATGGCCCTGCGTTCGAAGTACAAGGATCTGTTCGAGAAGTCCCACAATGGCGTACGCCTGGGCTTCATGTCGTTCTTCGTCAAGGCCGCCACCGAAGCCCTGAAGCGCTTCCCGGCTGTCAACGCCTCGATCGACGGTTCCGACATCGTCTACCACGGCTATGCCGACATCGGTGTTGCGGTCTCCAGCGACCGTGGCCTGGTGGTTCCGGTTCTGCGTAACGCCGAACTGATGAGCCTGGCCGAAATCGAAGGCGGCATCGCCACCTTCGGCAAGAAGGCCCGTGACGGCAAGCTGTCGATGGAAGAGATGACCGGTGGTACTTTCACCATCACCAACGGTGGTACTTTCGGTTCGATGATGTCGACCCCGATCGTCAACCCGCCACAAGCCGCGATCCTGGGCATGCACAACATTCTGCAGCGTCCTATGGCGATCAACGGTCAAGTGGTCATCCGTCCGATGATGTACCTGGCGCTGTCCTACGATCACCGCCTGATCGACGGTAAAGAAGCCGTGACGTTCCTGGTGACCATCAAGAACCTGCTGGAAGACCCGGCTCGTCTGCTCCTGGACATCTAAAAAGCAGCTGCATGCTGCAAGCGGGAAGCTTCGCGCCCCAGGGCAAGAGGCTTCAAGCTTGCGGCTGCAGCTTCTAGCTTGCCGTTAAAAGGAACCTTTTATGACTCAGAAATTCGACGTGGTAGTGATTGGCGCGGGCCCAGGCGGTTATGTCGCCGCAATCAAGGCCGCACAACTCGGTTTCACCACCGCTTGCATCGAGAAGTACACCGATAAAGAGGGCAAGCTGGCCCTCGGTGGTACTTGCCTGAACGTCGGTTGCATTCCTTCCAAGGCGCTGCTGGACAGCTCCTGGAAATTCCACGAAGCCCAGGACGGTTTTGCCATCCACGGTATCAACCACGCTGGCGTGACCATGGACGTACCAGCCATGGTGGGTCGCAAGGCCAATATCGTCAAAGGCCTGACCAGCGGTGTTGCCACCCTGTTCAAGGCCAATGGCGTCACTTCGATCCAGGGCCACGGCAAACTGCTGGCCGGCAAGAAAGTCGAAGTCACCAAGCCTGACGGTTCGGTTGAAGTGATCGAAGCCGAAAACGTGATCCTGGCTCCAGGCTCGCGTCCGATCGACATTCCACCGGCTCCGGTCGACCAGAATGTGATCGTCGATTCCACCGGCGCTCTGGAATTCCAATCCGTACCAAAACGCCTGGGCGTGATCGGCGCTGGCGTCATCGGCCTGGAACTGGGTTCGGTATGGTCGCGCCTGGGTGCGCAAGTGACTGTCCTGGAAGCCCTGGACACCTTCCTGATGGCAGCCGACACCGCTGTTTCCAAGGAAGCGCTGAAAACCCTGACCAAGCAAGGCCTGGACATCAAGCTGGGCGCTCGCGTGACCGGCTCCAAGGTCAACGGCGAAGAAGTCGTGGTCACCTACACCGATGCCAATGGCGAGCAGACCATCACTTTCGACAAGCTGATCGTTGCCGTTGGTCGCCGCCCGGTGACCACCGACCTGCTGGCCGCCGATTGCGGCGTGACCCTCGACGAGCGCGGTTTCGTGCACGTTGACGATCATTGCGCTACCACCGTACCGGGCGTCTACGCCATCGGTGACGTGGTGCGCGGCATGATGCTGGCTCACAAGGCCTCGGAAGAGGGCATCATGGTTGCCGAGCGCATCAAGGGCCACAAAGCCCAGATGAACTATGACCTGATCCCTTCGGTTATCTATACTCACCCGGAAATTGCATGGGTCGGTAAAACCGAGCAGGCCTTGAAAGCTGAAGGCGTTGAAGTTAACGTCGGCACCTTTCCGTTTGCCGCCAGCGGCCGTGCCATGGCAGCCAACGACACCGGTGGTTTCGTCAAAGTCATCGCCGATGCCAAGACTGACCGCGTATTGGGCGTCCACGTGATTGGCCCAAGCGCTGCGGAACTGGTTCAGCAAGGTGCGATCGGCATGGAATTCGGCACCAGCGCCGAAGACCTGGGCATGATGGTTTTCTCCCATCCGACCCTGTCCGAAGCCCTGCACGAAGCAGCTCTGGCTGTGAATGGCACTGCCATCCACATTGCCAACCGCAAGAAACGCTAAGCAATAATAAGAAACCACGGCGGTTGGCCCGTCGTGAGCCTTGTGCGCAAGACTCACCGCGGAATATCCGCTGGACTCGACCTCTCAGGGTAGCGCCACACACTGGACCGGGGCCCAGGCTCCGGGTTCAGGTGTGGCGCTGGTTTTGAGAGTAGCGGTCACAGGTGGTGCGGCACTCAATCTTGAGCGCAGCGCCGAATGCGCAGTACCTAACGAAGACGGTAAAAAGCATGAATCTTCACGAGTATCAGGGTAAGCAGCTGTTCGCTGAATACGGCCTGCCAGTATCCAAAGGCTACGCGGTAGACACCCCGGAAGAAGCAGCAGAAGCTTGCGACAAAATCGGCGGCTCCGAGTGGGTTGTCAAAGCCCAGGTTCACGCCGGTGGTCGCGGTAAAGCGGGCGGCGTTAAGCTGGTTCGCAGCAAAGAAGACGCTAAGGCATTCGCTCAGCAGTGGTTGGGCAAGCGTCTGGTGACCTATCAGACTGACGCCAATGGCCAGCCTGTCACCAAGATCCTGGTTGAATCGTGCACTGATATCGCTAAAGAGCTGTACCTGGGCGCTGTCGTTGACCGTTCGAGCCGTCGCATCGTGTTCATGGCTTCCACCGAAGGTGGCGTGGACATCGAGAAAATCGCTCACGACACTCCAGAAAAAATTCTCAAGGCCACTATCGATCCACTGGTTGGCGCTCAGCCATTCCAGGGTCGCGAGCTGGCTTTCCAATTGGGTCTGGAAGGCAAGCAAGTTGCCCAGTTCGCCAAGATCTTCGTAGGTCTGGCCAAACTGTTCCAGGATCACGATCTGGCCCTGCTGGAAGTGAACCCGCTGGTGATCAAGGCCGACGGCGATCTGCACTGCCTGGACGCGAAGATCAACATCGACGCCAACGCCATGTACCGTCAGCCTAAGCTGAAAACCTTCCACGATCCGTCCCAGGACGATCCGCGCGAAGCCCACGCTGCCAAGTTCGAACTGAACTACGTAGCTCTGGAAGGCAACATCGGCTGCATGGTCAACGGTGCCGGCCTGGCCATGGGTACCATGGACATCGTCAACCTGCACGGCGGCAAGCCAGCCAACTTCCTCGACGTAGGTGGTGGTGCTACCAAAGAGCGCGTGACCGAAGCCTTCAAGATCATCCTGTCCGACACCAACGTCGCTGCAGTACTGGTCAACATCTTCGGCGGCATCGTTCGCTGCGACATGATTGCCGAAGGCATCATCGGCGCCGTGAAAGAAGTCGGCGTGAAAATCCCGGTTGTTGTTCGCCTTGAAGGCAACAACGCTGAACTGGGCGCTAAAGTACTGGCAGAAAGCGGCTTGAACATCATCGCTGCTACCAGCCTGACCGACGCTGCTCAACAAGTTGTCAAAGCTGCGGAGGGCAAATAATGAGCGTCCTGATCAATAAAGACACCAAAGTTATCTGCCAGGGCATTACCGGTTCGCAAGGTAGTTTCCACACCCAGCAAGCCATCGAGTACGGCACCAAGATGGTTGGCGGCGTAACTCCTGGCAAAGGCGGCACCGAGCACCTGGGCCTGCCAGTGTTCAACACCGTGAAAGACGCTGTAGCTGCCACCGGCGCTACCGCCAGCGTGATCTACGTTCCAGCTCCTTTCTGCAAGGACTCGATCCTGGAAGCGGCCTTCGGCGGCATCAAGCTGATCGTCTGCATCACCGAAGGCATTCCTACCCTGGACATGCTGGACGCCAAGGTTAAGTGCGACGAGCTGGGTGTGACCCTGATCGGCCCTAACTGCCCAGGCGTGATCACCCCAGGCGAATGCAAGATCGGCATCATGCCAGGTCACATTCACTTGCCAGGCAAGGTCGGTATCGTTTCCCGTTCCGGCACCCTGACCTACGAAGCTGTTAAGCAGACTACTGACGCCGGTTTCGGTCAGTCCACCTGTGTCGGCATCGGTGGTGACCCGATCCCGGGTTCGAACTTCATCGACATCCTGAAGCTGTTCCAGGAGGACCCGAAGACCGAAGCGATCGTGATGATCGGTGAGATCGGCGGTTCGGCTGAAGAAGAAGCGGCTGCCTACATCAAGGCTCACGTGACCAAGCCGGTTGTTTCCTACATCGCTGGTGTGACTGCTCCTCCGGGCAAGCGCATGGGCCATGCTGGCGCAATCATCTCTGGCGGCAAAGGCACTGCAGACGAGAAATTCGCTGCTCTGCAAGACGCAGGCGTGAAAACCGTGCGTTCGCTGGCAGACATCGGCAAGGCCCTGGCCGAGCTGACCGGTTGGGCTGTCAAGTAAGCCTCGCGCTTAGCTGACGCTTCAACCACAAAGGCCACCTTCGGGTGGCCTTTGTGCTTTCTGCCGTAGGAGACCTGCATCCTGCACAGAGCCTGGGGGAAATATAATTTCAAAAATGCGACATCATTCTGTCGCATATCGGATAGTTCGCCCTGGAACAGTGCGCTTGTCTTACCGATTCTGTAATCTAGCCGCCTCTTTTTGCGTCTGCTGCCCACAAGGTCGCTGCGCGCTAAACGGGTCAGTCTTATACGGACTGACAGCATTTCCCTCACCCATAAGGGAAATCCCTCTCTAAATTCCGATTCAGTAGTGTGGTATTTCCTTAATGAAAGTGTTGAAAGGCCAGGACATCCTGGCACTCGGCTTTATGACTTTTGCCCTGTTCGTCGGGGCCGGCAACATCATTTTCCCGCCTATCGTCGGCCTGCAGTCCGGACCCCATGTCTGGATGGCGGCGCTGGGCTTCCTGATCACTGCGGTCGGTCTGCCGGTGATCACCGTGGTTGCCCTGGCCAAGGTCGGCGGTGCCATGGACGCGCTGAGCACGCCTATCGGCAAGCTGGCCGGTGGCCTGCTGGCAGCGGTCTGCTACCTGGCGGTAGGCCCGCTGTTCGCCACGCCACGTACCGCTACCGTGTCCTTTGAAGTGGGCCTGGCGCCGTTGACCGGCGAAAGCCCGCTGGCCCTGTTCCTCTACAGTTCGGTGTACTTCCTGCTGGTGTTCTTCATCTCCCTGTACCCGGGCCGGCTGCTGGACACCGTCGGACGCTTCCTGGCGCCGCTGAAGATCATCGCCCTGGCTGTGCTGGGCATTGCGGCCTTTGCCTTGCCCGCCGGCGACATCGGCACCGCCACTCCCGAGTACGTTGCAGCACCATTCTCCCAGGGCTTCATCAATGGTTACCTGACCATGGATACCCTGGGCGCGCTGGTGTTCGGCATCGTCATTGTCAATGCCATCCGTTCCCGCGGGGTCGAGTCGCCTCGGCTCATTACCCGTTATGCCGTGATCGCCGGCCTGATCGCCGGGGTCGGCCTGGCGCTGGTCTACGTCAGCCTGTTCCGCCTGGGCTCGGGCAGCCATGAAGTGGCCGCCGGTGCCAGCAACGGCGCCGCGGTATTGCACGCCTATGTGCAGCACACCTTCGGTTCCCTGGGCAGCGGTTTCCTCGCGGTGCTGATCTCCCTGGCCTGCCTGGTGACCGCCGTGGGCCTGACCTGCGCCTGCGCCGAGTACTTCAGCCGTGTCCTGCCGCTGTCCTACAAGACGCTGGTGGTGATCCTCGCGGCGTTCTCGCTGCTGGTATCGAACCTGGGCCTGACCAAGCTGATCGCGTTCTCGATCCCGGTGCTGACCGCGATTTACCCGCCGTGCATCGCCCTGGTGGCCCTGAGCTTCTGCAAGGACTTCTGGCAGGACCAGCGCCGTATCGTCGGCCCGGTGATGCTGGTGTCCTTCGTGTTTGGCCTGATCGATGCCCTCAAGGGCGCGGGCCTGGCCGGCTGGATGCCAACCCAGCTGTCGCACTTGCCGCTGAGCGAGCAGGGCCTGGCGTGGCTGGTGCCGTCGGTGATCGTGCTGGTGGTGGCAGTGATCTGCGATCGCCTGCTGGGCAAGCGCAGCGAAGCCCTGGCCTGACCTGAAGTTGATGGCCCGGGGGCGCCACAAGCGGCCCCCGAGCCCCTTAAAAAATGCCCCGCATCGATGGATGCGGGGCATTTTTTATGGGCGTACAGCGGTGTCTTTTTCCCCTGCGGGGCGTCGAAGCAGTGCCCTTTGCTTTTGTCTTCTGCCAACGCCTTACAGGAATTTGCATGTCGTTCGTTCAAGCCAACCTGATCCACCTACTGGCCGCCCTGTGGTTCGTCGTCTGCTGGGGTGGCTATACCCGCTACGCCAGTTGGAAGGGAAGGGACACCGCGTGCCTGGCCAGCGTCCTGCACCTGTATCGCGAGGACTGGATGCGCCGCATGCTGCTGCGGGACAACCGCATCGCCGATGCCAGCGTGATCGGCAACCTGGAGCGCAATGCCTCGTTCTTCGCCTCCAGCACCCTGATCATCCTGGCGGGCATCCTCACCGTGCTGGGCGCCTCGGAGCGTGCAGTGTCGCTATTGGCGGACATTCCCATGGTCCAGCAGGCGTCCCAGGGCATGTCGGAAATCAAGCTGCTGTGCCTGGCGCTGGTGTTCGTCTATGCCTTCTTTACCTTCAGCTGGTGCATGCGCCAGTACAACTTCGCCGCAGTGCTGGTGGGGTCGGCGCCAATGATCGGCGAGCGTCATGTTTCCGAGCAGGAGCGCAAGGCTTTTGCATCGCGAGCGGCTCGGGTAATTTCCATGGCGGCCAACCAGTTCAACTTCGGATTGCGTTCCTATTACTTCGGCATGACCATGCTGGCCTGGTTCGTCAGCCCCTGGTTATTCATGCTGATGAGCGCGGGTGTGGTGTTTGTCCTGTATCGGCGGGAGTTCCACTCCGATGTACTTGAGGTCATGGTCTATACACCGACAGAACAACCTGTGGTCGATAGCCCCAAAGATGCAGCCTGAGCGTTGATGGCTGATCGATTGAACGGTTGAAAGGAGTTGACCAATGAGCAGTTCGCGTGCCCTGAAGTACCTGTGCCTGGGGTTCTTCCTGTTGTCGGGCTGCAGGGCGCAAACCCTGTATCTGAATGGCGAAGCCCGGGGCAGGGTGGTAGATGCATTGAGCGGCATGCCGATCGCCGGGGCCAAGGGCGCCTTGTGTGGCGCACAGTTCCTGACGGCCGATGACGGGAGCTTCAAGGTCGAAGCGGCAACTGACTGGGAATGGGTCATGTTGCTGGCCGGGCGTTCGCCGCAGGACATCCCGCACCCTTGTTTCATGAGTATCGCGGCAGCGGATTACCAGACCCGCCAATGGCTGGCGCCTGTTACCGCCCACTACGACTTTCCCATCAGGTTGCTGCCCATTTCCAGCCCCTTGCACTATGCACTGGAGTCCCCGGGCAATGAGTCGGTGCCAATGCAGCCGTTGCAGGCAGAGCCCCACCAGGACGAATTGTTCCTGGGGGCAGGCGGCTGATCTTCAACGCTTAGTTGCTTGCCCGGCAACTAAGCACTGTTGTATTGAGCGACTGTTTTACGAGCAAGAAAAAGCCCGCACTTGGCGGGCTTTGTTCTTTGTTGCGCTAAAACCGACTTAGTTGGTTTTAGGAGCTGCTTCCTTGGCGCTTTCTTCAGCAGCAGCCTTGTTGGATTCAGCCTGATCTTTGGCTGCTTCGGCGTTTTCTTTTGCCGCGTCGTTCACTTTATCCTGAGCTTCGTTCATTTTCTGTTGGGCTTGCTCAGCATGTTGATTGGCATCTTGAGCTTTGTCCTCGGATTTTTTGTCGCAGGCAGCCAGACCGAGGGAAGCGGTCAGCATCAGGGCAATAGCTAAAGTCTTACGCATGGGGTGTTTCTCCTTAGTGAAGATATCTACTGGCCTTTCGATCATGGCCTTGTGATTTAAGTTCCTTGAGACTCACAGATATATTAAGTAGTCATTTCATGGAACTTTTGCCTGCTTCATTCAACGCACATTCCCGACAATAAAAAGAGATAAATCCCATGGCGCAAAACCCTATTTCTGAGCGTGCGGCGCGCTTTCTTTCCGCCTTGCGCCACTGCCAGGTGCTGGGCATCCGGGTACATAGCGCCTCTGAGGAGGGCCTGACCCTGACCTTGCCCTACAGTCCGCAGATTGTCGGCGACCCGCAAACCGGGATCATTCACGGCGGTGCCCTGACCACGCTGATGGACAGCGCCTGTGGCATGGCCACGCTTTGCGTGCTGCCGGAGTTCGAGGTGTGTCCGACCCTGGACCTGCGCATAGACTATATGCATCCGGCGGTCCCTCATCATGACGTGCACGGCTTTGCCCAGTGTTACCGGGTCACCACCGATGTGATCTTTACCCGCGGCTTTGCCTATCAGGATGATCCCGAGCGTCCCGTGGCTCATGTCGTCGGCACTTTCATGCGCATGGGCCGGGGGCTCAAGGGCAGCCGCGGGCTGGCCAGCTCGATCAAGGGGGAGCGGGCATGAGCACGGACCTTCGAGCACTCCTGGAGCAGGCTCGCCAGCAGGGCGATTACACCGCGTTGCTGGAGCAGATCCCCTACGCGAAGCTGATTGGCATCGAGTGCACGCAACTGGGAGATGAACTGCTGTTTCGCCTGCCGGCCAACAAGGACAATATCGGCAACCCTCTGCTTCCAGCCCTGCACGGTGGAGTGATCGCCGGTTTCATGGAACTGGCGGCCGCCTTGCATTTGCTGATTCTCACCGGCTCGCCCGGGGTGCCGAAAATCATCGACTTTTCCCTCGACTACCTGCGCGCCGGGCAGTTTCGCGACACCTTTGCCCGCTGCCAGGTATGCCGGCAGGGCAGGAGGGTGGCCAATGTCGCCATCACCGCCTGGCAGAGCACTGCCGAGGAGTCGATTGCCACCGCTCGCGCACATTTCAAGATCGAAGAGAGCACCGGCCCTTGAAATCCAGCGAGCGACCCCCACTTTCATGTCATCCCGCCGCCCTCCGCTCCCGGAACGCGGCCAATGCCATCTGATTGGAGTTTGATGACCATGAGTGTGGAAACTCAAAAGGAAACCCTGGGCTTCCAGACCGAGGTGAAGCAACTGCTGCACCTCATGATCCATTCGCTGTATTCCAACAAGGAAATCTTCCTTCGCGAATTGATCTCGAACGCCTCTGACGCCGTCGACAAATTGCGCTTCGAAGCCCTGTCCAAGCCCGAGTTGCTGGAAGGTGGCGCCGAACTGAAAATCCGTGTGAGCTTCGACAAGGACGCGAAAACCGTCACCCTCGAAGACAACGGTATCGGCATGAGCCGAGAAGATGTGATCACCCACCTGGGGACCATCGCCAAGTCCGGCACTGCCGATTTCATGAAGAACCTCACCGGCGACCAGAAGAAGGACTCGCACCTGATCGGTCAGTTCGGCGTGGGTTTCTACTCCGCCTTTATCGTGGCCGACCAGGTTGAAGTGTTCAGCCGCCGTGCCGGTCTGCCCGCCAGCGAAGGCGTGCACTGGTCGTCCAAGGGCGAAGGCGAGTTCGAAGTTGCGACCATCGACAAGGCCGAGCGCGGTACCCGCATCGTTCTGCACCTGAAGTCCGGTGAAGACGAGTTCGCCGATGGCTGGCGCCTGCGCAACATCATCAAGAAGTATTCCGACCACATCGCGCTGCCGATCGAGCTGCCCAAAGAAGCCGCTGCCGCTGAAGGCGAAGAGAAACCTGCGCTGGAGTGGGAAACCGTCAACCGCGCCAGTGCCCTGTGGACCCGCCCGCGTACCGAGATCAAGGACGAGGAATACCAGGAGTTCTACAAGCACATCGCCCATGACTTCGAGAACCCGCTGAGCTGGAGCCACAACAAGGTCGAAGGCAAGCTGGAGTACAGCTCGCTGCTCTACGTACCGGCTCGCGCGCCGTTCGACCTGTACCAGCGTGAAGCGCCCAAGGGCCTCAAGCTCTACGTGCAGCGCGTGTTCGTCATGGATCAGGCCGAGTCGTTCCTGCCGCTGTACCTGCGCTTCATCAAGGGTGTGGTGGATTCCAACGACCTGTCGCTGAACGTCTCGCGGGAAATCCTGCAGAAAGACCCGATCATCGACTCGATGAAGTCGGCGCTGACCAAGCGTGTCCTCGACATGCTGGAGAAACTGGCGAAGAACGAACCCGAGCAATACAAGGGCTTTTGGAAGAACTTCGGCCAGGTGATGAAGGAAGGCCCGGCCGAGGACTTCGCCAACAAGGAGAAGATCGCCGGCCTGCTGCGCTTCGCCTCCACCCAGGGCGACGACGGCGAGCAGAATGTCTCCTTGGCCGACTACCTGGCTCGCGCCAAGGAAGGCCAGGACAAGATCTACTTCCTCACCGGCGAATCCTACGCCCAGGTGAAGAACAGCCCGCACCTGGAAGTCTTCCGCAAGAAAGGCATCGAAGTGCTGCTGCTCACCGACCGTATCGACGAGTGGCTGATGAGCTACCTCAACGAGTTCGACGGCAAGAGCTTTGTCGACGTGGCGCGCGGCGACCTGGACCTGGGCAACCTCGACTCCGAAGAGGACAAGAAGGCTGCCGAGGAAGTCGCCAAGACCAAGGAAGGCTTGGTGGAGCGGATCAAGACCGCCCTGGGCGAGAGTGTCAGCGAAGTGCGGGTTTCCCACCGCCTGACCGACTCGCCGGCGATCCTGGCCATTGGCGAGCAGGACCTGGGGCTGCAAATGCGTCAGATCCTTGAAGCCAGCGGGCAGAAGGTTCCGGATTCCAAGCCGATCTTCGAGTTCAACCCGACTCACCCGCTGATCGAGAAACTCGACGGCGAGCAGAGCGAAGAGCGCTTTGGCGACCTGTCGCACATTCTCTTCGATCAGGCGGCCCTGGCGGCCGGTGACAGCTTGAAGGATCCGGCGGCCTATGTGCGCCGGCTGAACAAGCTGCTGGTGGAGCTGTCGGTTTAACCACGTTGCAAGAAAAACCCGCTTCGGCGGGTTTTTTCATTCTGGTGTCCCCCTACTGGAGAAGATGAGTCATGAGTCAAATCACAGTGCGTTCCGTGGTCTATCAGATCGATGGCCAGCCCTATGAAGGCCGCCTGGCCTTCGATGCCGCCCATAAAGCTGCGCGTCCGGGGTTGCTGATGGCGCCGAACTGGATGGGTGTCAGCGCCGGCGCGGAGAAGATCGCCGAGGCGGTGGCGGCCAAGGGTTATGTGGTGCTGATCGCCGATCTGTATGGCCAGTCGCTGCGCCCCGGCGATGCGAGCCAGGCCGGTGCCGCGATGATGCCGCTCAAGGATGACCGGGCGTTGTTGCGCAAGCGCATGCAGGCGGCCTTTGCGGCCTTGCAGAGCCAGGGCGAAGCCGCGGTGGACACCTCCAGGCTGGCCACCTTCGGCTTCTGCTTTGGCGGCTGCTGCGCCCTGGAACTGGCCCGCAGTGGCGCGCCGGTGAAGGCGGCGGTGTCGTTCCACGGCACCCTGGACACCCCCAACCCTGCCGATGCCAACAACATCAAGGGTTCGGTACTGGTACTGCACGGCGCGGCGGACCCGTTCGTGGCCAAGGAGCAACTGCCGGCCTTCGAAGCGGAAATGGACGCCGCGGGAGTGGACTGGCAACTGGTCAGCTACGGTGGCGCGGTGCATTCCTTCACCGACACCCACGCCAACCTGCCGGGCAAGATGATGTACGACGCCAAGACCTCGGCCCGGGCCTTCGCCACCATGCATTACCTGCTGGACGAAGTCTTTAGCGGCTGACCCACCGACCCTGATCCCGTAGGAGCTGGCTTGCCAGCGAAGGCGTCAGTGAGAGCAACGCCAGACTCACGGGCCTGTTCGCCGGCAAACCGGCCCCTACCGATCAGTGGCGGGCGGGTGGCAATTCGATGCGCTCGCTTTCTCCCGGCACCTGCGGCCAGTCCCCGGCGGCCCAGCGTCTGCGAGCTTCATCGATCAACAGTGGATCGCTGGCGACGAAGTTCCAGTTGATCCGCCGCGGGCCGTCCAGGGCGGCGCCGCCGATCAGCACCGCGTGGCAATCGCTCTCGGCGAACAGCGTGGCGTTCTCCCCCTCTGGCAATACCACCAGCGAGTGCACGGGTAATGGCTCGCCGTCCAGTTGTGCCTCGCCCTCCAGTACATACAGCGCACGCTGTTGATGCTCGGTGGGAATCAGCAGGCTGGTGGCGGTCTGCAGCCGCAACTCGGCATACAGGGTGGGGGAGAGCACCGGCACCGGCGACTCCAGGCAGAAACCGCTGCCGGCAATCATCCGAATGCTCACCCCCAGGTTGTCGCTCACCGGCAGGCTGCTGGCCGGGTGATGGCTGTAGTGCCCCGGGCCCTGCTCCTGTTCTTTGGGCGAGGCCAGCCAGACCTGCAGGCCGTGCATGGCAAATCCCTGGGCCTGCAAGGGTGCTGGCGTGCGCTCGACATGGGCGATGGCGCTGCCGGCGGTCATCCAGCTGACGTCCCCGGCGCCCACGATCTGGTCGGAGCCCAGGCTGTCCTTGTGCTGGATCTGCCCGGCGAACAGGTAGGTCAGGGTGGAGAGGCCGATATGCGGATGCTGGCGGATATTCATGCCCTTGCCCGGCGGGTAGCGGGTTTCCAGCATGTGGTCGAAGAACACGAAAGGCCCGACACTGCGGCACTGGGCCGAAGGCAGGGGGCGCAGGATGGGCTGGCCTTCAACGTCCTCGGCACGGGGACGGATCACGAGGGGGGAGTTCATGGCGGATTCCAGGCTGATCGGGTTATGCCCGGGAGCATAACCCGCTTGTGCCCGCCTTGCCGCTACTGGCTGAAGGCGCCTTCGGAGAGGTGGGTCTCGATGCTGACTTCGCTGGTGGTCATCAGCTTGTGGATCGGGCAACGGTCGGCCACCCGATGCAGCTCATCACGCTGGGCGTCGGTGAGCACGCCCTTGAGGGTCAGCTTCACATGCAGGGCGTACTTGCCTTTCTGCTCTTCGCTGTTGTCGTGCTTGATCTCCACGGTGACCCCGGTCAGCGGGATGTTCTTCTTCTGCGCGTAGAGCTTGAGGGTCAGGGCCTTGCAGGCGCCCAGGGCGGCATCGAAGTAGTCATGGGGCTCGGGGGCGGTGCCTTCGCCACCGGCGGACTTGGGCAGGTCGGTGAACAACTGGTGGTCGTCGACCTGGATGCTGTGGCGGAAACCTTCGCTGGACTCGGTATTGACGGTGATGGTCATGGCAAACCTCAGGCAGTGATGAATAAGGATCAGGCTGTAAGGGTGCTGAAGTTATAGAGCATATCGAAGCGCGGGCGTTCCCCTTTTTCTGAACCTGCGGCTCGGCGTCGCGGTCTATCCTGCTTCGATCCATGGGAGGCGGCCCGGTGCACTGGAACCCTGTTCAAGCAAGCTGTTTGTGGGCGCTGCTGATGCTGCCGCTGGCGGTGGCCCAGGCGCGTGACTATGTGTACAGCGACGCGCACCTGCATTACGTGGACTTCTTCCAGGAAACCGCGGGCATGGAAGCCTTGCTCAAGGCCATGGATGACAACCGCATCGAGCAGGTGATGATTGCCGGGATTCCGGTGGCCAAGAAATGGCACGAGGATGAGCCCAAGCGCCCGCGCTACTACGCCGGGGACGATGCCGCGGCCTACTGGTACAGCGCCACCGACGTGCTGGTGGCCGCCGCGGTGAAAAAGCTGCCGGCCGAGCAGCGCCGGCGCTTTCATCCGTTCCTTTCGGGGTTCAACCCCAACGACAAGAACTCCGCGGCGCATATCCAGCGAATGCTCGATCTCGACCCGGGGCTGTGGCAGGGCATCGGCGAGGTCTTCACCCGGCACGACGATCTCACCGCGCTGACCGCCGGCGACACGCCGCGGGCCAATAACGAGGCGATGACCAAGGTCTATCACCTGGCGGCCGAGAACGACCTGCCGGTCATGCTGCACTCCAACATCACCTCCAAGCGCGAGCGCAATCCGCTGTACCTGGCGGAAATCGAAGAGCCGCTGCGCAATCACCCCCATACGCGTTTTATCTGGGCCCATGCCGGCACCAGTGCCGAGATCCATCGTCACCAGACCCGGCTGGAGTTCCTGCTGCCGACCCTGATGCGGCTGCTGGAGAGCTACCCCAACCTCTACATCGACCTGTCCTGGAGCTTGCTCACGCCCTATCTGCTGGATAAGCAGGGCAACCCCGACCCGGCCTGGCTGCAGCTGGTGGAGCGCTTCCCGGAGCGCTTCATGCTGGGTTCGGACGTGGTCGGGCGCTTCAACAAACTGGGGAGCGAGCTGCGGGGGTTCGATGGCTTTCTTGACGCCTTGCCGCAGGAGGTGGCACGCAAGGTGGCCCATGACAATTTCCTCGCCATCCTTCCCGCCAACCATCGTCCCTAGCAGGCGCCAGACTGTCATCAGCCTGTCATGCCTGCTTCATAAGCTCGCGCCATCTCAATCAAGGAGCGCGATATGCACCTCACTCGTTTAAGCGCACTGGCGGCGCTGATGATCTTCAGTGGCCTGGCCAGCGCCGAAGTCCGTGTCGAAGGGCCGGTGGAATACGGCGTGTTCGAAGGTCCCAAGGCCGAGCTGCAATCGGGGGAGCGGGTGCTGCGCCGCAGCAACGAGAAGATCCAGCAGACCTCCGTGGTGCCCGCCAGGCTGGGGACCAAGTTCGGCATGCGTTACCAGTTGCTGGGCAAGGTGGCCGAAGATCAGCCCCTGACTCTTCTTTACCTGACGCCGGGCATCCGTACGCCGGACGGGGTACGCCATGACAAGTTCGAAATCACTCAGAAACTGGTGCCCAACGCTCCCCAGGACGTGATGGCCTATGAGTTCACCGAAAGCCATGAGGTGGTCCCGGGCGAGTGGCGTTTCATGGTCTTCCAGGGCGACCGATTGTTGGCAGAACAGCGATTTTCTGTGCGCTGAATCGTTTTACGCCCAAGTATTGGAGTGCTAGGGCGTTTTGATATCACGTTTTTGTCTTACGCAATTTTCCAATGGCCCGATACCGTCTAAGAGCACCCTGCTGCAAGTTCTTGCAGCGCTCTAGGAAGGAGCCAGAGGAATGAGTCTTAGAAGTCTGAACATTGCGCTACGGGCGAGCCTGGGTTTCGGCTTGCTGGCGCTGATGGTGTTTGCCCTGGGGGCATTCGCCTTGATGCAGATGGGCAATATGCGCCAGCAGTCCGATGAAGTGGAAAGCAATTGGCTGCCCAGCGTGATGTCCGTAGGGGAAATGAACCAGGACCTGCTGCGCATTCGCGCCCTGACCCTGCGGTTGTTGATCAATCGCGACCCGCAGGCGATCACCCAGAACGAAAACAAGATCAACGAGATCAAGAGTGTCCTGGGGGGTGCCCAGAGCCGCTACGAATCCTTGATCCTCCTGCCCCAGGAGCGGGTCCTGTTCGATCGCTTCAAGACCATCGAAAAACAGTACCTGCAACGCCAGGAACGGGTCATGCAGCTCTCCAGCCAGAACCAGCTGGAGGAAGCGGTCAAGGTGGTCAATGGCGAAATGAACCAGCTGGCCGATGAGATGGCCGCGACCCTGCACGAGCTGGTGGAGCTGAACAAGCAAAGCGCGACCCATGCCACCGATATGGCCCAGGCGGTGTTCAGCAAGTCGCGGGTATGGGTGATCGGCATGATTGCCCTGGCGGCGCTGGTGACCATCGGCCTGGCCCTGTTGTTGACCCGCAGTATCGTCCTGCCTCTGGCGCAGTCGGTGAATGTGGCCGAAGTGGTGGCCGGCGGCGATCTGACCGGCACTATCACGGTGACCGGCAGGGACGAGCCGGCGCGCCTGCTGCACGCGCTCAAGGCCATGCAGCACAGCCTGCGGGAAACCATCCGGCGCATCTCCGATTCATCCAGCCAGCTGGCCTCGGCCTCGGAAGAGCTCAGTTGTGTCACCGAGGATGCGACCCGTGGCCTGCATCAGCAGAGCCTGGAGATCGAACAGGCGGCCACGGCGGTAAACCAGATGACCGCAGCGGTGGAGGAGGTGGCCAGTAACGCAGTGGCCACGTCCGAGGCCTCGCGGGAGTCCGACCGCATCGCCCAGCACGGGCGCGAGCAGGTGCACCAGACGGTGCTCTCGATTGAGTCGCTGGCGCAGGACGTGACGGCCAATGCCAGCCAGGTGGAGGATCTGGCGCAGAAGGTCTATGGCATCAGCAAGGTACTGGAGGTGATCCGTTCCATTGCCGAGCAGACCAACCTGCTGGCGTTGAACGCGGCCATCGAGGCGGCACGGGCCGGGGATGCGGGACGCGGGTTCGCAGTGGTGGCCGATGAAGTCCGGGCCCTGGCTCATCGGACCCAGCAGTCGACCCAGGAAATCGAGCAGATGATCGGCGGTATCCAGCAGGGCACCGACCAGGCCGTCAGTTCCATGCAGCAGAGCAACAACCGCGCCCATTCGACCCTGGAGGTGGCCAAGGCGGCAGGACAGGCGCTGGAGGAAATCGCATCGGCCTTCACCCAGATCAATGAGCGCAACATCGTCATTGCCAGCGCCTCGGAGCAGCAGGCGGCAGTGGCGCGGGAGGTGGACCGCAACCTGATGAACATCCGCGACCTGGCCTTGCAGACCTCCGCCGGGGCCAATCAGACCAGTGCGGCCAGCCAGGAGTTGTCGCGCCTGGCGGTGGACCTGAACAGCATGGTGGCGCGTTTCTCGGTCTGAGCCTTCTGGCAGGCGAAAAAAAGCCCCGAACCGGTCGGGGCTTTTTCATTCGGCGAAGCGGCGGGGCTTACTTACCCTGCCAGCGCTTCAGGACCAGGGTGGCGTTGGTGCCACCGAAGCCGAAGCTGTTGCTCATCACGGTGTTGATGGTGGCGTCTTCGCGGGTCTTGGTCAGGATCGGCATATCGGCCACTTCCGGATCCAGCTCGTCGATGTTGGCCGAACCGGCCATGAAGTTGCCTTCCATCATCAGCATGCAGTAGATCGCTTCGTGAACGCCGGCAGCGCCCAGGGAGTGACCCGACAGGCTCTTGGTGGAGCTGATGGCCGGGGCCTTGTCGCCGAACACTTCACGCACGCCCTTCATTTCCGCGACGTCGCCGACCGGGGTCGAAGTGCCGTGGGTGTTCAGGTAGTCGATAGGAGTGTCGACGGTGGACATGGCCATTTCCATGCAGCGGATTGCACCTTCGCCGCTTGGAGCCACCATGTCGTAGCCATCGGAAGTGGCGCCGTAGCCGACGATTTCCGCGTAGATCTTGGCGCCACGGGCCAGAGCGTGTTCCAGCTCCTCGACCACCACCATGCCGCCACCACCGGCGATGACGAAACCGTCACGCTTGGCGTCGTAGGCGCGGGAGGCCTTTTCCGGGGTTTCGTTGTACTGGGTCGACAGGGCACCCATGGCGTCGAACAGGAACGACTGGGTCCAATGCTCTTCTTCACCGCCACCGGCGAAGACGATGTCCTGCTTGCCCATCTGGATCTGTTCCATGGCGGTACCGATGCAGTGAGCACTGGTGGCGCAGGCAGAAGCGATGGAGTAGTTCAGGCCCTTGATCTTGAACGGGGTGGCCAGGCAGGCGGAAACGGTGCTGCTCATGGTCCGCGTAACGCGGTATGGGCCAACGCGCTTGACGCCTTTCTCGCGCAGGATGTCCAGCGCTTCCATCTGGTTCAGGGTCGAGGCGCCGCCGGAACCGGCGATCAGGCCGGTGCGCGGGTTGGACACTTGTTCTTCGCTCAGGCCGGAGTCGGCGATGGCGTCTTTCATGGCCAGGTAGGCGTAAGCCGCCGCGTGGCCGACGAAGCGATAGATCTTGCGGTCGATCAGCTCTTCGAGGTTCAGGTCAATGGAGCCGGAAACCTGGCTACGCAGACCCATTTCGGCATATTCCGGGTTGAAGCGGATGCCAGGGCGACTTGCACGCAGGTTAGCGGAGACGGTCTCTTTGTCATTGCCCAGGCACGAAACAATGCCAAGACCTGTGATAACGACGCGGCGCATGCGGATAACCCTTAGAAGTTGTCAGTTGAAGTAAACACGCCGACCCGGAGGCCTTCGGCGGTATAGATTTCGCGGCCGTCAACGCTGACCGAACCATCGGCGATGGCCATGTTCAGCTTGCCCTTGAGCACGCGCTTGATGTGAATGTTATAGGTGACTTTCTTGGCGGTCGGCAGGACCTGGCCGAAGAATTTCACTTCCCCCGAACCCAGGGCGCGACCGCGGCCCGGCAAGCCCTGCCAGCCGAGGAAGAAGCCCACCAGTTGCCACATGGCATCCAGGCCCAGGCAGCCTGGCATCACCGGGTCGCCTTCGAAGTGGCAAGCGAAGAACCACAGGTCTGGAGTGATATCCAGCTCAGCGACCAACTCACCTTTACCGTACTTGCCACCCTCTTCGCTGATATGGGTGATGCGATCCACCATCAGCATGTTGGGGGCGGGCAGTTGCGCGTTACCTGGGCCGAACAGCTCACCGCGACTGCAGCGCAGCAGGTCTTCCCGAGTAAAGGCGTTTTGTTTGGTCATGCGAGCTCCTCAATAGTCCCGTGCGGCAGGGTTGGGCAAATCTTCCCGGCCGATCGAAGCGTTCATGCCTCGAGCCGGCAGCCTACTCATAGACTATTGCGTTGTAGTGAAAGTCACAGCGCAAAGGGCATGAATGTACACTTGTGCACTGAAATTTTTTTTGAGGGCCTTTTCAGGGCCCCGTCGGGTGCCTAAGACTGCCGCACTTTCGCCCATGACGCCAGTCGTAGCTGTTGGAAAATAGCCGGTTATTGCACCCAACGTTGGAGAATTTGCTGCAGATCCGCGCGCTTGAAAGGCTTGGCCAGGTAGTCGTTCATGCCCGCTGCAAGGCAGGCTTCACGGTCGCCCTGCAAGGCGTTGGCGGTCAGGGCGATGATCGGTAAATCGGCACAGCCGGGCAGTTGGCGGATCTGCCGGGTGGCTTCATAGCCGTCGACCAGCGGCAGTCGGCAATCCATCATAATCGCCTCGAAGATCAGGCTTTCGGCACTGCGGACTGCCTGGGCGCCGTCGGTGACGATGCTCACGGTGAACCCCAGGCTGCGCAGCATGGCCTGGATCACGGTCTGGTTCACCGGGTTGTCTTCCACCAGCAGCACGTTGCGGCCTTCACCGGAGTGCTGATTGCTGCTCATCCGCGGGGCCAGTACCGGCAGGCTCTGCTGGAACAGCGCCAGGGGGATTTCCAGGGTGAACACCGAGCCTCGGCCTTCCTCGCTCTGGGCCCGCAGGGTGCCACCCATGCGCTCGGCCAGGGTGCGGGCGATGGGCAGGCCCAGGCCGGTGCCGCCATAGCGACGGGAAATCGAACTGTCGGCCTGCTGGAAGGCGTCGAACATCAGCTCCAGGCTGGCCGGGCTGATGCCGATACCGCTGTCGCGCACTGCGCAGGTGAACCACAGCAGTTCGTGATCCAGGGCCTGCCACTGGGGCTCGATGGTGATGCTGCCCTGCTCGGTGAATTTCAGGGCGTTGCCGATCAGGTTGACCAGGATCTGCCGGATTCGCGTCGGGTCGCCCTTGACCTGCAGCGACTCCATGCCCGGCGGCAGCCGCAGTTGCAAGTCCAGGCCGCGTTGCAGGGCGCTGTGCTGGAAGGCCTGGGCCGAGCTGGTGATCAGTTCGGCAAGGTTGAACGGGATGTGCTCCAGTTCCAGGGCCGAGCGTTCGATGCGGGAGAAGTCGAGGATGTCGTTGATCACCTTCAGCAGGTGTTCGGTGGATTCCGACGCCAGCGCCGCGTACTCGCTCTGTTCCTGGGTCATCTGGGTGGTTTCCAGCAGTTGCAGCATGCCCAGCACACCGTTCATCGGTGTGCGCAGCTCGTGGCTCATCATCGCCAGGAAATCCGACTTGGCCTTGTTCGCCCGTTCCGCCTCTTCCCGGGTCTGGATCAACTGGGACATGGCCTGGTGCTGCTCGCGGCTGGCCAGTTCCAGGCCGGCGGCGAGGTTGTTGATGTGCCGGGCCAGGTTGCCCAGCTCGCCATCGTCGACGATCGGCAGCGGGGTCTTGAAATCCCCTTCCTGGATTGCCTTCACCGCATCGCCCATGGCGCGGATAGGCTGTGCCAGGCCGGCCGCCAGGCGCCGGGCCAGGAGGAAGGTGAAGAGCAGGGCGAACAGCGCGAGGATGGCGGCCTTGAGGAGGATTTCCTGCTGGCGCTGGCTGAAGGCGTCGTTGGACATGCCGACGATCACCCGGCCCAGGTAACCATCGCCCTGGGCAGCCACGCTGGCCGGGTCGTTCTGCAGAAAGTCGTTGTGCACCTGGATGCGCTGCAGGCGTACCGGGGCCTGGAATACCTTGATCTGCTGCGCGTGGTTGTGGCTGGCCGAGGGCTGTTCCACGTACACCAGGATGTTGTTGGCGCTGTCCTGCACCTCCAGGAAGTGCACGTGGGGCGTGGCCAGGGTTGCCTGCAGCAGGCTCTCCAGGCCCTCGTTGTTGCCGGAGATCACCCCGTACTCGGTGGCTGGCGCCAGTTGATTGGCGATCAGTTGCCCGGTGTGGTTGAGCTCCTGGCGCAAGTCCTGGATACGCACGAAGGTAAAAAAGCTGATCAGTAGCAGGGTCAGGAGCAGGGCCGGGCCCAGGCTGATGAGCTGAGTGCGGGTCTGGATATCCCATCGGCGACGCAATGTCATGGGTGCTTCTCTCCTTCACTCAACTGGCGCGCAACGGCCTGCGGGTCGATTTCCTCGATGCCCAGCGAGCGTGCCACCTGTGGGTTGCTCAGTACTTTGAAAGCCGTCGGGTATAGCGCACGGGGCCAGCGAGCCGGCGGTTGGTCGAGCAGGCTGTCCAGGGTCTGCAGCCAGTCCTGCTGGTCGCTGTAGGTGCTGGCCAGGCTGCCGGCCCGGACGAAGCCGGCATTGGGGCCGATCAGCGCCTGTTGCCGGGCGTAGCTGCTCAGTAGCAGGTTCTTCACGGTTTTCGGGTTGTACAGCTTCGGATCATCCAGGCCCAGCAGCACTTCGCTGTTGCGCAGCAGGTTCTGCAGCGGGCGGCTGTCGCTGGTGCTGTCCCAGGGTTCGGCGATGATTTCCATGTTCAGGGTTTGCGCGGCCAGGTGCAGTTCCTTGAGCAGGAACTGACTGTCGGCGCTGTACAGCACCCCCACCCGGCGCGCCTGCGGCAGAACACTGCGGATCAGGCGTAACTGGCGCTCCAGGGGCGGATCGCTCCACAGCAGGCTCAACCGTGGATGAGGGCTTTGCACCAGGCGCTGTTGGGCCTGCAGGCGGCTGATGCGCAGGACCAGGGTCGGCGGGCCCAAGGGATCTTGCAGGCGCCAGTCGAGGCTTTGCGGGTCCAGCAGGATCAGGCGCGTGCTGCCGGGCAGTTGGCCCGGCGGCGGCAGTTGGGCCAGGGGGACGAAGCGCACCTGGTCCCGGGGGCGCTGGGCGGCCAGTTCTTCGGTGAAGGTGCGCACGCTGCTGTTGTCGTCGCTGGCGGTGAGCAGCACATCGGCCGCCCACAACGGGTTGCCCAGCAGCATGCCCAGTACCAGCAGGCACAGGCGACGATGTATGCGCAGGGCCTTCCAGGGCCGACAGTGGCCCATGTCAGAACTCGAGCTCCGCGCTGAAGTAGACCACGTGGCGCGAGTCGTAGAGATTGTCGGCGAAGGTGGTGGGCTGGTGGTCGAGCCGTTGCTGCAGGGTGCCGGCCAGTTCCAGGCTGGTCTTGCTGCCCAGGGCCAGGCGCTTGGCGATGCGGGTGTCGACCCGTTCGAATCGGTAGCCGTTGAGGGCGCTGTCGCCATAGTAGAAGAGCGCGCTGGACCAGCCCTGGCCCCAATTGCGCAGCCAGCCGGCGGAGCCGCTGTTGCTGGCGGTCAGGCGCTGGTCCAGGCGGTTGCTGGCCTGGGCATGGACGTAGGCGTAGGTCAGGCGCAGGCGGTCGGCGCGGCTCAGTTGCCAGTCCAGCTGGCTCTCGGTACCGGCGAAGCGCGAGGCGTTGCTGTTGCTGGCGATGTACTGGTTGTTGCGCAGCGGCTCGCTGATCATCCCGGTGATTTCGTCATAGAACAGCTTGATGTCGAGGTTCAGCGCCTGGTCGACGAAGTAACCGTTGTAGCCCAGTTCCCGGGAACGCATGTGCTCCTGGTCGAGGTTGCCGGGGCCACGGGTCTTGACGAAGTACTGGGCGCTGTTCTGGCCGTAGACCGGGGTACTCAGGCCGGTGACCCGGTAGCTCCAGTTGACGTTGTTCTCGAACATGTCCGGGGAGCGGATGGCTTCCGAATACACCGCCCGCAAGCCGTGGCGCGGGTTGATCAGGTAGTTGACCGCGATCCTCGGGGTCAGGGAGTTGCCGGTCAGCTGGGTGTCTTCGTACATAGCCCCGCCCTGGATCAGCCAATGTTCGCTGGCCCGCCACTCCAGCTGGCCGAACAGGCGCCAGGTGGTGTCGTCGAGGGTGCCGTTGAAGTAGGTTTCGGAGTCGGCCCGGTCGTAACGATAGTTCATGCCGCTGACCAGCCGCAGGTTGTCGCTGAGGCTCAGGGTGTCCTGCAGCTCCAGGTCGTAGCGGGTTTCCCGAGAGCTCTGGTCGATGTTGCCGCAGACCGTATTCTTGCCGCCGCCGGTTTTCCATTGGTCGATGACCTGGTTGGCCAATGCCTGTTCCGTCGGGGTTCCACCGGGCGTCGCGCTTAAATAATCGGGCATGTGGCGCGCCAGGCGCTCGGCGTAGTTCGGGTTGAGTTGCCACAGGCGTGTCAGCTCGGGGCTGAAGGAAATTGCCGCGTCGCAGGCACGCCAGGTCTGCTGGCGGTCCCAGTGTTGGGCCGAGCCCTGGATATAAAGGCTGTGCTGTGGATTGAGCTCCAGGTTCCAGCGCAGTGACCCGGCGTAGTCCTTGGCCACCACATCGGAGTTGTTGCCTTGCTGGGTTACCCCGTGGAACACCGGCTGATAGGTATAGGGCCGCTGGTTGGTGCCTTCCTTGGCATTCAACTGCCAGTCGATGCTCTGCTGTTCATTGAGCATCTGGCTCACGGACAGACTGAAGCGGTTCAAGCGCTTGCTGTCGCGGTAGTCGGCCCCCAGGCGATTCTTGTCGAAGCCATCATCTTCCTGCCCCGACAGCGACAGGCGCAGGTCGCCGCTTTCCCAGCCGGTACCCTGGCTGGCGTACCAGTCGCTGATGCCGCGCTGGCCCCGGGTCAGCTTGACCCGCGTGCCATGGCTGTTGGCCGGGGCGCGGGTGATGATGTTGACCACCGCCATCAGCGCGTTGGCGCCGTAGCTGACGGTATTGGGGCCGCGAAACACCTCGATGCGCTCGATGTCTTCCATGGCCACCGGGATATCGCTCCAGTCCACTGTCGCCAGGCCGGCGCGATACACCGAACGCCCGTCGATCAGCACTTGCATGCGCCGGGCTTCGCTGGCGTTGGTGCCGTGGTAGTTGACCGTGGCTTGGTTGCCGCTGATGGCGCCGACCATCATCCCCGGCACCAGGCGCAGCAGTTCGCTGATGTCCCGGGCGCCGCTGGCCTTGATCAACTCGTTGTCGAGCACCGTCATGCTGCCGGGAACCGCGGCAGGTGACTGTTTCAGGCGGGTGGCGGTGAGGACCTCGGGCAGGGCGGTGCCGTCCAGGAACAGATCGTCGGCCAGCACCGAGTGGCCGAACAGCATGCCCAGCAGCAGCGACAGACGAAGAGGTGAGGGGCCAGCGGACACGACACAGCCTTGAATCTTGATGGAAGGCGCGCATGTTAACCGAGATAGTCGAGTTTTCCAGTCGATAAGCCCGACATTCCCCGAATGACTCCACGTGTTCCCGACAGGTTGCCTGAATGGCCCCTGGGGCTGGTGGTGAGAAAACCGCCCCGTATAATGCCGCCATCGCCACTGCTATGGATTAACGGATTGCATATGACACAACAGCGCCCTATTGCGGTCCTGGGAGGCGGAAGTTTTGGTACCGCCGTGGCCAATCTGCTGGCCGAGAACGGTCACCGGGTGCGGCAGTGGATGCGCGACCCCGAGCAGGCCGAGGCCATTCGGGTCAACCGCGAGAATCCGCGCTACCTCAAGGGCATCAAGATTCATCCGGCGGTGGAGCCGGTCACCGACCTGCTGGCCACCCTCAATGACAGTGACCTGTGCTTTGTCGCCTTGCCCTCCAGCGCCCTGCGCTCGGTGCTGGCGCCCCACGCCGAGCTGCTCCGCGGCAAGCTGCTGGTCAGCCTGACCAAGGGCATCGAGGCCCAGACCTTCAAGCTGATGAGCGAGATCCTCCAGGACATCGCCCCGCAAGCGCGCATCGGCGTACTTTCCGGCCCCAACCTGGCTCGGGAAGTGGCCGAGCACGCCCTGACCGCCACCGTGGTCGCCAGTGAAGACGAAGAGCTCTGTCAGCGGGTCCAGGCCGCGCTGCATGGCCGCACCTTCCGTGTGTATGCCAGTGCCGACCGCTTCGGCGTGGAACTGGGCGGGGCGCTGAAGAACGTCTACGCGATCATCGCCGGCATGGCGGTGGCCCTGGGCATGGGGGAAAACACCAAGAGCATGCTGATTACCCGGGCGCTGGCGGAAATGACCCGCTTTGCCGTGAGCCAGGGCGCCAACCCCATGACCTTCCTCGGCCTGGCCGGGGTCGGCGACCTGATCGTCACCTGTTCCTCGCCCAAGAGCCGCAACTACCAGGTGGGCTTTGCCCTGGGCCAGGGCCTGAGCCTGGAAGAGGCGGTGACCCGCCTGGGTGAGGTGGCGGAGGGCGTCAACACCCTCAAGGTGCTCAAGGTCAAGGCTCAGGAGCTGGGGGTCTACATGCCGCTGGTGGCCGGCCTGCACGCGATCCTGTTCGAAGGGCGTACGCTGAACCAGGTAATCGAGCTCTTGATGCGCGGCGAGCCGAAAACCGACGTCGACTTTATCTCCACCAGCGGATTCAACTGAGCAGCACAGGAGCCAGACATGAACGATACGAATTCCGAAGCCAAATACGAGTCCATCCTCCTGCGGGTGCTGTGGATGCTGATATTCGTGCTGGTGTGGCAGGTGGCGCAGTTTCTCCTGGGCGCGCTGGTGCTGGTGCAGTTGATCTATCGCCTGATCTACGGCGCGCCGAATGCCGGCCTGATGAACTTCGGCGATAGCCTGAGCCAGTTCCTGGCGCAGATCGGCCGTTTCGGCAGCTTCCATACCGAACAGAAACCCTGGCCGTTCGCCGATTGGCCCGCTCCCCGGGCGCCTGAAGGCGAAGCTCCCCATAGCGTGCCGCCAGCGCCTCACCCGGTGCGTGACGAGGAGCCCAAGCTGTGAAGCTGTGGGTGCTGCGTCACGGCCAGGCCGAGTCCCATGCGCCGACCGATGCCCAGCGCAACCTCACGGCCCACGGTCGCGAGGAAGTGCTGGGCAGCGCCGCGCACCTGATCGGCCAGCCCATCGCCGCGATCCTCGCCAGCCCTTATGTACGTGCCCAGCAGACTGCACAGCTGGTGCGCGAGGCCCTGGGGTTCGAAGGCGAGATCCGCACCGTGCCCTGGCTCACCCCCGAGGCCAACCCGCTGCAGGTGCTGGAGCAACTGGACAGTGCCGACAACCTGCTGCTGGTCAGCCATCAACCCCTGGTGGGCAACCTGATCGGCCTGTTGCAGCACGGCCACCTGCGTGATCCGCAGCCGATGAACACCGCCAGCCTGGCGGAGCTCGAAGGCGACTGGCCCCTGGCGGGGCTGATGACCTTGAATGCCGTGACACACCCTTGATGGACGCGGCGGCAGGGCATGCCCGGGCCGCCGTTGTTGTCTCGAACCCACCGATCCCCGGTTGCGATCCGCTACATTTCTTAACTTGCAGCGCTCCTTTGTGCGTGGAATAGTCCACCAAGCAAGTGCTTGGTTGGTGTCGCGAACAGAATAAGAACAAAGGAGCGAGTCATGTCTGCTGCTTTTCGTTTGCCCCTGCAAGTGTTCTACGAGCGCGAGGCTCGTCATCCCCAGCAGCGCTTTCTGGTCCAGCCCAGTGCCGGCGGGCAGGTGCAGGAGCTGAACTGGTTCGAGGTGGGCCAGCAGGCCCGGCGTGCCGCCCAATGGCTGCGCGAGCGCCAGCTGCCTTCCGGCAGCCACATCGCAATCATTGGCAAGAACTCCGCGCACTGGGTCATTGCCGACCTGGCGATCTGGATCGCCGGGCATGTCTCGGTGCCGTTGTATCCCAATCTCACGGCCGAGTCGGTAGCCCAGGTGCTGGAGCATTCCGAGTCGGCCCTGGCCTTTATCGGCAAGCTTGACGACTGGCCGCAAATGGCGCTCGGGATCAAGGCCGGGTTGCCCACCATCCGCTTGCCCCTGGCCCCCGAAGGCCCTTTCGATTTCAGTTGGGAAGACCTGCAACGCTGTCCGCCGCTCGAGGATAGCCCGAGCCCTGCGGCCGATCAGCTGGCCACCATCATCTATACCTCCGGCACCACCGGGCTGCCCAAGGGTGTGATGCACAGTTTCGGCAACCTGGGCTTTGCCGCCAGCCATGGTGTGCAGATGTTCGGCCTGGGCCCCGAGGACCGGCTGCTGTCCTACCTGCCCCTGTGCCACGTGGCCGAGCGCATGTTTGTCGAGATGGCGGCGATCTATACCGGGCAGACGGTGTTCTTCGCCGAAAGCCTGGACACCTTCCTCGCCGACCTGCAGCGAGCCCGGCCCACCGCGCTGTTTGGCGTGCCGCGGATCTGGACCAAGTTCCAGATGGGGGTCTACAGCAAGGTGCCGGCCAAGCGCCTGGATTTTCTCCTGGGCCTGCCCTTTATCGGCAAGCGTGTCGGCCACAAGGTGCTGAGCGGGCTCGGGCTGGACGCGTTGCGGGTGGCGCTGTCGGGAGCGGCACCGGTGCCCCAGACCTTGTTGCACTGGTATCGACGCCTCGGGCTGGACGTGCTGGAGGTGTACGGCATGACCGAGAGCTGCGGCTACTCCCATATCGGCCGCTCCGGTGAGCATGTGCCCGGCTGGATTGGCCGGCCCTGCCCGGAAGTCGAGGTGCGCATCGACGAGGCGGGGGAGGTTCAGGTACGCAGCGGAGCCACTATGCTGGGCTATTTCAAGGACCCGCAGAAGACCGCCGAAACCGTCACCGAGGATGGTTTCCTGCGCACCGGCGACAAGGGGGAGCAGGATGCCGCCGGCAACCTGCGCCTGACCGGCCGGCTCAAGGAGATCTTCAAGACCAGCAAGGGCAAGTACGTGGCCCCGGCGCCCATCGAGAACCGCCTGGCGGTGCATGCCCATATCGAGCAGGTGTGCGTGGTGGGCGACGGGCTGATTGCCCCCCTGGGCCTGTGCGTGCTTTCGGCTGCGGGCGTGCAGGCCGCCGCCGGCAGTGCCAGGGAAGGCTTGCACAGCAGCCTGGAAAGCCTGCTGGCCCAGGTCAATGGCAGCCTGGACAAGCACGAGCGGCTGCATCGGCTGGTGGTGGTCAAGGACAGTTGGGCGGTGGAAAACGGCTTTCTCACTCCAACCCTGAAGATCAAGCGCAATGTGATCGAAGCTACCTATGGCGGCAGTTTTCAAGCCTGGAGCGAGCGCAGCGAAGCCGTGCTGTGGCAGGATTGACCGACAATAACCACCCATAAGGGAAGCGGCGATGAGTCTATGGCGCACCACTCCGAACATCGAGCAACTGAACGCGATCCAGAAGAACACCATCGGCGAAGTGCTGGATATTCGCTTCGAGTCCTATGACGAGCAGTCACTGACCGCGAGCATGGTCATCGACCATCGCACCCACCAGCCCTACGGGCTGCTGCACGGCGGGGCCTCGGTGGTGCTGGCGGAAACCGTCGGCTCCATGGCCAGCTACCTGTGCATCGACGCCAGCAAGTTCTACTGCGTGGGGCTGGAGATCAATGCCAATCACCTGCGGGGCTTGCGCACCGGGCGGGTCACGGCGGTGGCCAAGGCCATTCATATCGGGCGCACCACCCATGTCTGGGACATCCGCCTGAGCAGTGATGAAGGCAAGGCCAGTTGCGTCTCGCGCCTGACCATGGCGGTGGTGCCCCTCGGGCAGAACCCGCCGGCGCAATGAGGCAACGCGCCATAGGCTGAGCCTGGGTGTCAGCATTCCTGTCCGTTACGGTCATTGCCCTGGTGCCAGGGCCTGCGGACAATCGGTGTTCGTTTGGTGGATGGATAGGTCGGTATGTCGCAACAGGTGTTTTTCGCTCACGCCAATGGGTTTCCCTCCGGCACGTACGGCAAGTTGTTTGCTGCCCTGGCGCCGGAGTTCGAGGTGGCTCATCTGCAGCAGCATGCCCACGACCCGCGCTTTCCGGTGGACGACAACTGGCGCAGCCTGGTGGATGAACTGATCCATCACCTGCAACAGCAGGCCCAGCCGGTCTGGGGCGTGGGGCATTCGCTGGGTGGTGTGCTGCACCTGCACGCGGCCCTGCGCTGCCCGGAGCTGTATCGGGGGGTGGTGATGCTCGATTCGCCGGTGCTGACCCGGGCCGACCAATGGGTGATTCGCGCCGCCAAGCGCCTGGGCTTCATCGACCGGCTGACTCCGGCCGGGCGCACCCTGGGGCGTCGCGAAGAGTTTGCCGACATCGAGGCCGCCCGCAGTTACTTCTCCCGCAAGACGCTGTTCCGGGCCTTCGATCCCGATTGCCTGGATGCTTACCTGCAGCACGGCCTGCAGCAGGTGGGGGATCGCTTGCGCCTGCGTTTTGACCCGGCCACGGAAATCAGCATCTACCGCGGCGTGCCTCATACCAGCCCGGGCAGTGCGCGCCAGCTCAAGGTACCGCTGGCGGTGGTGCGCGGACAGCAGAGCCGGGTGGTGATGCGCCATCACACCAGTGCGGTCGGGCGCATGCCCCTGGGCGAGTCGCTGACCATGCCCGGTGGCCACATGTTTCCCCTTGAGCGCCCCCAGGACACCGCGGCGCTGCTCAAGGAGCTGTTCACACGCTGGCAACGGAGCCCTGCATGAGCCACGCCGTCGAAGAAGTCCGCCTGAACCTGCCGCACATCGAACTGGCGGCCCATCTGTTCGGGCCCGAGGACGGTCTGCCGGTCATCGCCCTGCATGGCTGGCTGGATAACGCCAACAGCTTCGCCCGGCTGGCGCCCAAGCTCGCCGGCCTGCGCATCGTTGCCCTGGACCTGGCCGGCCACGGTCATTCCGGGCATCGCCCGGCGGGGGCCGGCTATGCCCTGTGGGACTACGTCTATGACGTGCTGCAAGCCGCCGAGCAACTGGGCTGGAAGCGCTTTGCCCTGATGGGCCATTCCCTGGGGGCGATCGTCTCGCTGGTGCTGTCGGCGGCGATGCCGGAGCGGGTTAGCCACCTGGCCCTGATCGATGGGGTGATCCCGCCGACGGCCAATGGCGAGGACGCCGCCGAGCGCCTGGGCATGGCGTTGCAGGCACAGCTGAATCTGCAGAACAAGAGCAAGCCGGTGTACGCCACCCTGGAGCGGGCCATCGAGGCGCGCATGAAGGGCCTGGTGGCGGTTAGCCGCGAGGCGGCCGAACTGCTGGCCCAGCGCGGCCTGATGCCGGTGCCCGGGGGCTATACCTGGCGCAGCGACAGCCGCCTGACCCTGGCTTCGCCGCTGCGCCTGACAGAGGAGCAGGCCATGTCCTTTGTTCAGCGGGTGGCCTGCCCGACACAACTGGTGGTGGCCGCCGATGGCATGCTGGCCAAGCACCAGGCCTTGTTGCAGCGTCTACCCTTCAGCGTTGAGCAGTTGCCCGGCGGGCATCACCTGCACCTCAACGACGAGGCGGGTGCTACCTTTGTCGCAGACTGTTTCAATCGGTTTTTCGCCGTTCCTTGACTTGACGGGATCAACTGTCGAGGCTGGGCGGGTTGAAATGGGAGACAACCATGATAGATCTGTACACCGCTGCGACCCCCAATGGTCACAAGGTTTCCATCCTGCTTGAGGAACTCGGCCTGCCCTATGAGGTGCACGCCTTGAGTTTCGACAAGAAGGAGCAAAAGGCCCCAGCGTTCCTGAAGATCAATCCCAATGGGCGTATTCCGGCCATCGTCGATCGCGACAATGGCGATTTTCCGGTGTTCGAGTCCGGTGCGATCCTGGTGTACCTGGCCGAACGCACTGGCCAGTTGTTGCCGGCCGATCCCAAGGGCCGTTCGCTGGTCATGCAATGGCTGATGTTCCAGATGGGCGGGGTCGGGCCCATGCAGGGCCAGGCCAATGTGTTCTTCCGCTATTTCCCGGAGAAGCTGCAGGGCGCCATCGACCGTTATCAGCACGAGACCCGGCGCCTGTACGAAGTGCTCGACAGCCGCCTGCAACAGGCCGAGTACCTGGCCGGCGACTACAGCATTGCCGACATCGCCACCTTCCCCTGGGTGCGCGGCCATGAATGGTCCGGGGTTTCGGTGCAGGGCCTGCCGGCGTTGCAACGCTGGATGGCGGCCCTGGAGGCCCGTCCTGCGGTGCAGCGAGGCTTGCAGGTTCCACAACGCAGCGACGATGCCAGCGTCGTCAAGGGCGCCCAGGCCATGCTTATCCGATGAGAGTTTCCATGCGTTCAATCAGTGTTCTGGGCCTGTCCCTGGCAAGTACCCTGGTGCTTGCCGCCGATCTGCCGGGCAGCCACGACCTGCCCCTGGTCCCCCGTCTGACCGATGCACAGATCGTCGACTACCGCCCCGAAGTGGAGCAGGAGCGCGTCTACCCCCTGGGTTCGATCCGCCGTATCAGCGGCCAGTTGCGTTTCGATGGCCAGGTCAATGCCCGCGGTAAGCTCACCGCCATCACTTACCAGTTGCCCGCCGAGCGCACATCCAACGAAGCCTTCACCCTGGCCAGGGAGGCGCTGCAAAAGCAGGGCGCCGAGCTGCTGTTCTGGTGCCAGGCCCGCGATTGCGGTGAAAGCAGCCTGTGGGCCAACGAAGTATTCGGCAACGCCAAGCTGTTTGGCGCCGATGAACAGCAGGCCTACCTGCTGCTGCGGCTGGCGGCGCCCCAGGACAACTCCCTGGTAGCCCTGTACAGCATCACCCGGGGTAACCGCCGGGCCTACCTGCATGTGGAGCAGTTCGACGCCAGCGCGCCGCTGGGGGACCTGCTACCCACTTCGGCCACCCTGCTGCGCCAGCTCAAGGACACCGGCAAGCTGGACCTGCCGAAACTCGCCGAGCCCCAGCCCACCTGGCTCAACCTGCTGTCCCGCGGGCTGAACCTGGACACCACCCTGCGCATCAGCCTGTCCGGCAAGCAGGCCGAAGCCTGGCGCCAGGCGCTGATTGGCCAGGGCGTGCTGGCCTCGCGGATGGAAACCGGTAACACCGACGCAGCAGGCCTGCATTTCGAACTACTGCGTTAAGCTGTTTCAGGCAGCCCGCGCTCGCGGGTTCGCCTACTCTTCACTGGTTCTTCTTGCGCGAGACATTTCATGCCCAATAACGATCGCCTGCTGGTGCAGATCCTGCTCCTGGTGTTGTTCGGTGCCAGCTTCTGGGTCATGGCGCCTTTCTGGTCAGCGCTGTTCTGGGGCGCCGTGCTGGCGTTTGCCAGCTGGCCGCTGATGCGCCTGCTGACCCGCTGGCTCAATGGCCGAGAATCCCTGGCAGCGGCCCTGCTGACCCTGGGCTGGATGGTGCTGGTGGCCGCGCCGCTGGTCTGGCTCGGCCTCAACCTGGCGGACCATGTGCGCGATGCCACGGCCTTCATCAAGGACGTGCAGGTCGACGGCCTGCCCGCCGCTCCAGAGTGGCTCGGCAACCTGCCATTGGTGGGCGAGCGCCTGGTGGGCTTGTGGAACAGCATCGACCAGCAGGGCGCGGCCCTGATGCTGGCGGTCAAACCCTATCTGGGGCAGGTGGGCAACTGGCTGCTGGCTCGCAGCGCGCAGATCGGCGGGGGCATTCTGGAACTGACCCTGAGCATCGTCTTCGTGTTTTTCTTCTACCGCGATGGCCCGCGCCTGGCGCTGTTTGTGCACAAGTTGCTGGAGCGCCTGATCGGCGAGCGCGCCGGCTACTACATCGACCTGGTGGCTGGCACCGTGCAACGGGTAGTCAACGGGGTGATCGGCACCGCGGCGGCCCAGGGCCTGCTGGCGCTGATCGGCTTCCTGATTGCCGGAGTGCCCGGGGCGCTGGTGCTGGGGATCGTCACCTTCCTGCTCAGCCTGATTCCCATGGGCCCGCCCTTGGTATGGATCCCGGCTACCGCCTGGCTGGCCTGGAAAGGCGAATATGGCATGGCGGTGTTCCTGGGGATCTGGGGCACTTTCATCATCAGCGGCGTGGACAACGTGCTCAAACCGTACCTGATCAGCCGCGGCGGCAACCTGCCGCTTGTGATCGTGCTGCTGGGAGTGTTCGGTGGCCTGATCGCCTTCGGCTTTATCGGCCTGTTCATCGGCCCGACGCTGCTGGCGGTGGCCTACAGCCTGTTGCTGGACTGGAGCGCCAGCCAGGCCCGGGTCCAGGAGCCGCGTTGAACCACCGATTGCCGCTCCCCCCGGGAGCGGCAACGGACGTCAGGCAGCGACGTTGACGCTGCCGCCGAGGCTGCTGCTGGTGTCCAACTGATACTGCTTGCTCAAGCTGGCGATCATCTTGCCCAGAGCTTCGGCGAGGTTGGCCTGCGGGTCCTGGGGGGCGCTGTCCTGGTTGCTTCCGGCCTGCAACGCGGCCTTGAGCTCATCGCTACTGATGCCGCCACTGCTGTCGCTGTCGAGAATCTTCAGCAGAGCCGAGCTGGTGTCGCTGCTGGTGGAGCTGTTGCCCGAGGCTTGCAGGGCAGTGCTCAGTTCGTCACTGCTGATGACTCCGTCGCCATCGCTGTCCAGGGCGCCGAGCAGGGCATCCGCCAGGTGGGTATCGGGGGCGCGGTCCTTGGGCGGGGGAGGGGCCATGGCGGCCATTTCATCGCTGCTCAAGCTACCGCTGCCGTCACTGTCCAGGTCGCTGAAATTCTTGCTCAGGCTGACCAGGATGCCGTTGTCGCTTTTCTGCGACAGGGCGTTTTTCAGCTCGTCCTGATCCACCGCGCCATCACCGTTGCTGTCGAGCTTGGCGAACAGCTCCTTGTGCAATTGCTGGCCACGGCTGGTGCTGCTGGAGCTGTAATAGCTCGAATAGTTGCTGCTGAGGCTATCGATCATGGGGCTCACTCCCTGCGGATGAATTGAACCGGTGGGGGGCACCGGCCCAAGCAGCCTCAGGGGGGGAGTTGTCCTGGGTATTGGCGGTTTGTACCTGCCGCCACACAAGGCGCTCAAGGCCTGGGTAGACGCAATACCGCGGTCAGGCCGCCGCCGGGGGTTTCTTCGAGGATCAGTTGGCCGCCCAGGCGCTGCGCCGCTTCACGGGCGATGGTCATGCCCAGGCCGACGCCGCCGGAGTTGCGGTTGCGCGAGCCTTCCAGGCGAAAGAATGGCTCGAACACCGCTTCACGCTTGTCGGCGGCAATCCCCGGGCCGTGGTCGATGACCCGGATCAGCAGTTGCCCGCGGTCGTCCTCCAGGGCCAGGGTTGCCTGGCCGGCGTAGCGCAGGGCGTTGTCCAGCAGGTTGTTGAGGCATGACTGCAACGCCATGGGTTGCACCAGCAGCGGCGCGCAATGGCCCTGGGCCTGAGCGTCGGCGCCCTGGTCCTGGGCGTTCTCGCACAGCGACTCCACCAGGGCCTGCACGTCCATCCATTGCTCGGCCTCGCTGGTGCGTTGTTCGTGCAGGTAGCTGAGGGTGGCGTCGAGCATCTTGATCATGTCGTCCAGGTCCTGGCGCATCTGCCCTTGCAGCTTGCTGTCCTCGATCTGCTCCAGGCGCAGTTTCAGCCTTGATAACGGGGTGCGCAGGTCGTGGGAGACGGCACCGAGCATGCGCCCGCGTTGCTGCACCTGCTCGCGGATGCGCTTCTGCATCTGGTTGAAGGTGCTGGCCGCTTGCCGGGCTTCCCTTGGGCCCACCTCTTCCAGGGGCGGGCTGTCGAGGTCTTCGCTCAAACGCTCGGCGGCGGCGCTCAGGCGCTGGATCGGCCGCGACAACAGCTTGGCGCCGTACCAGGCAGCGATGATCAGGGAGATGAACTGGAACGTCAGGGGCACCAGCGGGCCGCCGAACCAGGGCCGTGGCGGGCGCCTTGGATAAGGGGGCGGCGGCTGGCCATTGATCAACTGCGCCGAATCGGGAGGGGGCGGCGGCGGGGGCGGGCCGTAGTGGTGAAACCAGAAGAACGCCAGCAGGTGGGCGAGGACGATCGCGATCAGCAGGACGCCGAACAGGCGGCCGAACAGCGTATCGAACCGCCCGCGCATCAGCCGATGTCCCGGGCGTCGAACAGGTAGCCTTCACCGCGCACGGTCTTGATCAGTTGCGGCGACTTCGGATCGTCGCCGAGCTTTTGCCGCAGGCGCGAGACCAGCAGGTCGATGCTGCGATCAAAGGCCTCGATGGATCGGCCGCGGGCGGCGTCCAGCAATTGTTCGCGGCTCAGTACCCGGCGCGGGCGCTCGATGAACACCCAGAGCAGGCGGAACTCGGCGTTGGACAGCGGCACCACCAGGCCATCGGCGGAAATCAGTTGGCGCAGCACGCTGTTCAGGCGCCAGTTGTCGAAGCGGATATTGGCCCGCTGCTCGCTGCGATCGTCGCGCACCCGGCGCAGGATGGTCTGGATCCGGGCCACCAGTTCCCGTGGCTCGAAAGGCTTGGCCATGTAGTCGTCGGCCCCCAGCTCCAGGCCGATGATGCGATCGGTGGGCTCGCAGCGGGCGGTGAGCATGAGGATCGGGATGTCCGATTCGGTACGCAGCCAGCGGCACAGGGACAGGCCGTCTTCGCCGGGCAGCATCAGGTCCAGCACCACCACGTCGAAGTGCTCGGCCTGCAGGGCCTGGCGCATCGCCGCGCCGTCGGTGACGCCGCTGGCGTGAATGTTGAAACGCGCCAGGTAGTCGATCAGCAACTCGCGGATCGGCACGTCGTCGTCGACGATCAGGGCCCGGGTGTTCCAGCGTTTGTCGTCGCCACTGACCAATGCTTTGGCGTCTTCGTTGAGAGGGGCTGAAGTGTTCTGCATGGGTGCGGTCGTCTGCCAGGTAGGCTGCCGGCGCCTTAGGGCGACGGCGGGGTTGTGGCTTCAGCATAGGCGTCCGGCCCGGGGGCTGGAAGTGCTGTTCGAAGGTGTTGCGGCTGGCGAGGGTAGCGCCGGGGATTGTTGCCGACGTGTCGTCAGTGTATCGAGGTTGATACAAATGCCGTGGCGTGGGGGAGCGAT
Organism: Pseudomonas sp. 8(2025); assembly: GCF_052665325.1. NCBI lineage: Bacteria > Pseudomonadati > Pseudomonadota > Gammaproteobacteria > Pseudomonadales > Pseudomonadaceae > Pseudomonas > Pseudomonas sp. 8(2025). The sequence continues at coordinate 6,347 of NZ_JBQOIE010000013.1, read as the reverse complement.
TGCCGGGGCAATCGGCCTTCTTGCGCACCGTTGAGGAGGATTTACCTCTGATCGGGTCCCGGAGCGGCGCGGCTTGCGCTACAATCCGCGCCGATTTCGACTTGCCTGAGAGCCCCTTCATGTCCGCCTGCCAGACTCCTATCATCGTCGCCCTGGATTTCCCCACCCGTGACGCCGCACTGAAACTGGCCGATCAACTGGACCCCAAACTGTGCCGGGTCAAGGTCGGCAAGGAGCTGTTCACCAGCTGCGCCGCCGAGATTGTCGGGACCCTGCGGGACAAGGGTTTCGAAGTGTTCCTGGACCTGAAGTTCCACGATATTCCCAACACCACCGCCATGGCGGTCAAGGCCGCCGCGGAAATGGGCGTGTGGATGGTCAACGTGCACTGCTCCGGCGGCCTGCGCATGATGGCTGCCTGCCGCGAAGTGCTGGACCAGCGCAGCGGCCCCAAGCCGTTGCTGATCGGCGTCACCGTGCTTACCAGCATGGAGCGTGAAGACCTTGCCGGTATCGGCCTGGACATCGAGCCCCAGGAGCAGGTGCTGCGCCTGGCTGCCCTGGCGCAGAAAGCCGGTATGGACGGCCTGGTGTGCTCGGCCCTGGAAGCCCAGGCCCTGAAGAGCGCCCATCCGTCCCTGCAACTGGTGACCCCGGGGATTCGCCCGGCGGGCAGCGCCCAGGACGACCAGCGGCGGATCCTCACCCCGCGCCAGGCCCTGGATGCCGGCTCCGATTACCTGGTGATCGGTCGCCCCATCAGCCAGGCGGCAGATCCGGCCAAGGCGCTGGCCGACGTCGTGGCCGAACTGGCCCTGTAACACGCTTCCTCTTGTAGGAGCCGGCATGCCGGCGATAGCGGTTTTGCGGTTGGCGGCCCTTTCCGGTCGCCGTTGCGGATCGCCGACAAGCCGGCTCCTACGGATTCAGACTTTCAGTATCAGCTTGCCGAAGTTCTCGCCGCTGAACAGCTTGCCCAGGGTTTCCGGGAAGGTTTCCAGGCCCTCGACAATATCCTCCTTGCTCTTGAGCTGTCCCTTGGCCATCCAGCCGGCCATTTCCTGCCCGGCTTCGGCGAACTGCGCGGCATAGTCCATCACCACGAACCCCTCCATGCGCGCCCGGTTGACCAGCAGCGACAGGTAGTTGGCCGGCCCCTTGACCGCCTCCTTGTTGTTGTACTGGCTGATGGCACCGCAGATCACCACCCGCGCCTTGACGTTCAGGCGGCTGAGCACGGCATCGAGGATGTCGCCGCCGACGTTGTCGAAATACACATCGACGCCTTTGGGGCACTCGCGCTTGAGGCCGGCGTGGACGTCTTCGTTCTTGTAGTCGATGGCGCCGTCAAAACCCAGCTCGTCGATGAGGAACCGGCACTTGTCCTGGCCGCCGGCAATCCCCACCACGCGGCAGCCCTTGATCCTGGCGATCTGCCCGGCAATGCTGCCCACCGCGCCGGCGGCCCCGGACAGCACCACGGTGTCGCCGGCCTTGGGCGCGCCCACGTCCAGCAGGGCGAAGTAGGCGGTCATGCCGGTCATGCCCAGGGCTGACAGGTAGAGCGGCAGCGGGGCCAGCTTGGGGTCGACCTTGTAGAAGCCCCGGGGCTCGCCGAGGAAGTAGTCCTGCACGCCGAGTGCACCATTGACGTAGTCGCCCACCGCGAAACCGGGGTGGCTGGAGGCGATTACCTGGCCCACGCCCAGGGCGCGCATGACCTCGCCGATGGCCACCGGGGCAATGTAGGACTTGCCCTCGTTCATCCAGCCGCGCATGGCCGGGTCCAGGGACAGGTATTGGTTCTGCACCAGGATCTGCCCGGCGGCGGGCTCGCCCACTGCCACTTGCTGGTAGGTGAAGGTATCGCGGGTGGCCGGTCCGATGGGGCGTTTGGCGAGCAGGAACTGGCGATTGGTCAGGGCGGTCATGGCAGGCACTCGTGGGATGAATGAACCCCTAGTTGATAGCCCCTTGGCCTCGGTGCCGCAAGGTTTGCCGCTGCAGCGAATGGAGGCCAATCGATCGCCCTGATAAAGCCCCCGGCAGATTCATCACCAGAATGCATGAGCATCCAACCGGGCTTTTGATAGTGCTGACGCCACCAGCCCCGGCTGTGGCTAGATTGGGCCGGGTAGCTGACCCGCATTCGATCGAGGATTCCTGCAATGAGCATGACGTTTTCCGGCCAGGTGGCCCTAGTGACCGGCGCAGCCAATGGTATCGGCCGCGCCACCGCCCAGGCATTTGCCGCACAAGGCTTGAAGGTGGTGGTGGCGGACCTGGACACGGCGGGGGGCGAGGGCACCGTGGCGCTGATCCGCGAGGCCGGTGGCGAGGCATTGTTCGTGCCGTGCAACGTTACCCTGGAGGCGGATGTGCAAAGCCTCATGGCCCGCACCATCGAAGCCTATGGGCGCCTGGATTACGCCTTCAACAATGCCGGTATCGAGATCGAAAAGGGCCGCCTTGCGGAGGGCTCCATGGATGAGTTCGACGCCATCATGGGGGTCAACGTCAAAGGGGTCTGGCTGTGCATGAAGTACCAGTTGCCGCTGCTGCTGGCCCAGGGCGGTGGGGCGATCGTCAACACCGCCTCGGTGGCGGGCCTGGGCGCGGCGCCGAAGATGAGCATCTATGCGGCCTCCAAGCATGCGGTGATCGGCCTGACCAAGTCGGCGGCCATCGAATATGCGAAGAAGAAAATCCGCGTGAACGCGGTATGCCCGGCGGTGATCGACACCGACATGTTCCGCCGTGCCTACGAGGCGGACCCGAAGAAGGCCGAGTTCGCCGCGGCCATGCACCCGGTGGGGCGCATCGGCAAGGTCGAGGAGATCGCCAGTGCGGTGCTCTACCTGTGCAGCGATGGCGCGGCCTTTACCACCGGCCATGCACTGGCGGTCGACGGCGGGGCCACCGCGATCTGATGCCGATGGCCGGGGCCCGATGGAATCGACCTCCAGTGTCCTGAAAACGACCTCGGCGTAGCTTTTTGCCATTATTCCGATGTCAGAGACTTGTGCGCCGGTGCATGCCGTTGCGACCCTTCGCCAAGACAAGATGGCCCTATTGCCATTGGGGATTGGAAGGGGACTGCGCACCATGACTTCGGCCGCAAGTGGACGTTTTGCCAACCTGGGCATGGCAAAGAAACTGGGCATCGGGTTTGCCCTGGTGTTGCTCCTAACCGCTCTGGTGGCGGGGATTGGTGTCTGGTCCCTGCAGACCATCAGCCAGCGCTTCGATGGCCTCAAGCAGATGTCCCAGCTCAATAGCGGCGTGCTCAAGGTGCGGCTGCAGGAGCAGGACTACGCCCTGCATGGCGACAGCAAGACCGTGGACAGCCTGCATGAAAGCCTGGAAGGCCTGCAGGCCCTGGCCCAGCAGCTCAAGGTGCGGTCGGCGGCCAACCAGACCGCGATGGGCGATGTGGAGCTGGCGCTGGCGGACTATCGCAAGGCCTTCGACGAGTTCGTCGAGCTGACCCAGGCCAAGGACCTGGCCCTGGAAATGGCCAGTTGGTCGGTGTCCAGCGTGGCCAATAACCTGGACGTGCTGCAGGCGGGGCTGGCGGATGACGGTGCCTATACGCTCAAGGAATCCCAGGGCAAGGATGGTGCCGAATTCATCGAGCAGGCCAATCAGATCAGCCAGGTTTCACGCCTGATGCTGCAGGCCATGAATGAGGCCCGGTTGCGCCTGGATCAGAACCGCAAGGGCGGCGACCAGGAGCCCGCCGAGCAGGGCAAGATCGAGCAGGCCGATCAGGCCCTGGCCCAGGCCGAGCAGTTGAAGGCCACGGTCAAGGATGCGGGCTATCAGACGGTGCTCAACGAAGTCTCGGGGCATATCGGCAACTTCAGCGAGAAGCTCAACGAGTACACCGGGTTGCTGGCCCAGGAGAAGCAGGTCTATCAGCAGTTGCATGAGCGCGCCGCCCAGGTGATGGCGCGGGTTGATCAGGCGTACGGGGCGCAAGAGCATTCGATGCTGGGGGAACTGGACAAGAACTCCCTGCTGATCATCGGCTCCTCGGCCCTGGCGCTGTTGGTGGGGCTGTTGGCGGCCTTGAGCGTCACCCGCCTGATCGTGCGCCCGTTGCGTAGTGTGATGCACGTGGCTCAGCAGATTGCCGCCGGTGATCTGACCGCGACCGTGGAGGTGACCCGACGTGACGAGATCGGTCAGTTGATGCAGGCCATGCAGCAGATGGGCAGCGGCCTGAGCGGCATTGTCAGTGGCCTGCAGGCGGGGATCGAGCAACTGGCCAGTTCGGCTCAGTCGCTGTCCACGGTGACCGAGCAGACCAACCTGGAAGTCAGCACCCAGAAGGAAGAAACCGAGCAAGTGGCCACGGCGATGAATCAGATGACCGCCACGGTGCACGATGTGGCGCGCAATGCCGAGGAGGCCGCCCAAGCTGCCCAGGCGGCGGACGACAAGGTCGAAAGTGGCCAGCAAGTGGTGCGCCAGAGCATGCAGCGCATCGAGCAACTGGCGGATTCCGCCAGCCGTGCCAGCAGTGGTATCGAGAGCCTGAGCGCGGAAATCGACAACATTGGTAGCGTGCTGGATGTGATCAAGAGCGTGGCCGAGCAGACCAACCTGCTGGCCCTCAACGCCGCTATCGAAGCCGCCAGGGCCGGGGAGCAGGGCCGGGGGTTTGCGGTGGTGGCCGATGAAGTGCGGGCCCTGGCGAAACGCACGCAGCAGTCCACCGAAGAGATCGCCCGGTTGGTGACGGCTCTGCACGCGGCGGCCGACTCCTCGGTGCGGCAGATCCAGAGCAGTGGCGAGCTGGTGAAGCTGGCGGTCAGCGATGCCCTGCAGACCGAAAGCGCCCTGGGTAGCATTGCCGCGGCGGTGTCATTGATCCAGCAGATGAACCAGCAGATCGCCGCTGCGGCCGAGCAGCAGAGTTCGGTGGCCGAAGAGATCAACCGCAGTGTCACCAGCATTCGCGCCAGTGCCGATCAGTCGTCCCTGGCGATGCAGGGCAACGCCGCGTCGAGCATCGAGCTGGCGCAGTTGGGCGTGGAACTGAAGGGGATGGTGGGGCATTTCCGCTTGTAGCGGCGGGGAGGGCGCAGCGTTCTAAAACCCTTGCCCGGGTGTTCCGGGCAAGGGTTTTTTCTGTCAGTCGTAGATGGCTTTCTTTTTCCAGTCGGCGTCGGCTTCCACGGTCTTGAGGCCCTGGGTCAGCTGGTTGTCTTCGTCCGGGGCAGGTTCCAGGGTCGACAGCACCATGGCATTGGCCCGGGCCAGGAGTTTGTCCAGGTATTCCAGTTGCTCCTTGTAGACCGCCGGGTCTGGCTGCTTGCGCAGGTACTGCACGCCACGCTCGAAGGCCAGGCGGGCCTGGCCCGGCTGGTTCTGCTGCAGGGCGTACTGGCCCAGGTTGTTGAAGAACTCGATATGCAGCAGCACCAGGATGTGGCGGATCTCCTTGATCCAGCGCTTGGCTTCGTTGGGCTGCAGGAAACCGTCGTGGGCGGCGCGAGTGACCTGGCCGTGCATGGCCTCCAGCAGGAAGCGCACGTCCTTGGCCTTGGCTTCGGTCTGGATCGGTGCCGGTGGGTTGTTCACCGGGATCGACTCGCCCTGGCCCACCAGGGTATTGAGCTCAGCCAGGCGAACCTTGAGGGCGCTGTCGGTTTTATCGAGGTTGAGCATGCGCTGAACGACGTTCAGCTCCAGGCGCGTCAGCAGCAGCTTGAGGGCCGGTGACATGAACTGGCCGGGGAAGGTTTCGGTGATCTCGCCGCAACGACGCAGGCGATCATTGAGTTCGACCTTGGTGCGGGCTTTTTCCAGTTTGTTGTTTTCCACCACATGGTTCATGTAGCCAATGGCGATCAATAGTGCGATCCCGGCTATTACCAGCAGGGTGATCATGAGTGGTGTCACCGTTAAAACCTCGTTATGGGATTCGCGTGCGAGTGTAGTGGCTTGGCATTTAGACGCATAGCGCCGCTCGACGAGCCGGGCATGGATTGTGCTGCTTATATAGGTGGCATTTGCCTCGGGGGATCCAAGGGTTCAAATTGCCATCACCGGCTGTGGAGGACTATAACGCCTTGTCGAGTGCCAGAATATAGGCGTCAAAGCGCGGACGGCAGAAAACCCTGAAGCGGGCCTAAAACAGCTCCGAAGTCATTGATTTAAATAAAATTATATCTGGGGGTTGACGGCCTCCCAAAGCATCCATAGAATGCGCGCCACTTTCAACGGAAAGCAAATAGCAAAACGTTGAAGGAAGTGAATGCTGTAGCGTGTCCCCTTCGTCTAGTGGCCTAGGACACCGCCCTTTCACGGCGGTAACAGGGGTTCGAGTCCCCTAGGGG
>NZ_JBQOIE010000012.1:0-237081 GCF_052665325.1 Pseudomonas sp. 8(2025) | reverse complement strand
GGGGGTTCCTTCGCCGGCAAGCCGGCTCCTACATCAGGTGCATCTGTTCCTGCTGTCCCGTAGGAGCTGGCTTGCCAGCGAAGAGGTCCGTAAGCCGGGCGCCGGCCTTGGGGGTTCCTTCGCCGGCAAGCCGGCTCCTACATCAGGTGCATCTGTTCCTGCTGTCCCGTAGGAGCTGGCTTGCCAACGAAGAGGCCCGTGAGCCGGGCGCCGGCCTTGGGGGTTACTTCGCCGGCAAGCCGGCTCCTGCGCTCATGCCGGGGTGGCGGGCTCCTTGTGCTGGACGGTGCTCCTGGGGACGCTGGCAAGGATCAGTTCAGCGGCCTTTTCAGCGATCATCAAGGTCGGTGAGCAGGTATTGCCCGAGGTGATGCGCGGCATGATCGAGGCATCGGCGATGCGCAGCCCCGCAATGCCGTGCACCCGCAGTTGTGCGTCCACCACCGCCTGGGCATCGCTGCCCATGCGGCAGGTGCCCACCGGATGGAAGATGGTGGTGCCGATGCGGGCCGCGGCCTCGTGCAGTTGCTCGGTGCTTTGCAGCTCGGGGCCGGGCAGGTATTCGCTGGGCTTGAAGGGTTGCAGGGCCGGGGCGCCGACGATGCGTCGCGTCAGGCGGATAGCGTCGGCGGCGACCCGCAGGTCCTCGGGGTGGCTCAGGTAGTTGGGCTGGATCAGCGGCGCATCGCCGGCCTCCACGGAACGGATCTCGACCCGGCCACGGCTCTGCGGGCGCAGGTCGCAGACCGAGGCGGTAAAGGCCGGGAAGGCGTGCAGCGGTTCGCCGAAACGCTCCAGGGACAGCGGCTGCACGTGGTACTCCAGGTTGGCCCGGGTCTGTTCCGGGCCCGAGCGGGCAAAGGCGCCAAGCTGGCTGGGGGCCATGGACAGCGGGCCGCTGCGGTCATACAGGTAGCGCAGGCCCATGCCCATCTTGCCCCACAGGCTGCCCGCGATCTGGTTCAGGGTGCGGGCGTTCTCCAGCTTGTAGATCAGGCGCAGTTGCAGGTGGTCCTGCAGGTTGCCGCCCACCCCGGGCAGGGCATGGCTGACGCCGATCCCCAAGCGTTGCAGGAGCGGCGCCGGGCCGATCCCCGAGCGCTGCAGGATGCTCGGCGAGCCGACGGAGCCGGCGCAGAGGATGATCTCGCGGCGCGCCTTGAAGTTCTCCAGGCGCCCCTGGCAACTGGCCCGCACCGCTGTGGCGCGGCCGTCCTCGAGGATCAGCCGCTGCACCTCGATGCCGGTCAGCACCACCAGGTTCGGGCGCTGGGCGATGGGTTTGAGAAAGGCCTTGGCGGCGTTCCAGCGCACCCCGGCCTTCTGGTTGACCTGGAAGTAGCCGCAGCCTTCGTTGTCGCCGCCGTTGAAGTCGTCGATGGTGCGAATGCCGCTCTGCTCGGCAGCGCTGCGAAAGGCATCGAGGATCGGCCACGACAGGCGCTGGCGCTCGACCCGCCATTCACCGGCGGCGCCGTGCAGTTCGCTGCCGCCGGCAAAGTGGTTCTCGCTTTTCTTGAACAGCGGCAGCACCTGGTCCCAGCCCCAGCCCGGGTTGCCTTCAGCGGCCCAGCTGTCGTAGTCGGCAGCCTGCCCACGCATGTAGATCATGCCGTTGATCGACGAGCAGCCTCCCAGCACCTTGCCCCGCGGGTAGCTCAGGCTGCGGCCCTGCAGGCCGGGCTCGGCCTCGGTCTTGAAGCACCAGTCGGTGCGCGGGTTGCCGATGCAGAACAGGTAGCCCACGGGGATGTGGATCCAGGGATAGTTGTCGCGGCCACCGGCTTCCAGCAGCAGCACACGGTGCTGGGGGTTGGCCGACAGGCGATTGGCCAGAAGACAGCCGGCGGGGCCGGCGCCGACCACGATGTAGTCGTAGGCGTCAAAGGCAGGGAGCATCCTTAACCTCGTTTTTCGTTCTTATTGGGAGCCATCCTAGTTGTTAGCTTTCGTTAAAAGAATGTTAGTTTTTACCCACCTGCTGTGCGTTTTCTAACAGCGTTGGCCTTCGACTCCGGCAAGGAAACCCCATGTTCGACTGGAATGACCTGCGCTTCTTTCTTGAGCTGCAACGCAGCGGCCGCTTGCTGACCGCCGCGCGACGGCTGAACACCACCCACGCCACGGTGGCCCGGCACATCGAGGCGGTGGAGAAGGCCCTGGGCACCGCACTGTTCGTCCAGCACGCCCAGGGCTACGAACTGACCCCGGCCGGCGAAGCGCTGCTCAAGCACGCCGAGGCCATGGAAAACGTCGCCTTGCTGGTGCAGGAAGAGATCACCCAGTCCAGCGCGCCGTTGGGCAAGATCCGTGTCGGGGTCACCGAGGGCCTGGGGGTGAAGTTTCTCGCCAGCCGCATGGTTGGGCTGTTCGAGCGGTATCCAGGGCTGGAAGTGGAACTGGTGGCGGTGCCGCGCTTTGTCAGCATTCTCAACCGTGAGGCGGAGATCAGCATCCACCTGGAGCGCCCCAGCGCCGACATGCTGGTGACCCGCAAGCTCACCGACTACCGCCTGGCGCTGTACGCCAGCCAGGCCTACCTGGACCGCGCGCCGCCCTTGCGCAGCCGCGAGGACCTGGGCCGGCATGCCTGGATCGGCTATGTCGATGATCTCTTGTTCAGCCAGGAGCTGATGTTCCTCAACAGCTTCTGCCGCAACCCCCAGGTGGTGTTCCACAGCACCAGTGTCATTGCCCAGCAGGAAGCGGCCCGTTCCGGCCTGGGGATCGCCGTGCTGCCGTGCTACATGGCCGCCGCCGATCCGCAACTGGTGCCGCTGCTGCCGGCGGAAAGCATCCAGCGCGCCTACTGGATCAGCACCCGCCGCGAACTGCACAAATCGGTGCGGCTGCGGGTGGTCTGGGATTACCTGGTGGAGCAGTGTGCGGCGCAGCAGCAGGTGTTGCTAGGGCCTGAGATCTAGCCTGGATCAGAGGATCGGCCCGCAATGGACCGAGCTGCGGATCGGTGCCCCGGGCGTGATATCGACGAAGCGCGAGCCGTAGGACACTGGGTTCAGCGGGCCGCCGTCCAGGCCCATGCCCAGGCCACCGGCGCTGCGGGTTTCGCCGTCCTGCATCAGTGGATCAAGGCATGCCCGCCAGTCCAGCAGGCGCAGGGTCACGGCCTGGCGGCGTTCCAGGTCGCCGTCCAGCAAGGGGCTGGAGCGGTGCCACAGGTATTTGCTGAACAGCAGGGCGTCGCCAGGATCGAAGGCCTCTTCGATGCGTTGTTCCTCGAAGGCGTCGGTAAGCACCCCGGGCGTGCAGTAGGTCTGGCGCAGGTGCGCGGAAAATTCGGCCACCGACTCGCCCCGTGCCAGTTTGCCTGCCAGCAGGCGCGAGAACTGAAAATTCTCCTGGGCCGAGAATTGCGACAGGGGCACCCAGGCCATGCCGCCACCTTGCACTTCGGGGCGGATCGGCTGCAACGGCATCCACAGGCTGAAGGCCGGGTCCTGGGGGCGGATGTAGCGAAAGTTCAGCGAGTCGTAGTGCCAGGCAAAGCCCGAGCGTCCCACCCCCAGCTCGAAACTCTGGGCCTCGCTCATGATCAGGCGGCAGCCGCTGAGGCGGGTCAGCACCTGGGCGAAGGCCGGTTGCCGGTAGAGGCGTTCGAGGATGCCGACCTGGGTCACCCGGTGGGTCAGGCGACTGAAACCGTCGCCATGGGCCGAGGTACCCGAGGGGGCAGGACGCAGTTGGCTGTTGGCCAGCTCGCGCAGTTGCAGGATGGCCGCAGGCGTCAACAACCCCCGCAGCTTGATGAAGCCACGCTCCTTGAAATGCCGTAGATCGTCCTGGCCCAGGCGTAGCGGGTTGACCAGGGCAGGGGCGGTGTCAGGCAGGACCGGTGGCAGGTTCACGGGGGTATTCCATTACCAGGGGACAAGGCCCTTGAGTATGGACAGTGCGCGCTGGGGCGGCAGGCTGGATTCGACCTTGAGCAACGCCTTTGCGACATCGGGCAGGGAGGACGGCGCCTTAGTCGTCAGGCCGGATGTAGCGGTCCCGGGCCTGGAGGGTCGGTGCCACCACGGCGCTTGTCAACGAGCCGGCCTGGTGCCGGGGCTGCCGGCAGGCTCGCGGACCGCTTGCTGGCGAGTTCCCAGCAACAGCCCCATGGCCAGCAGGCTGGCGCAACCGGCCAGGGCCATGGCCAGGCCAAATCCGCTGGTCATGGCGGCGCCATAGAGGTCGGCGAACAGCGGGTCGTGCAGCGGCAGGCGGTGTTCGGTCACCGCTTGCCGGGCCAGTTCGGCGGCGCCGTCGAACCCGGCCGCGGCGCCGGATTCGCTGAGCACTTGCACTGCCCGGGTGCTCATCAGGCTGCCGAGCAGGGCGATGCCGACGCTCATGCCGGTCTGGCGCAGGGCGTTCATGCTGGCCGAGGCGATGCCGGCGCGCTCTGCCGGTGCGCAGGCCATCACCACCAGCCCGGTGGCCGGCACCGCCAGGCCCATGCCCAGCCCCAGCAGACCGAACAGCGAACCCACCAGCCAGTAGGGCGTGTGGGCATCGAAGCCGGCCATGGCGCTCATGGCCAGGCCTACCAGGCCATAGCCGCCAACCATCAGCCAGGGCAGGGGGATGCGCCGGTGCAAGCGGCCAAAGAGCATCGATACAACACCTGTGACCACGAACTGCGGAAGCATGCGCAGGCCGGTGTCGGTGGCGGACCAGCCCTGGATCTGCTGCAGGAAGATCGAGAAGAAGAACAGGCTGCTGTAGCAGGAAAACCCGAGGATGAACGAGGCCAGGTTGGCCACCGCAAAGGGCCGCTGGCGAAACAGGGTGACGGGCACCAGGGGCCGCTGCACTCGACGCTCGACCTGGATCAGGGCCAGCAGCGCCAGCGTCGCCAGCAGCAATGAGGTGAGCGCCTCGCGGCTGCCGAAACCGTCCTCGCCAGCGACGATCAGGCCGTAGGTCAGGGCCCCGAGGCAGAGCACGCTGAGGATCTGGCCCTGGGGGTCGAGCGCGGCGTGCTGGGGGTACTTGCGCTCGCTGATGCCCCAGCCGCCCAGGGCCAGGGCCAGCAGGCCGATGGGCAGGTTGATCAGGAAAATGCTCTGCCAGCCCAGGTGCTCCAGCAACAGGCCACCTAGCAGCGGGCCGAGAATCAGGGCCAGGGCGCTGAAGGCCGACCAGCCGCCGATCACGTGGGCCCGTTGCCGAGGCTCGGGAAAGGCGTGGCTGAGGATCGGCATCGCCCCGGGAATCAGCAGGGCCCCGGCCAGCCCCTGCACTGCGCGCCCGGCCAGCAGCAGCGAAAGCTCCTGGGCCAGCGCGCACAGCGCCGAGCCGAGGCAGAACAGCAGCACACCGATCAGCCAGCAGCGTTTGTGACCAAAGCGATCCCCCAGGGGGCCTGCCGAGAGCATGAACGCCGAGAGGCAGATGGCGTAGGCATTGACCACCCATTGCAGGCCGCCCAGGTCGGTGGCCAGGGCCTGCTGCAAGGTTGGCAGGGCCACGTTGACGATGCTGATGTCGAGGGACGCCAGGAAGGTTCCGAGGTAGGCGGCGGCGACCAGGGCCGGGCGACGATAGCGCTGCATGGTGTATCTCCCGCAAGGTCTGGAATGGGCTTGCAGGGCGAGCATAGTATTTCGACTGACCGTCGGTCAATGGGGAATGAAAAAGATTCTCAACTCTCTTTTCCCCCACAAATCCCCTAGAATGGCGGCCTTTGTCGAACAGCCCGGATTCGTTCATGAGTGTCAAAACCTCCCCGGTTGCCAAGCGCGCTGCCCAGCCGCGGCCGCGCACCAAACCGGCCGAAGTACGCCTGGAAGAGCTGATGGCCGCCGCCCAAGACCTGTTCCTCATCCAGGGCGTGGAAGCCACCACCATCAGCGAGATCGTCGAGCGCGCCGAGGTGGCCAAGGGCACCTTCTATCACTACTTCCAATCCAAGAACGACATGCTGGTGGCCCTGGGGCAACGCTATACCCAGCACTACCTGCAGCGCCTGGAGCAGGCGGTGGCGGCCTGCCCCGAGGACGACTGGGTGGCGCAGCTCAGCAGCTGGATCCGCACCAGCGTGCAGGCCTACCTCGACACCTACCGCCTGCACGACATCGTCTACCTCAACCACCATCATCACGACCGCGGCAACCCGGAAAAGAACGCGATCCTCGAGCAGTTGCTGGGCCTTCTCGAAGGCGGCCAGCGCGCCGGCTGCTGGTCCCTGGCCCAGCCAGGGGTGATCGCTTCGCTGATCTACGCCGGGGTGCATGGCGCCACCGACGATGTGATCGCCGCCGGCGAGGACGATGGCCGGGCCCTGGCCGAGGCCATTGTCCAGGCGTGCCTGCGCATGCTGGGCCTGCCTCCTTCTTGATGTTTCCACGGGTAAAAGGAACGACCCTGCAATGAAAAAGATCAACCTCATTCTCGGCGCCGCGCTGGCGCTGTACCTAGCGTACCAGGCCTATGGCTCGTTCTACTACGGCACGCCGTATCAGGGCCGCGACTACAGCGCCGACCAGGCCTTCTACTACCAGAAGTACCGCTTGTTCAGCTGGCGCACCTGGATTCCCACCATGACCATGCCCGGCGATGGCGACAGCTCGCGCTACAGCGTTGGCGGCTACCTGCGGGTGTTCAAGGCCGACGGCACGCTGGTAGGGCAGTCCTATGACGGCTGCATCGCGGTGGTGGAAGTGTTCTGGTACGACGACGCAGTGGGTGGCTTCGGCTGCAGCGAGCACTTGATCGCGCTGCCCACGAAGGCCACGGCGGGCTGAGCGCCCAGTCGCGGTTTGCGGGCCCTGTCGATCGCTTCAGGCCCCGGCCTTCCACAAGCCGAACTTGCCCGCCAGATCCAGCTTGGGATCACGCACCCGGGTCAGGTTGATCGCGGCGCCGGACCAGCCGCCCTCCATCTCTTCAGTCAGGTGGTATTTCAACAGGTTGTACTGGATCGCCGTCCCCCCCAGTTGCTGGTAGCCGATGCGTGAGGTCACCGCCTCCAGCAAGCTGGAAATCAGGTATTGCAGCGGCGTTTCGTAGGCCTTGATGGCGATACCGTAGTCGAAGCTCTCAGCGTTGCTTTCGCGAAAGCAACCGAAGAATTCCTGCTTGCTCATGCTGCTGGACATGGCCGTGTTGTAGCTCTGGCGACAGGCCTCCAGGTCGGCGGCGCCGGGCCGGGGCAGGGCCAGGTGGTTGTTGAGGTTCTTCAGGGTCACACAGCCCTGGGTGGCAATGACCTCGGGCATCAGGGTCACGTCCAGTTCACCGGCACGGTCGGGGATGTTGTGCCAGGCGTTCAGGCTGTTGCGTAAAAGCTCCAGGCTGCTGCCGGGGTAACCTCGATACCCGTACACATAGGCTGGCGGCAGCACCAGGCCCATGACCGAATTCATCTGCGACACCGTCAGGTTCTGATAGTCGCGTCCATAGATGCGGGCGCTGTACTCGTCCAGGGAGTGGCGCAGCACCGAGGGCTTGAGGTTGCGCACCGACTTGCCGTTCTCCAGCGCCTCGAACAGGCTCTTCTCGTTGAGTTGGGACTTGACCTCCACGGTGGCGATCACCCCTTCGATCAGGTACACGTCCGCCGAGCCGAAGGTACGCAGCGTGGGGAAGTCGTTGCGGTAGATGATCAGGTCGATCTGCTTGGAGATGCTCCCTTCGGAGTCGATGATCTGCCCGGCACCGATGCTGATGTTGCTCGGCAGAAAGCGCTTGAGGACGTCACGGATGAAACTCTCCCGGGCGTCACCGAGGACGCCGGAGTGGCTGGCGATGGTGCTGCTGACGCTGAAGCTGCTTTCCAGGACCCGGGCGATGGATTTCGCCCATTTGCTGATGATTGCCATGGGGCTTCCTTGGGGATCAGGGGACGAGCAAGTCGAAATGGCCTGTGGCCAGGGGTTCGCCGTTGACCAGCAATCGCACGCCGTGGCGCCCCGGATAGTGGCGGCGGGTGGTCAGTTCGCGGATCTGCTGGCTGCGGCCAAGCTCCACCTGGGCCAGGCCTTGCAGGGTGAAGGTCTTGAGCTTGAACACCTTGCTCGCGGTGGCGCCGGAGGCCTTGACGTAGTCGATGGCGTAATCCACCACCAGGCGCTGTTCGTGCGAGCAGGTGGAGACCAGGGTCAGGGACAGGTTGAGGCTGTCCCCCAGGCGCAATTGCCCGGGGGCCACCTGGAAGCGGCAAACCTGGACCTCGGCCCGGGCCCCGGCGCCGATCAGCGCCAGGGCCCGGCGGTCGCCCTGCTTGATCAGGCTGCGCAAGGCATGACGGGCGATCCAGGCACTGTGCGGCTGCTCCAGGGGCCAGCCTTCAAGACGTTCCAGGACCCACTGCGGGTGCTCTTTGGTGATGTCGTTGAGGTGGTTGGCCACCGACTTGCGCACGTACAGGCTGGGGTCATTGCGCAGGTGTTCGAGGATCGGCGCCGCCAGTTGCGGGTCGGCCTGCAACTGCTCCAGGCGGAACGACCAGGGCAGGCGCGGGCGGCTGCCTTCGCTGGCCAGGCGGCGTACGTGTTCATCGCTGTCCGTGGCCCACTCGTGCATCACGGCCAGCGTGCGCTGGCAGTCCTGGCGCAAGAAGTGGCGCACGGCGAACTCCGATGAGCCGAAGCCGGTGAAGTACTTCAGCGCCGCCATGGACAGCTCGAAGTCATGCAGGCCGTAGCTGGCCACGTAGTGGGGCAGGAAGATGCACACGAAGCGGCTGTTTAGGCGCGGCGCCAGGGCTTGCAGCAGCTCCAGGCTGCTGGGGTAGTCCAGGCCCAGTACCTGGTGCAGGCTCTCGCTGACCCGGGCCAGGCGCTGCATCAGCGACAGCTCGGCGAGGCCGTGGCCGGCCCGTTGCAGGAACCCCTGGCGGTCGAAGGCCGGATGCACCGCGTGCATGGCGTCGGCGATATGCATCAGGCGCTGCTGGTTGAAGATTTCCTTGAGGGCGGGGGCCTGCTCTTGGGTAGAACTCATGGGGCGTATCCATTCAAAGCCGGGGCGGCGTCCACTCTACACGCCCTCTGCTGACAGAATCTGTCGGTAGCCGCCGGAGGGCGTGTTGCGTCATGCAGATCGTTTTGCGGTGTTGCTGAGGCCGCCTTCGCCGGCAAGCCGGCTCCTACGGTGTGTCGTGCCGGGCCTGTAGGAGCTGGCTTGCCAGCGAAGGGTACACCACGGCCCTCAGATCATTCCCCGGCGTCCTTGAGACCGCCTTCACCGGCAAGCCGACTCCTGCGAGGTGGCGCAGGGCCTGGCGCCTCAGCGCATCGGCGGCAGCGGGCTTTCGATCTGTTCGTCCTGTTCGTCGGCTTCGAACAGCCGGGCCAGTTCGGCGCGGGCTTCCTGGGCGCTTTGCAGGACCTTGGCGGCGTCGTCGTAGACGGCATGCTGGGCCGCCAGCAGTTGTTCGTCGTGCTGGGTGAAACGCTGGATCCGCGAATCGGCCTGGGCCTGGCTCAAGCCCAGCCCCACCAGGGTGCGGCGGCTCATTTCCAGGCTGGAATAGTAGGTCTCCCGCACCGCCTGGGCCCCCAGGTCCACCAGCCGGTGCACGTGCTGGCGGTTGCGCGCCCGGGCGATGATCTTCAGGTGCGGGTAGAGCCGGCTGACCTGCTCGGCGGTCTTGATATTGGTTTCCGGGTCGTCGGTGGCAATGACGAAGTACTCCGCTTCGCCGACCTTGGCCGCGCTGAGGATCTCCGGGCGCAACGGGTCGCCGTAGAACACCGGCATGCCGCCGAAACTGCGGATCAGTTCGATGGTTTCCACCGAAGTGTCCAGGGCCACGAAGGGCACTTTCTGTGCCCGCAGGATCCGCGCCACGATCTGCCCCATGCGGCCCATGCCGGCAATCACCACCCGCGGCCCGTCGGAATCGATCCGGCGGTACTCGGCGGGCATTTCCACCGGCTTGGCCTTGGGTTTCAGCCAGCGGGTGCAGGCCAGCAACAGCAGTGGGGTGAGGGCCATGGACAGGGTGATGGTCAGCACCAGCAGGTCATACAGGCGGGGCTCGAACAGGCCCTGGTCGCGGCCGATCTTGAACACCACGAAAGCGAACTCGCCGCCCGCCGCCAGCACCACCCCGAGGCGCACCGCACTCTCGCGTCCCAGGCCACCGGCCAGGCGCCCGACCACGAACAGCAGCGGCAGCTTGAGGGCGATCAGCAGCAGGGTCAGGCCCAGCACCGCGATGGGCGCGCTGAGCAGCAGGCTGATATTGGCGCCCATGCCGACGCTGATGAAGAACAGCCCCAGCAGCAGGCCCTTGAAGGGTTCGATCTGTGCTTCCAGCTCGTGGCGGTATTCCGAGTCCGCCAGCAGCAGGCCGGCGAGGAAGGCGCCCAGGGCCATGGACACGCCCACCAGGTCCATCAGCCAGGCGGTGCCGATCACCACCAGCAAGGCAGTGGCGGTGGAGACTTCCGGCAAGCGGGTCTTGGCCACGATGCGAAACACCGGGCGCAGCAGGTAGCGCCCGCCCACCACCACCACGGCGATGCTGCCCAGCACTTGCAGGCCGTGGCGCAGGTCCTCGGCGCTGCTGGTGTGGTGATCGCCACCGGCCAGCACCGGGACCATGGCGATCAGTGGAATGGCGGCGATGTCCTGGAACAGCAGGATGGCGAAGGCCATGCGCCCATGAGGGCTGTTCAGCTCCTTGCGTTCGGCCAGGCTTTGCAGGCCCAGGGCGGTGGACGACAGGGCCAGGCCCAGGCCCAGGACAATGGCACTGTTGAGCGACTGGCCGAACAGAAACAGCGCCACCACGCCGATCAGCATCCCGGTCAGCAGCACCTGGGCCAGGCCGACGCCGAACACCGCCTTGCGCATCACCCACAGGCGCTTGGGCGACAGCTCCAGGCCGATGATGAACAACAGCAGCACCACCCCCAGTTCGGAGATATGGCTGACGCTCTGGGGGTTGCCCACCAGGCCCAGCACCGAGGGGCCGATCAGCACCCCGGCCAGCAGGTAGCCGAGCACGGCCCCCAGTTGCAGGCGCTTGGCCAGGGGCACGATGAGCACGGCGGCGCAGAGGAACACGACGGCGGCTTGTAGCAGGTTGCCTTCATGGGGCATGGGCAGGACTCCAGGTAAAACGCTGCGCGGAAGGTTCCATGGCTGATGATAGACAGCCATCGGTGACGCTTTCAGCGGCGGTTGGTCGCCGCGATGATCGGCGCAAAAAAATGAATTCAGGACAAAGGCCGTGGCCGGGTTTGCGGTCCTTCAGAGCAGGTCGCGCCAAAGGCTGTGGGCCCCCTGGGTGTCAGATGGCAATTGGTTGAGCAGGGCAGTGGCGTCATCGCCCTGGTTGTAGAAAACCACAAAGTCGCCGCTGTCGAAGTCGATCCGAAAACCGCAGAGAAAGGTGCGTCCCAGTTCTGGCCAGTTGTCGAACAGCCCCTGCACCCGGACGATCAATGCGCCCTGCAGGTGGCTGGCCGCCAGCCTGGGCAAGAGGTCGCGGGCCTCCCACGCACAGCGCACGCCGGCCTCGAGTTCAAAGCCCTCAGGCAGGCGCATGGGCCTTTGTGCGGCGCCGACGCTTTCCCCGTCAGCGAGCAGGAACAGGCTGACCTGGCTGCCGTCCTGGCCATCCAGTTGCAGGGCGCCACAGCCATCGGTCAGCACCTGCCCGTTGTACAGATACTGGGCGTGGGTCAGTGCCTGCAGGCGCTGGCCCAGCAGACTGGCGGCGGCCTGGAGGTGCTCGGGTTGTGCGGCGGGATTCAGGCGTGGATCGTCAGGCACGTGGGATTCCTACAGGGGGGCAAAGCGCCCATCCCACTGCGGGTCCAGGCGCTGGATGCGCGTGGCCAATGGTGGGTGGGTGGCCATCAGGCGGCCCAGGCGCAGTTTCACCCCCTGGTGAAAATACAGGTGGCTGTACTGCGCGGCGGCGAAGGCGCGCAGGCGCGAACCGGCGCTGCTGCCGCCGATCTTTTTCAGGGCGCCGGCAATGCCCTGGGGGTTACGGGTGAACTGCACCGCCGAGGCATCGGCGAGAAACTCGCGCTGACGGCAGATGGCGGCCTTGATCAGGTTGCCCAGCAGGCTGCCCAGGGAACCGAAGACCAGCAGGGCCAGGCCCAGCACGGCGAAGATGATCTGCCAGAAGAAGCGGTGGCGGTCGCTGCCCAGGTGCTGCTTTTCAGCCTGGCGCAGCACCGCGATGCCCGCCAGGCTGAACACCAGCAGGCCGTGGATCACGGCCAGCAGGCGGGTGTTGAGGCGCATGTCGCCGTTGTGAATGTGGCTGAACTCATGGGCCACCATGCCCTGCAACTCGTCGCGGTCGAGGTGGACCAGGGCTCCGCGGGTGATGCCGAGCACGGCCTGCTGCGGGGTCAGTCCGGCGGCGAAGGCGTTGATCCCGTCTTCCGGCAGCACATACACCGCAGGCATGGTGGCGCCCGAGGCCAGGGCCATTTCCTCGACGATATTGAGCAGGCGCTGTTCCTCGCTGCCTCGTGGAGAGTCGTTGATCAGGCGCCCGCCCAGATGCTCGGCGATCACCTTGCCGCCGGCCCGCAGGCGCCAGCTCTTGTACCAACTGCCCAGCAGCACCACCAGCAGCATCAGCAGCGCCACCACGGCCACTGCGGTCCAGCTCAAGACCTTGGGCTGCTTGTATTCCTGGCTCAGCTCGCGCCATGCAAGGCCCAGCCCCAGGCTGCTGAGGCTGACCAGGGTGGCTACCGCCAGGGTCATCAACAGCACCAGTTTGAGGGTGTGGCGCCGGGCTCGGGCCTGGTGTTGAAAGAACTTCATGCAGGTTTCCGGGGGCAGGTGCAGTTACTGGAAGGAGACTTTGCTGGCGTCTTGAATGCGCGCGCTGTCGGCAAATTGCAGCAGGGCGGCATCGGCCCGGTGGCCGAACAGCCCGGCGAAAAACAGCGCCGGCACCTGCTGTTTGCACAGGTTGTAGTCGGTCACGGCGTCGTTGAAGGCCTGGCGCGCGTAGGCGACCTTGTTCTCGGTGCTGGTGAGCTCTTCGCTGAGTTGCGCCATGTTCTGCGAGGCCTTGAGTTCCGGGTAGGCCTCCAGGCTCAGGTGCAGGCGGTTGAGGACCTGGTCCAGGGCACCCTGGTCCTGGCCCAGGCGGGCGATGCGTTCGCTGTCGCCGGGTTGCGCAGCAGCCGCTTGCAGGCTATCCCGGGCACTGTTGCGGGCCTCGGCCAGGGCAGTCAGGGTCTGGCGCTCGTGCTGCAGGTAGCCCTTGACGGTTTCCAGCAGGTTGGGGATCAGGTCGTAGCGGCGCTTGAGTTGCACCTCGATCTGGGCGAAGGCATTGCGCAGACGGGTACGCCGAGTGGTCAGGCGGTTGTAGAGGCTGACCAGGTACAGCGCCAGAGCGGCGAGCAGCACCAGGGCGACGATATCGGCGGTGGCCATGGGATGTCCTTATCGAGTGAGGCGTGGGGGCGGCAATGGTAACGGAATCTTCCTGTTCGGTGACACACCTTCGCCGGCGACCCGTCAATGATTGCCAAGGGGCGGCAATTCTGCGAAAAAGCGCTCGGCTTGCGCGGGGACCGAAGGGCACCGCTGCCTTTTATTCAATGAACCAGGGACAGGTGATGGACAAGATCATGCTCAGGTTGACGGTGGTGGACGACTATCCGCCGGTGGCCAGCGAAGGGGTCTGGGCCGAACGCCAGCCCGATGGCCTGTACCGTATCGCCAACCTTCCGTTCTACTCCCAGGATGCCTGTTACGAGGACGACGTCGAAGTCCAGGTGGAGGCCGATGGCCTGAAGTGGTTCAGGCGGGTCGGGCGCAGCAGTGGCAACAGCACGTTGCGCCTGGTGTTCTTTGACGCCGGCAGGGCCCGGACCCCCGAGGTGCTGGCGCGGATCAACGCCCTGGGCTGCAGTTGGGAAGGCATGAGCAAGGCGTTCCTTGCTGTCAATGTGCCTGCCTCGGTGTCGCTGGACAGCGTGCTGGAGTACCTGCAGGAGTGCTTTGAGCAGGATTGGCTGGATTATGAAAGCGGGCTGTTGCGCCAGTGACCGCGAATAAGGAGCAAGGAGCGATGAGTTTGAAATTTCATGCCACTGGCTACAGTGCCTGCACTGAAGACGAGGTGCAGATCCTGGGCTTTGCCGACGACGGGCAGCAGCCCGGGCACTACCTGCTGTTGCAGCGCGCCGAATGCTTTGACGAGCAGGACCGGCAGTTGGGCATGGACACTTACCATGTGGAACTGGGCGGCCAGGCAGTGTCCGGCTATGGCGGCATCCACCAGGTGCTGCTGGCCCCGGGCCGCCTGACCCTGCATTTTGGCGATTCCCAGGCCTGGTGCCGGGGCTTGCCCAGCCTTGAGATCAGCTGGAAGCCGGGGCTCGCCAGCGTCGAGGAGGTCGCGATGGCGCTGGGGGCGATCTTTCTCGATACCGATACCCTGATCGAGGTGGCGCCACAGTGATTGCCAAGCCGGGGCAATTCTGCGAAAAAGCGCGCCGCAGTCCCGTGACGGGGCAATGCTTGAACGGGAGTGAACCATGAGCGACGAATTGCAGGTCATCGATATCCAGCCGGGCGACGGCAAGGCTGTGGTCAAGGGCGCCTTGATCACCACCCAGTACCGGGGCTTTCTGGAGGACGGCAGCAGCTTCGACTCCTCCTATGATCGTGGCAAGCCGTTCCAGTGCGTGATCGGCACCGGCCGGGTGATCAAGGGCTGGGACCAGGGCCTGATGGGCATGCAGGTGGGCGGCAAGCGCAAGCTGCTGGTGCCGGCGCACCTGGGTTATGGCGAGCGTTCCATGGGCGCCATCCCGCCCAATTCCAACCTGATCTTCGAGATCGAGTTGCTGGAAGTGCTGACCCGGGACGATTGAAGGCTTGAGGAGCGAGGGGCCGATGCGTGCCAATAAAGCCTGCCCGGTGGTGCTGCGCCATTCCACCGAGCTGGAGATCCTGGCTTTCCGCCATCCGCTGGCCGGCCTGCAACTGGTCAAGGGCACGGTGGAGGCGGGGGAGTCCACGGCTACTGCAGCCGTTCGCGAGCTGGCGGAAGAGGCCGGTGTCCAGGCCGGGGAAAGCGGTTTCCTGGGGCTCTGGCATTCGGGTTTCTGCGGCCAGGTGTGGGCCTTCCATGAATGCCGGGTGCCAGCGCCGTTGCCGGAAAGCTGGAGCCATTTCGCCGCGGATGACGGCGGCCATCGGTTCGAGTTTTTCTGGCAGCCCCTGGCCAGCCTGCCGTCGGAGCAATGGCACCCGCTGTTCCAGGGCGCCCTGGGATTCCTGCGCCAACGCCTGCTGGGCGAAGGCGCCGAGGCCTAGGCAAGCGGTTTATTGTCCGAGACGGTAGTGGTTGTTGCCGCTGCGCCGGGCCTCGTACATCGCCTGGAAGCCGAGCATGTCCGACCAGTACAGGCGCTGGGTATCGACCTCCCAGTCCCAGGTGTCGATCCGCGCAAAATACTGGCTGCGCTTGAACCGTTCGGCATCGTCGGGCCGGCTTGCGTTGTCGAGGGCAGGGGAGCAAGATGCGCTCTATATAGGTATAGGGGGTATAGGTATGTCGCACACTCACGCGCAGAAAGATGAGTTGCTCAAGCGGGTCCGGCGCATTCTCGGCCAGGTCCAGGCTGTGGAGCGAGCCCTGGAAAGCGGGGCCGACTGCGGCAAGACCCTGCACCTGGTGGCCGCCACTCGGGGCGCCATCAGCGGCCTGATGGGCGAGATCATCGAAGCCCATGCCCTGGAGCACGTGGCCAACCCCGAGCTCAGCGATGCCGAGCGGGCCCGGGGCGTGGATGAACTGCTTGAAGCCATCCGCCGTTATTCCAAGTAGGAGCCGCTCATGAACCTGTCTCAGCAGGCTGCACACCTGGCCCACGATCATCAGTTTCTCGGTGCTGATCACGACGACAACGCCCGCCGCACGCTGTGGGTGGTGCTGTTGACGGTGGTGATGATGGCGGGGGAGATCGTCGCCGGTTACCTCACCGGTTCCATGGCCCTGCTGGCTGATGGGCTGCACATGGCCACCCACGCCGGGGCCCTGGGCATCGCGGCGGCGGCCTACGGTTTTGCCCGGCGCAATGCCGGCAACCGGCGTTTCAGTTTCGGCACCGGCAAGGTCGGCGACCTGGCGGGCTTTGCCTCGGCCATCATTCTCGGCCTGGTGGCGCTGGGCATTGCCGGCGAATCCCTGGTGCGGCTGTTCCAGCCCACTCGCGTAGCCTTTGGCGAAGCCACGCTGATCGCCGTGGCGGGGTTGCTGGTGAACATTCTCAGCGCCTGGCTGCTGGGCGGGGGGCACGACCATCATGGCCATTCCCACGGCTACTCTCATGATCACGAGCATCACGAGCATCACCAGTCGCACCGGGCCGGGGCCGACAACAACCTGCGTTCGGCCTATGTGCATGTTTTGGCCGATGCCCTGACGTCGGTGCTGGCCATTGCCGCGCTGCTGGCCGGGCGCTACCTGGGTTGGGTCTGGCTCGACCCGGCGATGGGCATTGTCGGCGCGCTGGTGATTGCCCGCTGGTCCTATGCCCTGATCAAGTCCAGCGCCGCGGTGCTGCTCGATGCCAGTGATGAGCAGGTGGCCGGGCAGATCCGCGCATCGGTGGAAGGGCCGGGGGATGCCAGTATCGTCGACCTGCACGTGTGGCAGGTGGGCCCCGGGGCCCGGGCGGCGATTGTCAGTGTGGTGGCCCGGGCCTCGCTCAGTGCCGAGACCGTGCGTGCGCGCCTGGCCGCGCTGCCCGGGCTGTCGCACCTGACCCTGGAATTGCGCAGCGTCTGAAGCCGGGCGCCTCAGGTGGCGCCCGGGCGGTACAGTTCCAGCAGCGAATAGGCCAGCCCCACCACGGCCACTGCCAGCAGCACCAGGCTCGACACCCCCGTCACCAGGCGCTTGTACTTCAGCGAGAAGCCCTGGCGCGCCACCAGGATATAGGCCCCCAGCACCGCCAGGTCGATCAGTACCCAGACCAGGGTCAGCAGCAGTGCGCTGTGTTCGAAGGTGCGGCCGACCTGGATGAACTGGGGGAAGAACGAGACAAAGAAGATGATGTCCTTGGGGTTGCCGATGCCCACCACAAAGCCGGTGGCCAGGCCCCTGCCGCGCCCGGCCAGGGGCTTGGCCGGTGCTTGCGCAGCGGGTTGGGCGGCGGCCTCGCGCAACCCCTGCACGGCCAGCCAGGCAATGAAGCAGCAGCCCAGCACGCTGATCCAGTGGATCAGCCGTGGGTCCAGGGCCAGCCCGCCGGAGAGCATCAGCACCGCCAGCAGGGCCAGCAGCAACGACGCCGCGTTGGTGCCCAGGGCGGTCAGCAGCGCCTGGCGCGGGCCGGCGTTCATGCTGGTGCTGACGATCAGCGCCACCACCGGCCCCGGGGTCGCCACCAGCATCAGCACGCTCAGGGTATAGGCCAGCAATAACGACATGTTCACATCCACCCGGCAACTCCTCGATCATTGGCAAAGGCCCTAGCCTGAAGGCTTGAGCCTGCGTTGAAAAACGCAAAAAGCTGTGACCTACTATGATTTTTAATCATGCTGAGTGCTTGCCGATGGTCGAGTCCCTGCCGCCGCTCTATGCCTTGCGCGCCTTTGAAGTGGCGGCCCGTTCCAGCTCCTTCACCCGGGCCGCAGAGGAGCTGTCCCTGACCCAAAGCGCCATCAGCCGGCATATCCGCACCCTGGAAAGCCAGTTCGGCTGCCGCCTGTTCGAGCGCCACGGCCCCAGGTTGGTACTCACTGACGTCGGGCAGCGCCTGGCCCGGGAGCTCAAGGCCGGGTTCCGGATCATCGAGGACGCCTGTCTGCCGCTGCGCAGCGGCAGTGGCCAATTACGCCTCAAGGCCCCTTCGACACTGACCATGCGTTGGCTGCTGCGGGCCCTGGACCAGCTCAAGCACCAGCAGCCGTCGCTGGCGGTGCAACTGGCCAGCGTGTGGATGGATTTCGATCATGTGGATTTTCATGCCGAGCCCTATGACTGCGCGATTCTGCTGGGCAACGGGCAGTTCGGCGCCGGGGTCGAGGCCTGCAAGCTGTTCGATGAGTGGCTGATTCCCATCGGCCCTCCGGAGGCTGTGGATGCGCCGCCCTGGACCCTGGAACGGCTCAGGGAGGCGCCACTGATCCACCCTTCGGCGGACCGCCGCGACTGGCGGCGCTGGCTGCAGGCCCAGGGCCTGCTGGGGCAGGTACGGCTGGACCGGGGCAACGTCTTCGACACCCTGGACCAGGCGATCTGCGCGGCCATGCGTGGCCACGGGCTGTCCATCGCCGACCTGTACCTGGTGGCCGAGGACATCCGCCAGGGCCTGGTCAGCCTGCCGTTTCCCCGTGCGCTGGCCTCGGGGGACGGCTATTACCTGGTGTGGCTGCTGGACAGCCCGCGCCGGGAACAGATCGACGGCCTGCGCGCCTTTCTGCTGGAGCAAGTGGTATCCATCGATGACCTTGAACTGGCTGACCTGACGCCTGGCGCGGGCTGATGGCGGGGCCGCTTCAACGGCGCAGCATGACCCAGTCGCGGTGCAGGTCGGCGCCGCAGGGGAACAGGGTTTCGCCGACCCTCACAAAGCCGTTGCGCTGGTAGAAACGGATCGCCCGGGCATTGTGTTCGTTGACGGTCAGGCGCAGGGGGCCGGGCTGTTGTGCCAGGGTCTGTGCCAGCAGGAACTGGGCGGCGCCACTGCCATGGTGGGCGGCATCCAGGTAGCAACGGGTCAGCTCGGCGATGCCGTCGGCACCGGCCACCCCGAGGTCCTGCGGGTGCAGGTTGACCAGGCTGTAGCCGATGACCCGGTTGTCATCGAGCAGCACCCGCAACTGTTTGCCGGGGGCTTCCAGCAGTGCGCTGAAATGTTCGGGCAGCAGGTTTTCCTGGATAAAGGCCTCGATCTCCGTTGCCGGGGTGTCCGGCGGGCAGGCGAGGGCAAAGGTCTGGCGGGCGATCTGGCTCAGGCGCTGGGTGTCGGCTTGCTGTGCGTTGCGCAAACATAGCGGCATGGCTCTGCTCCCTGAAGAAAAACGCCAGCATAGCCGGCCTGCGCGCGCTTCACTGGCCTGCCAGCCGGTTGCCACAGGATCACACCGCCCCTGTAGGAGCTGGCTTGCCAGCGAAAGGGCCCGCAAGACCGCCTTCGCCGGCCAGCCGGCGGCTACAGGATGATGTAGTCGTTGTGCTGCACGATGCCCTGGTGAGGGCCCTTCACCAGGTGCACGTAGCGGCCGTCCGCCAGGTCGATGGGCAGGCAGTCGTCGACGTCCAGCAGGGCATCGGTGTGGGATTTGTGCCAGTGGGCAAGCATCTGCTGCTTGCCTTTGGCCTTGGCCTGCGCCTTGTCCCGGGCCACCACCAGCAGGTAACGGTGGGCTTCGCCGAAGGTCGCTGCTTCATAGCCGCCCAGGTTGATGAAGTACAGGCGCGGCGCATCCGCCGCCGGGGCCAGGGCGCTGAGTTCGAGCCTGTAGTCGTCGATACCGTCCACCCGCATCCATGAGTCGATGTGCAGCCCCGCCTGGCTGCCGAACCAGCCTTCGCGCAGTTGCGGGTAGGCCGCTTCGAGGCTGTCGGCGACCACGAACTGCACATCATGGACTTCGATTTTCGCTCTGGGGTGCTTGCCCCCCAGCATCACCACAAACAGCATGCAGGCTCCTTGTTCCGGGCTAGGTGGTGGCGCGTGCCGCCACCGCGGGCGCACGTTTTACCTCAAGCCGGGCGCCGGGCCAAGGCCAACGGTGTCAGCGGCCATGCAACCGGCGGCTGTCCGCAGGGGCCTGGCAACGCTCTTGCAGTCCATAGTCGCGCAGCACCGTCGCCACCCGCAGCCGGTAGTCGGCAAATACCTCACCGCGGCCCCGGGCCTGCGCCTGGCGGTGGCATTCCAGGTTGCGCCACTGGGCCACGGCCTGCTCGTCACGCCAGAACGACAGGGACAGCAGTTTTTCCGGCTGGGCCAGGCTCTGGAAACGTTCGATGGAGATGAAACCGTCGATCTCCCCCAGCTGGTTTTTCAGCCCGGCCGCCAGCTCCAGGTAGGCGTCGCGCTGGCCCGAAGCTGGCAGTACTTCGAAGATCACCGCGATCATTGTTCGGCCTCCCCGCGGTCGCTGAACAGCGGAATACGCCCGTTGACCGAGGCCAGGTACTGCCAGTCCAGGGCCAGTGCATCCAGGCCGGGGCCCTGCAACAGGGCGCGCAACAGGCATTGGACTATGCCCAGGGCCAGCTCCCGGCCAGGGCAGCGGTGGGCTCCGGCGCCGAAGCTGAAGCCCTGATGCGCCGGGTTGCTGCCGGTAATGGCGGCTAGCGCCGGGTCCTGGTTGGCCGCGGCCAGCAGCACCAGAATGGTTTCGCCGGCTTGCAGTTCCACGCCGTGCACGGTGCAGGGCGCGGTGACGAAGCGCCGGGTGTTCTGCACCGGCGGGTCCAGGCGCTGGCGCTCCAGCAGCCAGTCGCCCAGCAGGCCCGGTTCCTGGCGCAGGCGCTGCTGCATGGCCGGTGCAGCCAGCAGGGCGACCAGGCTGTTGCCGACCAGGCCGGCGCAGGCGTCATGGGTCTGCGCCAGCAGGCCCGCCAGATTGGCCCGCAGGTCCGCTGGAGCAAGCTCACCACTGCGGTCGAGAATCTGCCGCAGCAGCGGGCTGTGTTGCGGGGCCTGCACCAGGGCCTGCATCTGCGCGTCCAGCTCCAGTGCTGCCCGGTCGGCGGCCTGCAATCGGGGCTGATCGCTCAGGGGCGAGAAGCAGGCGACGAATTCCCCGGTGCGCCGGGCGAGTGTTTCGCACTGTTCGGCGGGGACGCCAAGCAGGCTGGCCAGCAACGCCACCGGCAGTACGAACTGCCAGTGTTGCAGGTCGGCGGCGCAGGCCGGAGCCACGAGGGCCGGTTGCCACCTGGCCAGATGGGCCTCCAACCCGGCGGTACAGAGACCCTGCAAGGCCGGCTCGATGGCCGCACGCGGGCAACGCTGGCGCGGGCCATCGTTCATCCGCATCAGGCGGCCGAACAGCTGCCCGGCCGGCCTTCCGGCAATTGCCTGGGGTACCGGCTCGGTACTGGGGCGCACCTGGCAGGCCGGGTGGTCGAGCACCGCTGCCACCGCCGCGGCGCTGCTGGCGACCCATAGCCTGAGGGCGCAATCGTAGGTCAGGCCGCCCCGGGCGCGGAGGCGGGTGTAGTAGAAGTACGGGTCTGAGTGAGTAGCAGCGCTGATCGCGTCCATGATTTATCTCTTTGTTCTGCAGATATCCAGGCTGCTACTATCCTGACCCTTTCGAAGACACGATTCGTCAGGGAGCGAAATATGAATGTAGTGCAGAACGACATAGGGGTATCCCAAGTGGCGGCGGCCATCGCCGAGCCGGCGCGCACCCGCATGCTCTGTGCGCTGATGGACGGCCACGCACGCACCAGCACCGAGCTGGCGGCGATTGCCGAGGTCAGCACCTCTACCGCCAGCGCCCATCTGGCCAAGCTCAAGGAGGCGGGGCTATTGCGGGTGCAGGTCCAGGGCCGGCACCGTTACTACTGCCTCGGCGACCCGCTGGTGGCCCAGGCCCTGGAGGCGCTGATGGTGATCGGCCAGGGCCGCGCACCCAGCTTCACCCCGCGCACCCCGGACCGCCTGCAGTTCGCTCGTACCTGCTACGACCACCTGGCGGGCACCCTGGGGGTGCAGTTGCACGACCGGATGTTCGAGGCCGGCTGGTTGCTGGCGGCCGAGGAGGGTGAGGCCTACCGGGTCAGCTACAGCGGCGAAGAGTTTTTCCGCAGCCTGGGGATCGAGGTGGCCGGGCTCAAGGCCTTGCGTCGACGCTTTGCCTGCCCGTGCCTGGACTGGAGCATGCGCCGTCCGCACCTGGGGGGCGCCCTGGGGGCGGCGCTGTTGCAGGCCTTGCTGGAGCGCAAATGGCTGATCCGGGACCTGGACAGCCGCGCCCTGAGCCTGACCGGCACCGGCGGACGCTACATCAGCAAGCGCTTTGGCATGGCCCTGATCCAGCCGGCCCGGCCGCTGTCGTCCTCGGCCGTCATTGAATTGCAACGCCTCGGCGGCTGAAGCCTGCAAGCTCCAGTTCGAGAGCCCGGGCCGTGCATCATTCGGGCTGCAGGGCATCGAGCAGGTCGCGATCGAGCTCCAGCATGGCCTGCTCCAGGCGAGCCAGTGCGGCCTTGATCTCGGTGCTGGCGGCCCCCTGCAGGCAGGCTCGCTCCAGGTATTCGCATTGCTGGATCAGCACCTGTGCCTTGATGATTTGCGCCGCGCCGCGAATCCGGTGGGCCAGGTCGGCAACCCCCTGGTGGGTCTCGCTGGCCAGCTGCTCGCGGATGTCCATGAGGTCTTTCTGGTTGCTCTGGTGCAAGCCGCGCAGTACTCGCTGGATGACCTTGGGGTTGCCATTGGTGAGGTAGTCGAGTTGCTGGATGTCGTAGCGCTCGCGGGGGGCCTGCGATTGCACGCGGGGCAGGGCGGCCAGGGAGCGCAGGCGCAGATCGAGGTCGGGCAGGGCGATGGGCTTGAACAGGCAGCCGTTCATTCCGGCATCGCGGCAGCGCTGTTCCTCTTCGGGCTGGACATTGGCGGTAAAGCCGAGGATGTGCACGGGCGCGCTCTGCTGTTCGCGTTCGCTCGCGCGAATATGCCGGGCCAGTTGATAGCCGCTCATGACCGGCATGTTGCAGTCGGTGATGACCAGGTCGAAGGGCTCCTCTCGCCAGATCTTGAACGCCTCGGCGCCATTGCTCGCCTGGCTCAACGAGTAGCCGAGGTACTTCAACTGCTCGCAGAGCAACTGCCGGTTGGCCTGGCTGTCATCCACCACCAGGATGTGCAGCGCCTGCCGCGCGGCGACCGCTGGCGCGGCAGGCGGGAGCACGGTGGGGGCCTGCGGCAGGGCGGGCAGGCGGCTCAGGCGCAGTTGCACCCGCACCTCGGTGCCCAGCCCGGGCTGGCTGTGCAGGGTCAGGGTGCCGCCCATCATTTCGCACAGGGTGCGGCAGATCACCAGCCCCAGGCCAGTGCCGGAACGGGCATCCTGATGCTGCCCGAGCACCTGGCTGAAAGGCTTGAACAGCTGTTGCAGATCGTCGGCGGCGATGCCGATACCGCTGTCCTTGACCGTCAGCAGCAACGCCAGGTACTCCGGTTCGCTGGGCCCGGTTGCCAGGCGCACCTGTACACCGCCTTGCTGGGTGAACTTGATGGCATTGCTGATCAGGTTGGAGAGGATCTGCTTGAAACGCAGTGGATCCACCAGCACGTCGTCAGCGGCGTGGCTGTCCAGCTCCAATTCCAGGCGCAGGCCCTTTTGCCGGGCCAGGCCGTCGAAGACCCGGAACACCGGCTCCACCAGCCCCCGCAGGTTGGCCCGCTCCGGGCTCAGGCTCAGGTGGCCGCTCTCGATCCGGGCGATGTCGAGGATATCGCCGATCAGTTCCAGCAGGGTTTGCGCCGAACTGTAGGCCACCTCGATCGAGGGCCGGTCGAACTGGCCCTGATCGGCGCGCTTGAGCGCCAGTTCGAGCATGCCCAGCACCGCGCTCATGGGCGTGCGGATCTCATGGCTCATGGTGGCCAGGAAGGTGGTCTTGGCCCGGTTGGCCTTGTCTGCCTCATCCTTGGCCTGGGTCAGCTCTTGCAGCAGTTGCTGGCGTTCGCTGATGTCCAGCCAGCCGCCGATGATGCCCTGGATTTCGCCCTCGGCATTTCGATAGGGCAGCATCCAGTGGTAGATCCGCATCTCCTGGCCGCGGATATGCACCGTACGGTCGATCAGCAAGGGCGGGCCGCCGTCGAAGATGCTTTGGAAGTCCTTGGAGAACTGCTCGGCTTCGGGCACCGCCAATTGTTCGAGATCGGTCCCCAGCATGCTCTGGCGATCGGTGCCCATGCTCTTCAGGTAGCTGTCGTTGCAGATCACCAGGCGCCGCTTCAGGTCGCGCACGTAGATCGGGTTGGGCGTGCCGTTGATCAGTGCGTCCATGAAGCGCAACTGATCGTTGAGGGCGTGTTCGGCCTTTTCGCGCTGGCGAACCTGGCGACGCATGGCGTAGCCCCAGGCCAGGGAGATCAGTAACAGGAGTATCGAACCGGCCCCGGCCAGGTAGAGGGTGGTGCGGTAGTCGCGCCAGGAGGGCGGGGCGACGGCGGCCTTGGAGCGCCAGCGATTGTTGAGCTCGGTGATGGCGTCGGGCGAGATGCTGCGCAAGGACTTGTCGATGATGCTGAACAACTCCAGCTGGTCACGGCGCACGGCAAAGGATTCATTGAGCAACGGCAGGTCGAGGGCTGGCCTGACCTTGAGCTGGTCCTCCTTGATGCGCGGCAGGTTGAAGCTGACGGCGATTTCCGCCTGCACCGTGCCGTCTGCCTTGTGGTCGCGCAGCAGCGACAGGGCTTCGAAGTTGGTCTGCACCTCTTTGATGCGGATCTGTGGATAGCGGTGGTGCAGCTGCGATACCAGGGCATGCCCGCTGCCGATCAACAGGGTCTTGCCGGCCATGTCTTCGAGGCTTTTCGGCGCATCGGCGGCGTCGCGGGTGACCAGCATGTAGGGCCCGACCAGGTAGGGCCGGGTGAATTGCAGGTAGGTTTCGCGCTCTGGGGTGCGCGCCCGGTCGGCAACCATCTGCACCCGGCCGTTGCGCACGGCCTCGTTGAGGTCCTTGAAGCTGGGCAGCGCAGTGATGTCGAAGCTCAGCCCGGTCTTGGCCTCCAGCATGGTCAGCAGGTCGGCGGTAATGCCCAGGTAATTGTTGTCGGCGTCGAAGTAGGACATCGGCGGCAGGTAGCGGTGAATGCCAATGCGCACCACCGGGTTGTTTTCGATCCAGCGCTGTTCCTCGGCCGTCAGGCTGGTTTTCTCCATGCTCAGCAGCAGACGGTCGCCCCAGCGATTGCGGATGCTGGTGCCCTGTTCCTTGTGGACTGCTTGCAGCGCGTTGTCGAGCAGGTGCTGCAAGCGTTGGTTGTCCGGGGCCATCGCGAAGCTAAAGCCGCTGGTGCTGGCAGGGCCGCTGTAGATGATCCGCAGGTAGTCGCTGTAGTTGCGCGAGATCAGAAACTGCGCCAGCACCGCGTCGCCAAGCAGCATGTCGGCATCGCCGAAGGCTACCGCGGCCATGGCCGCATCGGCACTGGTGTAGCTTTCGATCCGGGCCTTGGGGTACATGGCCTGGGCCACGGGCAGGCTGATGGTGTCCAGGGAAATGGCCAGCCTGTACCCCTGCAAACCGTTTTTCAGCGACGGTGAATCCCCCAGGCGAGCGACCAGTGTCGGGCGAGTGGCCAGATAGGTCTGGCTGCGCAACAGTTGACGTCGCTCGGCCTCGCCTTGAGTGACGCTGCCCATGAAGTCGATCTCACCCTTGGCCAGGGCACTGAACACCTGCTCGCGGGTGTCATAGGCGCGAACGCTGATCTTCACGCCCAGGGCATCGCCCAGCAGGCCGGCATAGTCGGCGGTGATGCCTTCGTATTCCTTGGCTTCGTTGACCATTTCCAGCGGTGGCAGGTTTTGCTGCGAGGTGCCCAGAACCAGTTCACGCTTGTTGCGCAGCCATTGCCAATCGTCGCCGCTCAATGGCAGTGGCTGGTGGTGGGGAGATTCATAGTTGAGCAGTTGCAAGGCGCGCGCGGGGTCGCCCATCGCCGGGAGGCATGTCAGCCACATCAGCATGGGCAGGATGAAGCGAGGCATTGGGGCTCCTGAACGAATAACGGCCCAAGGATGAGTCGAGAAGGAGTGGCAGGCTGAGCAGCCACCATACAAGAGCCTACCGTCAATGCTGGAAGTCAATATAGATCACGGGAGGGCGCAGAAAATCGGCCCATTTTCCTGGGTTGCCGGGGCTTGGGCAAGTGCGCTGCCGGGCGGTGGTCGGGCGTCCCTGGATCAGGGCTAGTGGCGGCCCGTCCTCAAGCCCGGGGCTGGACGCCTGTGGCAATAGTGGTAAAGCTGTGCGTCCTTCAACGTTGGCAGGGCCTTGCATGCTCATCGTTTTCAGCGGCTTGCCGGGCACCGGCAAGACCACCATCGCCCGTACCCTGGCGCCACACCTGGCGGCCACCTACCTGCGCATCGACAGCATCGAACAGGGCCTGCGTGACGCTGGCCTGGCGCAGGTGGGCAAGGCCGGCTACCAAATTGCCCTGCAACTGGCGGAGGCCAACCTGGCCCTGGGCAATCGGGTACTGGCCGACTGCGTCAATCCGGTGCAGGAAAGCCGCCAGGCCTGGCAGGCCCTGGCCAGCAGACAGGGGGTGAGGCTGCTGGAGATCGAGGTGGTGTGCTCCGATCTTGCGGAGCATCGGCGCCGGGTCGAGACCCGCCAGTTGGACGTGCCGGGCCTGCGCCCGCCCAGCTGGAAATCGGTGCTCGAGCATGACTATCAGCCCTGGGCGAGCTCGCCGCTGCGCCTGGACACCGCGCAGCTCTCACCGCAGCAGGCGCTGGCCGTGATTCTGGCGTGCCTGCCGGGCGCCTGAGGTTGCCGGGGGCAGCGGCGCCAAGTCTTTGAACCTTGATGGTGCGCTGATGGTCAGTGCTCAGGGCCCCGCGATGGCGCCTCAAGGCCGCGCTGTGGGGCGGCATTGGCCGGAAAACTCCCGATAACGGGGCAAAACATGCAGCGCGGGGGCTTTGTGCACCGATTCTGTTCGCGCAGGGCCGCGAGCGGCGCCGGCTACGCTGCTGGGGCTTTGCTGCTGGATGTTCTCCAGCGTTCTTTATGTCTCTTTTTTGAATCTATTTGTCGCCAAGAGGTCATTTTTGCCACGGGCCACCTCCGGGGCGGCGCACCGTGCATTTGCGGCATAGCGATTGCTATCACTCTTTCAGGGGGGCTGGGCCCCTCACGCTCGAAGCCGGGTCACGCACACACAGGGTTCAAATAAAAAGCCGTTCACGTCACGGCAAGGAGTTGGCTATGTCCCGCGCTTTCTTTGATGAAATGTATGCTGCCGATGGCGTCTGCCGGCCTCACTACCAGGGGTTTTCCCGCTGGCTGGCGGACACTCCTCTGGAACTTTTGGACCAGCGCCGGCGCGAAGCCGACCTGCTGTTCCACCGCGCCGGTATCACCTTCACCCTGTACGGCGACGAGCAGGGCACCGAGCGCCTGATTCCCTTCGACATCATTCCCCGCAGCATCAAGGCCAGCGAATGGCGCACCGTGGAGCGCGGCTGCATCCAGCGGGTGCAGGCGCTGAACCTGTTCCTCGCCGACCTCTATCACGGCCAGCGGATTCTCAAGGAAGGCATCATCCCCGCCGAACAGGTGCTGGCCAACGAGGGCTACCAGGTGGCGATGCAGGGCCTGGACCTGCACCGCGGCATCTATGCCCATATCGCCGGGGTCGACCTGGTGCGCGACGGCGACGGCAGCTACTACGTGCTCGAAGACAACCTGCGCACTCCCAGCGGTGTCAGCTACATGCTCGAAGACCGCAAGATGATGATGCGCCTGTTCCCCGAACTGTTCGCCGCCCAGCGCATCGCGCCCATCGACCATTACCCGAACCTGCTGCTGGACACCCTGAAAAGCTCCAGCCCCCTGGATAACCCGACCGTGGTGGTACTGACCCCGGGGCGCTTCAACAGTGCCTATTTCGAACATGCGTTCCTGGCCCGGGAGATGGGCGTGGAACTGGTGGAAGGCGCCGACCTGTTCGTGCGTGACGACCGGGTGTACATGCGCACCACCGCCGGTGCCCAGGCGGTGGACGTGATCTACCGACGCCTGGATGACGCCTACCTGGACCCGCTGTCGTTCAACCCCGATTCCATGCTCGGGGTGCCGGGGCTGATCGCCGCCTACCGCTGCGGCAACGTGGTGCTGGCCAATGCCGTGGGCACCGGGGTGGCCGACGACAAGTCGATCTACCCCTATGTGGACGAGATGATCCGCTTTTACCTCAGCGAGGAACCGATCCTCAAGAACGTGCCCACCTGGCAGTGCCGCAAGCCCGCCGAACTGTCCCACGTGCTGGCCAACCTGGCGCAGTTGGTGGTCAAGGAAACCCAGGGGTCCGGCGGCTACGGCATGCTGGTGGGGCCGGCGGCCACGGCGGCGCAGATCGAGGAATTCCGCGTGCGGATCAAGGCCCGGCCCGAGGCCTATATCGCCCAGCCGACCCTGTCGCTGTCCACCTGCCCGACCTTTGTCGAAAGCGGCATCGCGCCGCGGCATATCGACCTGCGGCCGTTCGTGCTTTCGGGCCGGGAAACCCGCCTGGTGCCCGGCGGCCTGACCCGGGTCGCGTTGCGCGAGGGCTCGCTGGTGGTCAACTCGTCCCAGGGCGGCGGGACCAAAGACACCTGGGTGGTGGAGGACTGAACCATGCTTTCAAGAACCGCAGCCGATCTGTACTGGATGTCCCGCTACCTGGAGCGTGCCGAGAACCTGGCACGCATGCTCGAAGTCAGTTATTCGCTGTCGCTGATGCCCCAGGCCGGGCGCGGCGACGGCCAGGCCGAACTGGCCATGTCGCTGCTGGCCGCCGGCACCCTGGATGATTACCACCAGCGCCACGGCGAACTCAACAGCGAGCGCATGCTGCATTTCTTCGCCCTCGACGAGAGCAACCCGGGCAGCATCTACTGCTGCCTGCGCGCGGCACGCAGCAACGCCCACGCGGTGCGCGGGCGGATCACCGCCGACATGTGGGAAAATATCAACGCCACCTGGCTGGAGATGCGCAACATCGCCCGCAACGGCCTGGGGCGCTACGGCATCAGCCAGTTCTGCGAGTGGGTCAAGGAGCGTTCGCACCTGTTCCGCGGCGCTACCGCCGGCACCATCATGCGCAACGATGCCTATCGCTTCATCCGCCTGGGGACCTTTATCGAACGCGCCGACAACACCCTGCGCCTGCTGGATGCGCGCTATGAAATGTTCGGCGAGGAGTCCGAGGAGGTCAGCGACGACTCGGCCCGCGGCTACTACCAGTGGAGCGCCTTGCTTCGCGCCTTGTCCTCCTTCGAGGCGTTCAACGAGATCTACCGCAACGCCCCGGGGGCCGAGCAGGTGTCCGAAATGCTGCTGCTGCGCGCCGATGTGCCGCGCTCGCTGCACGCCTGCGTCGAGGAGCTGGACCAGATCCTCGCCGCCCTGCCGGGGGACAACGGCCGCCCGGCACAGCGCCTGGCCGCCGAGCTGAATGCGCGGCTGCGCTACACCGGGATCAACGAGATTCTCGACTCCGGGCTGCACCAGTGGCTGACCGACTGCATCGCTCAGATCCGCCACCTGGGGCAAACCGTGCACGAGTCCTATCTGGAGGTGGTATGAAACTGTCCATTCGTCACGACACGACCTACAGCTACACCGATGAAGTCTGCACCAGCATCCAGTTCCTGCGCCTGACGCCCCAGAACAGCCTGCGCCAGCAGATCCTCCAATGGCACCTGGAGCTGCCGCGGCGGGTGCGTGCCCAGCGCGATCCCTACGGCAACATCCTCCACGTCATGACCCTGGACGAGCCCCACGGCGCGATCGTCCTCAGCGCCTTCGGCGAAGTGCAGATCGACCCGCTGCGCGAAGTGGAGGGCGACAGCCAGTCGCCGCTGCCGTTCCTGCGCAGCAGCCACCTGAGCAAGGCCGACCCGGCCCTGAGCGACTTTGCCCGACAGCATTGTGGCGAGCGCCGCGATCGCGCCGCGCTGATCGAGCTGATGCAGGCCCTGGCCGAGCACATGCCCTACAGCCCTGGCGCCACCGGGGTCGGCAGCACCGGCGCGCAAGCCTTTGCCGGCGGCGCCGGCGTCTGCCAGGACCACACCCATGCGTTCCTGGCCTGCGCCCGCAGCCTGGGCATACCGGCGCGCTACGTGTCCGGCTACCTGTGCACCGAGGACCAGAGCCACCTGGCCAGCCATGCCTGGGCCGAAGCCTGGCTGGATGACGGCTGGTACAGCTTCGACGTGACCAACCGCCTGGACCGCCCCGAGCGCCACCTGAAACTGGCGGTGGGCCTGGATTATCTGGACGCCTGCCCGGTACGCGGCATGCGTCGCGGTGGCGGGGCGGAGCAGATGCACGCGCAGGTGCAGGTCAGTTCCATGATGCAGGTCCAGCATCAATAGGCGCGCCGGGCTCAGTCGCGGCCCATGGCTTGGCGGCGGTATTCATCCGGGGTGGTGCCCATCATCCGCCGGAACATGCTGATAAAGGCCGAGGCGCTGCTGTAGCCCAGGTCCAGGCCGATGCTTTCCACGGTCCGTCCCTGTTCCAGCAGGGCCAGGGCCTGCACCACCTTCAGGCGCTGGCGCCATTCCACCAGTGACATGCCCAGCTCGCGCTGGCTGCGCCGCATCAGCGTGCGTTCGCTGGTGTTGGCGGCATGGGCCAGTTGCGGCAGCGAGCGCGGGTCGCCTGGGTTGGCCTTGAGGGTGCGCAGCACCGGGCCCAGCAGCGGGTCGTCGGAAGAGGGCAGGTAGCTGCCGGCGCAGGAGGCATGCCCCAGCTTGTCCACCAGCACCTGCAGCAGGCGCTGTTGCTCGTCGCTCTGGGGCAGGCCCGGTGGCGCCTGGCGCAAGTCGTCCAGGAGCGCCAGGACCAGCGGGCTGAGGCTCAGGGCGCAGTGCCGGGCGGGCAGGGCGGTGCACAGCTCGGGCGCCAGGTACAGCGAGCAGTGGCAGGCTTCGTGGCGGTTGAAGCCCATGTGCTCGACATTCGGCGGCAGCCAGATGCCGTACTGCGGCGGCGCCAGGTAATGGTGGTCGCCCAGCTCGATTTCCATCACCCCGCTGTAGGCATAGACGAACTCGCCCCACGGATGGCGGTGGCGCGGGTAGGTGGCGTGGGCCGGCAGGTTGGCCGCGCGAAAGAAGATCGGCGCCGGCAGGGCTTCGCTGAAAGGTGGCAGGTGCAACTGTTGCGCGGCTTTGTTCACGGCGGGCACCGGTTGGCGGATAAGTGCTATGGGCTGGCGGATTAAAACTATATCTAGGAAAACTGTCAGGCGGACAATCCTTCATCACTTTTTCTCGATGAAGGATCTGCCATGGCCACTCGCCAACCCCTGGATGCCACCGCCTGCAGCCTGATGGTCGGCCTGTGCGCGATCTGGGGCCTGCAGCAGGTGGCGCTCAAGGCCACTGCATCGGACATCGCCCCGGTGCTGCAGATTGCCCTGCGCTCCGGCGGCGCGGCGCTGCTGGTGGGGCTGCTGATGTGCTGGCGCGGCGAGCGCCTGGGGCTGGGCGACGGCCATTGGCGCCCGGGCCTGCTGGTGGGCGGGCTGTTCGCCCTGGAGTTTTTGCTGGTGGGTGAAGGGCTGCGCTACACCACGGCCTCGCACATGGCGATCTTTCTCTATACCGCGCCGATCTTCGCCGCCCTGGGGCTGCACTGGCTGATGCCGGCCGAGCGGTTGAAACCCGCGCAGTGGCTGGGTATCGGTGTGGCCTTTGGCGGCATAGTCGTGGCCTTTAGCGGCCCCGCCGCGGCCGGGCACGGCGGTGGCAGCCATGTGCTGCTGGGGGATTTTCTCGGGGTGCTGGGCGGGGTCGCCTGGGGCGCGACCACCGTGGTGGTGCGCTGTTCGCGGCTAGCCTCCAGCCCCACCACCCGGACCCTGCAGTATCAACTGCTGGGGGCCTTTGTCTGGCTCGGGCTGGCGGCGCTGCTGAGCGATCAGACCAGCATCCATTTCACTCCGTTGGTGGTCGCCAGCCTGGGCTTCCAGGTGTTGGTGGTGTCGTTCGCCAGCTTCCTGATCTGGTTCACCCTGCTGCGCCGCTACCCGGCCTCGCGGTTGGGCGTGCTGTCGTTCATGACCCCGCTGTTCGGCATCGGTTTCGGGGTCTGGCTGCTGCATGAGCCGCTGGAGCCGAACTTCATTTTCGGCGCGTTGCTGGTGCTGGCGGGGATTGTCATGGTCAGCGGCTACGAATGGCTGCGCCAGCGTTTCAAGCGCAATCGCGAAAGCCCGGTGGCGCCGCGCGGTTCTTGAACGCCCGGGCGCTGGCAAGTCGGCTCCTGCCAGCGAGACCGTTCCCGGGACGATTCAACGTTTCGCCGCCTCAAGGGCGTTGCGAATGTCTTCCTGCAACTGGCGGGCACCGCTGCAGGCAGGGTCGGCGGGGCCGTGCTTGCAGGACTTATCCAGCACCTTCAGCGCCAGATCGGCGTCGGGCGCTACGCCTATGCCCCGGCTCAGGTGGAAGCCGTACATGGTGCAGGCCCAGGGGTCATCCAGCTCACAGGCCTTGTTGAAGGTCTGCACTGCACAGTACCGGGTGCCCTGGCTGTCGGCGTCGGCCGTGAGCATGCCGGCGGCGCGGTTGGTGCAGCCGGAGACCAGGCCCAGGCTGCAAGCGCGCTGGTACAGCGGTTCATAGCCTTCGGCAGGCCCTTTGGCCTGTTGCAGGGTGGTTGCCAGCCAGTAGCAATCGTTGCCGTCGCCGGCCTCGCAGCGCTGCAGGCAGGCCCCCAGCTGCTCCGGGGTTTCGCAGCGGTTGGCCTGCGTGGCCCGTATCGCGGCCCTGGCCGGCATGTTGTCGCCGGGGCATTGCCTGGCCTGGGCCTGCCAGTCCTGCCGGGCCTGGACTTTGGCGTACAGGGCAGCGATCAGTTCCTGGTCGGTGGGCGCGGCGCTGGCGGCAATGCTCGACAGCAAGGCCATGCCGAACAGGCAGAAACGGTAGAGGCGATGCATGGGGCAGAGTCCTTTCCAGGGGGCGTGGGCGCGGGGGGTATCTTAAGGATTTTCGCCAATAGCTCCAGGCTGCCGACGGGGTGGCGAGACGTTTTTTTTCAATTTCCCCCCGGCAGCTCTCTTGTGGTCCCGGGGTTTTACTCTGTACTGTATATAAAAACAGTATCCGGGCCCGACCATGCAACTGATCGACAAGCTGAGCATCCTCGCCGATGCCGCCAAGTACGACGCTTCCTGCGCCAGCAGCGGCGCGCCCAAGCGCAGTTCCGAAGGCAAGAGCGGGCTGGGTTCGAGCAATGGCATGGGCATCTGCCACAGCTATACGCCGGACGGGCGCTGCGTTTCGCTGCTCAAGGTGCTGCTGACCAATTTCTGCCTCTACGACTGCCAGTACTGCGTCAATCGCCGTTCCAGCGACGTACCCCGGGCACGCTTCAGCCCCGAGGAAGTCGTGCGCCTGACCCTGGATTTCTACCGGCGCAATTGCGTCAGCGGGCTGTTCCTCAGCTCGGGGATCATCCGCTCGGCGGACTACACCATGGAGCAACTGGTGCAGGTGGCCAGGCTGCTGCGCGAAGAGCACGAGTTCCGTGGCTACATCCACCTCAAGACCATCCCCGACGCCGACCCGTTGCTGATCGAGCAGGCCGGGCGCTACGCCGACCGCCTCAGCGTCAACGTCGAGCTGCCCACCGACCAGGGCCTCAAGGCCCTGGCCCCGGAAAAGCACCTGGGTTCGATCAAGCAGGCCATGGGCACCATCTATACCGGCGAGCAGACGGTGCTCAACGAGCCCCGGGCGCCGCGCTTCGCCCCGGCCGGGCAGAGCACCCAGATGATCGTCGGCGCCGATGACACCGACGACAGCACCATCCTCCACAGCGCCGAGGCGCTGTACGGCAACTTCCGCCTGCGCCGGGTCTATTACTCGGCCTTCAGCCCGATTCCCAACAGCCCGAAAAGCGTACCCCTGGCCGCGCCACCGCTGATGCGCGAGCACCGCCTGTACCAGGCCGACTTCCTGCTGCGCGGCTATGGCTTCAGCGCCAACGAACTGTTCCAGGGGCCGGGGCACCTGGCCCTGGACATGGACCCCAAGCTGGCCTGGGCCCTGGACAACCGCAGCGTGTTTCCCCTGGACCTGAACCGTGCCGAACCGGCGATGATCTCGCGCATTCCGGGGATCGGCCTGCGCACTACCCAGCGCCTGGTGGAACTGCGCCGCGAGCGGCGTATCCGCTACGAGGACCTGGCGCGCATGCGCTGTGTGCTGAGCAAGGCCAGGCCGTTCTTTATCACCAGCGACTATCACCCGCAGCAGGCGGAGACCAGCAGCGCGCTGCTCTACCAGCAACTGCGGGAACGCCCGCAACCGCAGCAGATGGGGCTTTGGGGATGATCAGCCTGGACTGTGACGACCTGTTCGACACCTGGCGCCAGCAGGCGCGCTGGCTGCTCAGCCATTCCATCGACCCGAGCCGGGTCAGTTGGTCCGGGACGCAGGAGGCCGATCTGTTCGCCAGCGATGAGGCTTGCCCTGAGCAGCCCGGTCCGTTTCGTGCGCGGATTCCCCTGGCCCTGCTGGAGCTGCTGGAACGGGCCGCCTGCTATCGCGGCGAGCAGCGCTGGAGCCTGTTGTACGAGGTGCTGTGGCGGGTCAGCCATGGCGACCGCACGGCCATGCTCAGCGGCGATCAACTGGGCAGCGAGTTGCAGCGGCGAATCAAGCAAGTCGACCGCGAGGCCCATCACCTGCATGCCTTCGTGCGCTTCGTC
Source organism: Pseudomonas sp. 8(2025) (assembly GCF_052665325.1). Classification (NCBI taxonomy): domain Bacteria; kingdom Pseudomonadati; phylum Pseudomonadota; class Gammaproteobacteria; order Pseudomonadales; family Pseudomonadaceae; genus Pseudomonas; species Pseudomonas sp. 8(2025). The sequence goes on along the minus strand of NZ_JBQOIE010000012.1, from coordinate 202,675 downwards.
AGCTTGCCCGCGGGCCGCTCACAGCTGGCCGAGCAGCCTGAATACGTGGCCTGGCACGAGCCGGCCCACGACATCCTGGCCCAGGCCAGCCGGCATTTCATCGGGCGCATGGGGCGCCACCGCTGGATGATCGCCACGCCCCGGGACGGGGTGTATTTCGACGGTACGCAACTGCACCACCACAGGCGCTGCCCCAGCGCCTGGCGGCAACTGGCCCAGGCCGGTGAAGACCCCGGGGGCGAGCTGTGGCTGGCCTACTACAGCCATATCTTCAACCCGGCGCGGCTCAACCCCCGGGTGATGCAGGGGCATTTGCCGGCGCGCTTCTGGAAGCACCTGCCGGAGGGGCCGCTGATTCCGGCACTGATCAACCAGGCCCGCCACGGCAAGCAGCGCGACGGGCAGGCCAGCCAGGTGGCAGCACGGCCAGGCAAGCGGATCGGCCAGCCGCGCGGCGATAGCGCTGGGCAGGCCCCAGGGCCTTCCCTGACAATGGGCGGCTTTGAACAATGAGGCAGGCAGCCAATGGATGACGGCGTGGATGACGGCAAGGGCATTACCGAGGAATTCTGGTCGAAGGGAGTGACTGACGACGCGAAGATGATGTGGCGGGTGGGCAGCCGCGGCGTGACCTTCCTGGCGGCGCTGCTGCTGCCCAAGACCGGGTTCAAGGTCGTGGACATCGCGGTTGGAGTGCTGACCATGCTGATCCCCTTGCTGGTGATCGAAACCCAGAGGGCCTATTCGAAGTTTTCCCCCGGGTTTCTCGCCTGGGTGATCCGCATCAGTGTCTTTGCCAGCGGTGTGGCCATGGCCAGCCTGGGGCTGGTGGTCTACTTCGGGGTCGTGATGCCTTTGGTTTCAGCGGTGGGCATGCATTTTTTTCAACAGAGCGCCAGCCTCCAGTCCCAGGGGCAGAGCGGGGTGGAACTGGTCGGTTTCTGGTGGATGGCGGCTGTCACCGGCTTTGCCGTGATGTATGCAGTGTTCAAGAATTTTCGCGAGACCAAGGTGTTCGAGATCGTCTATCACCTGCCACGCAACGGCGTGAGGCAGCTCATGCAGGAGCGGCCGCTGCGCGCCAGCAACTGGCCGATGTTCGTCTGGTTCGAGCTCTGCGTGTTGATCGCGAGCTTTTTCTACACCTTGATGGCATCCCAGGCCGCGCTGCTGGTGGTGGATGGAACGCAACAGGTGCTGATGTTGTTCGGTATCAGCCTCTGAGGGGGAGCCCCGCCTTCGGCTGGCATCCTGCAGGCTCCAGGCATGAAAAAGCCCGCCCCTGGCAACCAGGGGCGGGCTCGGCTGAAGCAGGGGGGGGAATCAGACCTTGACGATCCAGCCCGCTGGCGCTTCGACGTCGCCGGTCTGCACACCGGTCAGCTCTTTATAGAGCTTCTGGGTGATCGGGCCGACTTCTTTTTCGCTGTAGAACACGTGCAGCTTGTTCTGGTACTCGATGCCGCCGATCGGCGTGATCACCGCAGCAGTACCGCAGGCACCGGCTTCCTTGAAGTCCGCCAGCTTGTCGATGAACACGTCGCCTTCGACCACTTCCAGGCCCAGGCGGGTCTTGGCCAGCTCGATCAGCGACAGGCGGGTGATGCCCGGCAGTACCGATGGCGAGTTGGGGGTGACGAATTTGTCGTCATGGGTGATGCCGAAGAAGTTGGCCGAACCCACTTCCTCGATCTTGCTGTGGGTCAGCGGGTCGAGGTAGATGCAGTCGGCGAAGCTGGCCTTCTTGGCCTGGGCGCCGGGCATCAGGCTGGCGGCGTAGTTGCCACCGACCTTGGCCGCGCCGGTGCCCTGAGGCGCCGCGCGGTCGTAGCTGGAGATCAGGAAGTTGTGCGGGGTCAGGCCGCCCTTGAAGTAGGCGCCGACCGGGATGGCGAAGATCGAGAAGATGAACTCCGGCGCGGTGCGCACGCCGATGTTGTCGCCGACGCCGATCACGAACGGGCGCAGGTACAGCGCGCCGCCGGTGCCGTAGGGCGGGATGAAGCGTTCGTTGGCCTTGACCACGGCCTTGCAGGCTTCGATGAACTGTTCGGTGGAGACCTGCGGCATCAGCAGGCGGGCGCAGCTGCGCTGCATGCGTGCGGCGTTCTGGTCCGGACGGAACAGGTTGATCGAACCGTCCTTGCAGCGGTAGGCCTTGAGGCCTTCGAAACATTGCTGGCCATAGTGCAGGGCGGTGGAGCCCTCGCTGATGTGCAGCACATTGTCTTCAGTCAGGGTGCCTGCGTCCCACTCGCCGTTACGCCAGTGCGACAGATAGCGCTTGTCTGTCTTGATGTAGTCAAAACCCAGCTTGTCCCAATTGATGCTTTCGTTACCCATGACACCCTCTATCGCTTAACAACCGTCGGAACGGCTCAAGGCTTCTGACGTTTTTTTGGATGGGCACAACAATACTGCATTCCGGGGGCGTGCCGCATCCCGGACGATGGGAGGGGGCGCAAAAAAACTTAGCCTGCTTATGAAGCTTCCCCCTAACAGCCCCATACCCCTGTAGGAGCGAGCTTGCTCGCGAAGGCCGCTTGGCTGTCCACGCTGGCCCTTTCGCGGGCCAGCCGCGCTCCTACCTGGGCACTGTCCTGTGTGCCCCTTGAATGGTTACAGATGCAGGGCGTGGCCCAGTGCCCGCAGCGCCGCTTCCTGGACCGCTTCACCCAGGGTCGGGTGGGCGTGGATGGTGCCGCCGATGTCTTCCAGGCGCGCGCCCATTTCCAGGGATTGGCCGAACGCCGTGGACAACTCGGAGACTCCGACTCCCACTGCCTGCCAGCCGACAATCAGGTGATTGTCACTTCGGGCCACCACCCGCACGAAACCGCTTTTCGATTCCAGGGTCATGGCCCGGCCATTGGCCGCGAACGGGAAGCTGCTGACGATGCAATCCAGGCCGGCAGCGCGGGCCTCGTCCGGGGTCTTGCCCACCACCACCAGTTCCGGGTCGGTGAAGCACACCGCGGGGATCGCTGCCGGGTTGAATTCCCGGTGCTTGCCGGCAATCAGCTCGGCGACCATCTCGCCCTGGGCCATGGCCCGGTGCGCGAGCATCGGCTCACCGCTCAGGTCGCCGATGGCCCAGACGTTGCGCATGCTGGTCTGGCAACGGTGGTCGATCTTGATGGCCGCGCCGTTCATGTCCAGGTTCAGGCTTTCCAGGTTCCAGCCCTGGGTGTTGGGCTTGCGGCCCACCGCCACCAGAACCTGGTCGGTGGCCAGGTTCAGGGTGTCGCCATTGGGTTCGCGTACCTGCAGGCTGCTGCTGGCGGCATCGAAGCCCAGCACGCTGTGCTTGAGGTAGAGCTTGATCCCCAACTGCTTCACCGAGTCCAGCACCGGCTGGGTCAGTTCGCCGTCGTAGGCGGGCAGAATGCGTTCCTGGGCCTCCACCACGCTGACCTCGACCCCGAGCTTGCGGTAGGCGATGCCCAGTTCCAGGCCGATGTAGCCGCCGCCGACCACGGTCAGGCGCTTGGGCAGGGTCTTGGGCGCCAGGGCCTCGGTGGAGGAAATGATCGGCCCGCCGATGGGCAGCATCGGCAGGTTGACGCTTTTCGAACCGGTGGCCAGCAGCAGGTGCTCGCACTGGATGCGGGTATCGGCGCCTTCGATTTCCACGGTCTTGCCGTCGATGACCCTGGCCCAGCCCTGGATCACCTGGACCTTGTTTTTCTTCAGCAGCGCGGCGACCCCGGTGGTCAGGCGGTCGACGATGCCGTCCTTCCATTCCACGCTCTTGCCGATGTTCAGGGTTGGCGCCGCCACTTCGATGCCCAGGGCCGAGCCCTGGCTGTGGTGGCGGGTCTGGTGGAACTGCTCGGCGACATGGATCAGCGCCTTGGACGGGATGCAACCGATGTTCAGGCAGGTGCCGCCCAGGGACTGGCCCTCCACCAGAATGGTGGAGATGCCCAGCTGGCCGGCGCGGATGGCCGCCACATAACCGCCAGGGCCGCCGCCGATGATCAACAGTTGGGTATTGAGAGTCTGTTGCATGTCTTACTCCACAAACAGCGTGGCGGGTTGTTCGAGCAGGCCGCGAATGGCCTGGATGAATTGCGCAGCGTCCATGCCGTCGACCACCCGATGATCGAAGGAGCTGGAGAGGTTCATCATCTTGCGGATCACGATCTGGCCCTTGATCACCATGGGCCGCTCGACGATGCGGTTGACCCCGACAATCGCCACTTCCGGCAGGTTCAGCACCGGCGTGCTGACGATCCCGCCCAGCGCGCCGAGGCTGGTGAGGGTGATGGTGGAACCGGAGAGTTCATCCCGGGCGGCCTTGCCGCTGCGAGCGGCCTGGGCCAGGCGCGAAATTTCCTCGGCGTTGCCCCACAGGCTGCGGGCTTCGGCGTGGCGCACCACCGGTACCATCAGGCCGACGTCGCTCTGGGTGGCGACCCCGACATGCACCGCGCCGTGGCGGGTGATGACCTGGGCTTCGTCGTCATAGCGCGCGTTGATCTGCGGGAAGTCGCGCAGGGCGACGACCATGGCCCGCACCAGGAACGGCAGCAGGGTCAGCTTGCCGCGGGTGGCGCCGTGCTTTTCATTGAGGTGGATGCGCAGCTCTTCCAGGGCGGTGACGTCCACTTCCTCGACATAGCTGAAGTGCGCGGCGCGATGCTTGGACTCCTGCATGCGCTGGGCGATCTTGCGGCGCATGCCAATGACCTGGATCTGCTCTTCATCATGGCGCTCGGCATAGCCGGCCCCTGGCGCCGAGTAACCCTTGAGCGGCTGGCTGTCCTGGGCCAGGTAGGCGTCCAGGTCTTCGTGCAGGATGCGCCCGGCCGGGCCGCTGCCTTGCACCAGGCGCAGCTGGATACCCAGGTCCAGGGCGTGCTTGCGTACCGCCGGCGAGGCCAGCGGACGCTCGTCGGCTTCCCGGGCCACCGGTGCCTGGGGCACTGGGCGGCAGGCTGCTGCTGGACTGGCGACGGTTTTTTCCGCTTTGGGGGCTTGGGCCACTGGCGCGGCGGCCACGGGCTTATTAATAGCTGCCGGCTCTTTTGCCGCCGGTGCGGCTGCCTGGGCGGATTCCTTGAGGTTGCCCGCGCCTTCGACCTCGATGCTGATGAGGATGCTGCCCACCGCCATCACTTCACCGGGCTCGCCGCCCAGGGAGATGACCTTACCGTGCACCGGGGAGGGGATGTCGACCATCGCCTTGTCGGTCATCACGTCTGCCAGAACCTGATCTTCCACTACCTGATCGCCGACCTTGACGTGCCACTGCGCCAGTTCAACTTCCGCGATGCCTTCGCCGATGTCCGGCATCTTGATAACGTGCGTGCCCATTCAGACCTCCATGACCCGTTGCAGCGCCGCGCCCACTCGGGACGGCCCTGGGAAATATGCCCACTCCTGCGCGTGGGGATACGGCGTATCCCAACCGGTGACGCGCTCGATCGGGGCTTCCAGGTGGTGGAAGCAGTGTTCCTGCACCAGCGACACCAGTTCGGCGCCGAAACCGCAGGTGCGGGTGGCTTCATGCACCACCACGCAACGGCCGGTCTTCTTCACCGACTTGACGATGGTGTCCAGGTCCAGGGGCCACAGGCTGCGCAGGTCGATGACCTCGGCGTCGATGCCGGTTTCCTCGGCCGCCACTTGCGACACGTAGACGGTGGTGCCGTAGGTGAGGATGGTCACGTCCTTGCCCGGGCGGGCGATGGCCGCCACGTCCAGCGGCACCTTGTAGTAGCCGTCCGGCACCTGGGCCGCCGGGTGTTTCGACCAGGGGGTTACCGGGCGATCGTGGTGGCCGTCGAAGGGGCCGTTATACAGGCGCTTGGGTTCGAGGAAGATCACCGGGTCATCGTTCTCGATGGAGGCGATCAGCAGGCCCTTGGCGTCGTAGGGGTTGGACGGCATCACGGTGCGCAGGCCGCAGACCTGGGTAAACATCGCCTCGATGCTCTGGCTGTGGGTCTGCCCGCCGTAGATGCCGCCGCCGCAAGGCATGCGCAGGGTCATGGGCGCGGTGAACTGGCCGGCGGAGCGATAGCGCAGGCGCGCGGCTTCGGAAATGATCTGGTCCGAGGCCGGGTAGACGTAGTCGGCGAACTGGATTTCCGCCACCGGACGCAGGCCGTAGGCGCCCATGCCGATGGCCGCGCCGACGATGCCGCTTTCCGAGATCGGCGCGTCGAACACCCGCGAGGTGCCGTACTTGGCCTGCAGGCCTTCGGTGCAGCGGAACACGCCGCCGAAGTAGCCCACGTCCTGGCCGAACACCACGACGTTGTCGTCACGCTCGAGCATCACATCCATGGCCGAGCGCAGGGCCTGGATCATGGTCATGGTGGTGGTGGTCATGGCGGTGTCCAGCTGGATATTGTTGTTGTGATCGTTCATTTCAGATCCCCAGTTCCTGGCGTTGGCGTTTCAAGTGCTCGGGCATGTCCTTGTAGACATCCTCGAACATGGTCGCGGCGCTGGGGATCTGGCCGCCGGCGAGGGTGCCGTACTGCTCGGCTTCCTTCTGGGCGGCGATGACCTGGGCTTCCAGCTCGGCACTGACCGCGGCGTGTTCCTCTTCGGACCACTGGCCGATCTTGATCAGGTGCTGCTTGAGGCGGGCAATCGGATCGCCCAGGGGGAAGTGGCTCCAGTCGTCGGCCGGGCGGTACTTGGACGGGTCGTCGGAGGTGGAGTGCGGGCCGGCGCGGTAGGTGACCCACTCGATCAGGGTCGGGCCAAGGTTGCGGCGGGCACGTTCGGCGGCCCAGCGCGAGGCGGTGTAGACGGCGATGAAATCGTTGCCGTCGACCCGCAGGGAGGCGATGCCGCAGCCCACGCCGCGTCCGGCGAAGGTGGTGGCTTCACCGCCGGCGATGGCCTGGAAGGTGGAGATCGCCCACTGGTTGTTGACCACGTTGAGGATTACCGGTGCGCGGTAGACGTGGGCGAAGGTCAGGGCGGTGTGGAAGTCCGACTCGGCGGTGGCGCCGTCGCCGATCCAGGCCGAGGCGATCTTGGTATCGCCCTTGATCGCCGAGGCCATGCCCCAGCCCACGCCCTGCACGAACTGGGTCGCCAGGTTGCCGGAGATAGTAAAGAACCCGGATTCCTTCACCGAGTACATGATCGGCAGCTGGCGCCCCTTGAGCGGATCGCGCTCGTTGGACAGCAGTTGGCAGATCATCTCCACCAGCGGCACTTCCCGGGCCATCAGGATGCTTTGCTGGCGGTAGGTGGGGAAGCACATGTCGTCGATGTTCAACGCCAGGGCCTGGGCACTGCCGATGGCTTCCTCGCCCAGGCTCTGCATATAGAAGGACATCTTCTTCTGCCGTTGGGCGACCACCATGCGGTTGTCGAAGATCCGCGTCTTGAGCATGGCGCGCATGCCCTGGCGGAGGATCTCCACAGGCACGTCCGCGGCCCAGTCGCCCAGGGCGTTGCCCTGATCGTCGAGCACGCGGATCAGGCCACGGGCCAGGTCGGCGCAGTCGGCAGGTTCGATATCGATAGGAGGTTTGCGGGCCAGGCCGGCATCGTTCAGACGCAGGTAGGTGAAGTCGGTCTTGCAGCCGGGACGCCCCGAGGGCTCGGGAACGTGCAGGCGTAGCGGTGCATACGCTGGGGTCATGGCTTTCTACGCTCGATCTTGTGGATTTCTTGTAATTGGGCGCGCTAGCTGACAGTCATTCCCTGGGTAAGAGAAATCTTGTCCTACAAACATCATAGGCCGGGCGTAGAAGAATATTTATCTCTGTTTCATTGCACTGGACGGTATTTGCAGATAAAAAATCTGCATAAACATAAAAAACAGGTTGTTTTGTCTCATGCGCAAACTGGACCGTACCGATATCGGCATTCTCAACAGTCTTCAGGAGAATGCCCGCATCACCAACGCTGACCTCGCCCGCTCGGTGAATCTTTCGCCCACCCCGTGCTTCAACCGGGTCAAGGCCATGGAGGAGCTGGGGCTGATCCGCGAGCAGGTGACCCTGCTGGATGCCGACCTGTTGGGGTTGCACGTCAATGTGTTCATCCACGTCAGCCTGGAGAAGCAGGTGGAAGAGGCCTTGCAGCACTTCGAGGAGGCCATCGCCGACCGCCCGGAGGTGATGGAGTGCTACCTGATGGCCGGTGATCCGGACTATCTGATCCGGGTGCTGGTGCCCAGCATCCAGTCCCTGGAACGCTTCATGATGGACTTCCTGACCAAGGTCCCCGGGGTGGCCAATATCCGTTCCAGCTTCGCCCTCAAGCAGGTGCGCTACAAGACCGCGCTGCCCTTGCCGGCCAACGGCCTGACCCTGGGCACCTGAGGTTCAGGCCGGGACTTCGCTCCACAGCTGTTGCAGTTGCTTGAAGTCCCAGGCCTCTTGCGCTTCCCGGGCGACGATGTGTTCCTCGCCCTGCAGCCGTGAAAGGTCCAGGACCCGTTGCGGCAGGGGCATCTTCGAGCGTGTGGAAAAGAACACCTTGACCTTGGGCAGTAGCAGCGACTCGCTGTTCTGCTCCAGGACCACCGCCAGCTTGCCGCTGTTCAGGCGCACCAGGGAACCCACCGGGTAGATGCCCACGCACTTGACCAGGGCCTGCAACACCCGCGGGCCGAAATGCCCGGTCCAGCCGGACATGCGCTGCAAGGCTTCGGCCGGGTCCCAGCCCCGGTTGTAGGGGCGGGTCGAGGTCACGGCGTCATACACGTCGCAGACCGCACCCATCTGTGCGAACAGACTGATCTGCTCCCCCGCCAGGTGGTGCGGGTAGCCGCTGCCGTCGATCTTTTCGTGATGGTGCAGGCACACATCCAGCACCAGCGCGTCCAGCTGCGGGTTCTGGCGCAGGATGGCACCACCGGCGGCAGGGTGCAGCTTGATCCGCTCGAACTCGTCGGCGGAGAGTTTTTCCGGTTTGTTGAGGATGCTGTCGGGGATGGTCAGCTTGCCGATGTCGTGCAGCAGCCCGGCGACTCCGGCCTGGTGCACCTGCTCCACCGGCAGCTCCAGTTGCCGGGCCACCGCCACCATCAGCGCGCAGACCGCCACCGAGTGCATGTAGGTGTAGTCGTCGGCGGTCTTGAGCCGGGCCAGGCTGATCAGCACGTCGGGGTGGCGCAGCAGCGAGCTGGAGATGTTGTGCACCAGCTCGTCCACCTGGACCAGCTCGATGGCCTGGCCCATGCGCACCTCCTGGAACATCTGCATCACCGCCTTCTTGGAGTGGGCGCAGATCTTCAGCGCACGCTGGATTTCCTCGGCCCGCTCGACCCGCAGCGGGGCTTCGCTCTTGAGCGGCGGCTGGGCGGCCGGCGCGCTGGGATGCGGGTTCGCCGGCAGGTCCAGGCCCTTGTCCGAGTCGATCCACAGGCTGCTGACATTGGACTGGCGCAGGCGCTGCAGGTCGGCGTGGCTATTGAGCACGAAGCCGGCTTTCCAGAACGAATGGTCCAGCCACGAACCGCAGAACTGGTGGATATACATGCCCATCTGCAACTGCTGCACGGAAATGAGTTTGAGCACGGTCGAGCCCCCCACCTGATTCAGACCGGCCCGGGCGCCAAGAGGCGGCCCGGGCTGGCTGATCGATAACGCTCCTTGCCGTTACTTATCCTGAGCCGCTTGACCGGTCGCGCCCGGTCAGAGGGAGAAGCGTGCCACCAGTTTGTTCAGACTGACCGCCAGTGACGACAGTTCACTGCTGGCGATGGAAGTCTGGCTGGCGGCGGACGAGCTTTGCAGCGACAGGTCGCGGATGCTCATCAGGTTCTGGTCCACCGAGCGTGCCACCTGGGCCTGTTCCTCCGAGGCGGTGGCGATCATCAGGTTGCGTTCGTTGATTTCGCTGATGGCCTGGGTGATATGACCGATGGCGGCGCCGGCCTCGTGGGCGATGGCCAGGGTCTGGCTGGCGTCCTCGCTGCTTTGCTGCATAGACAGCATAGCCTTGCTCGAACCGCTCTGGATGCCCTGGATCATCTGCTCGATCTCCTGGGTCGAGAGCTGGGTGCGGTGGGCGAGGGCGCGCACTTCATCGGCCACCACGGCGAAGCCGCGGCCCTGTTCCCCGGCCCGGGCGGCCTCGATCGCGGCGTTCAGGGCCAGCAGGTTGGTCTGCTCGGCAATGGCGCGGATCACATCCAGGACCTTGGTGATGTCCTGGGCCTGCTGGGCCAGGCCGGCCATTTCCAGCCGGGTGTGTTCCACGGTGCCGGTGAGTTTCTCGATGGAGTGGATGGTCTGCTCGACCCGCTCCTTGCCCAGCCCGGCCGAGCGCTCGGAGGCCTGGGTGGATTGCGAGGCGGACACCGCGTTGCGCGCCACTTCCTCCACCGCAGCGGTCATTTCATTGACCGCGGTGGCGGCCTGGTCGGTCTCCATGCTCTGTTGCTGGATGCCGGCGTTGGACTCGCGGGTGATGGCGCTCATTTCCTCGGCCGCGGACGCCAGTTGGGTGGACGAATCGGCGATGTGGCGGATGGTGGATTTCAGGCTGTCGAGCATGGCCTGGGTGGATTTCTGCAGGTCGGTCAGCTCGTCCTGGCCGCTGACGTCCACCTGGGCCCGCAAGTCGCCCTCGGCGATCTTCTGGGTGGTGGCCAGCAGCGACAGCACCGGGCGGATGATGCTGCGGGTGAACAGGGTGGCGATGAGGATCGTCAGGACAATCGCCAGGACGATGATCACCGAGGTCAGGGTCAGGCCGGTGTCGAACTGTTGGCCTGCCTGGTTGGCGGAGTGCTCGGCGCCGTTTTCGTTGATGGCGATCAGTGCCTCGATGGCGGACTGCAGGGTGTTGGCCAGGGGCACGGTGACCTGGTTGATGTAGTCGCTGGTCTGTTGTGCAGTGTTGGTCTTGCTGCTCTCGATCAGCACCGCCAGCTTGTCCAGGTAGTCCTGGGCGCCGCGCTTGACCTGATCAAAGGTGGTTTTTTCCTCGGCGCTGGAAACCAGCGGTTCGTAATCCTTGATGGCCTGGGCCAGGCTGGCCTTCAGGGTCCCCAGCTTGTCCAGCGAAGCGGCTTTCTGGGCATCGTTCTCAGTGGCGTAGTGCAGTGCTTCCAGGCGCACGCGCAAGGTGCCGGATTCGATTTTCGTGGCTTGCCTGACGCTGGGCAGCCAGTTGGTTTGCAGATCCAGTGCCGCGTCGTGAATCTGTCCCATTTTCCACAGTGCCAGCCCTCCCAGACCAATCAGCAGTACACAGATGGCGCCGAAACTCAGTAGCGCCCTGGAAGTCAGTTTCATGTTTCTTGTCACCATAAAGGCACCTTGCAGGTTGGAGTGATACAGCCAAGTACGTTTCGACTCCTTGTCGCCTTGATATCACTCTGATCTCAAAGTTGTGAAAAATCTGCATAGATGTAAAAAAATATTTCTACGGGTGTTTTCCTGTTCAGCCCGCAGACAGCTTGAGCCCTTGCAGGACGCCGTGCTTGACCTTCATCAAGGCGCTTTCCGGGGTTTTGCGCCATGCTCGGCGCCTGTCCAATTGAAAAGGAAAAGGCCCATGTCCAAGCCTGAAACAACGGCGCCCACGGCCAAGGCTGTATTACCGATTGGATTGCTGATCGCCGTGCTGGCGATGGTTGCCGTGCTGCTGTTGCCACTGCCCGCCGACCTGCCGGTGGCGGGGCACCGGATGCTGGCGATCCTGGCCTTTGCCGTGGTGGTGTGGATCAGCGAGGCGGTGTCCTACGAGGCCAGCGCGATCATGATCACCGCCTTGATGGCCTTCCTCATCGGCACCGCGCCGACCCTGCAGGACCCGAGCCAGCTCTATGGCAGCTCGGCGGCCATCGGCCTGGCCCTGACCGGGTTTTCCAATTCGGCCCTGGCCCTGGTGGCCGGTGCCTTGTTCATCGCCGCCGCCATGACCCACACCGGCCTCGACCGGCGCATCGCCCTGGTGACCCTGACCCGGGTCGGCACCAGCACCCGGCGCATCCTTATCGGGGCTATTGCCGTGACCATCCTTCTCAGCCTGCTGGTGCCCAGCGCCACGGCCCGCAGTGCCTGCGTGGTGCCGATCATGATGGGGGTGATTGCCGCCTTCGGCGTCGACAAGCGCTCCAATATCGCCGCCGGGCTGATGATCGTCGTGGCCCAGGGCACCAGCATCTGGAACGTCGGGATCCAGACCGCCGCGGCGCAGAACCTGCTGACCGTGGGCTTCATGGACAAGATGCTCGGCCAGCGCGTGGCCTGGCTCGACTGGCTGATCGCCGGCGCGCCCTGGGCGGTGATCATGTCTTTGGTGCTGCTGTGGCTGGTGCTGAAACTGCTGCCGCCTGAAACCGACAGCATTCCCGGCGGCAAGGAGGCGGTGGCCCAGTCCCTGGCGGACATCGGGCCCATGACCGGGCCGCAGAAACGCCTGCTGGCGGTATCGGTGCTGCTGCTTTTGGCCTGGTCCACCGAAGGCAAGCTGCACCCCTTCGACACCACGACCACCACCTACGCCGGGCTGGTGATACTGCTGCTGCCGCGGATCGGCATCATGACCTGGAAGGATGTGCAGTCGCGCATTCCCTGGGGCACGGTGATCGTCTTCGGGGTCGGCATCAGCCTGGGGTCGGCGCTGCTCAGCACCCAGGCCGGGCAGTGGCTGGGGAGCCAGGTAGTGGCCCATACCGGCCTGGACCAGGTGGGGCCTTTGGCGGTGTTCGCGATTCTCGCGGCGTTCCTGATCCTCATCCACCTGGGGTTCGCCAGCGCCACGGCGCTGACCTCGGCCTTGCTGCCGATCCTGATCGCCGTGCTGCAGACCCTGCCGGGTGAGTTCAGCCGCCTGGGCATGACCATGCTCCTGGGCTTTGTGGTCAGCTACGGCTTCATCCTGCCGATCAACGCACCGCAGAACATGGTCTGCCTGGGCACCGAGACCTTCAACGCGCGGCAGTTCGCCAAGGTCGGACTGCTGGTGACGCTGATCGGCTACCTGCTGATGCTGGTGTTCGCCATGACCTGGTGGAAATGGCTGGGCTGGATGTAGGAAAAGTAAATCCCTTCACAGTGACCCGCTGAACACCCGGGTCACGCTGCCGGCCAGGCGCACCTTGCCCTGGCCGTCCCAGCTCACCGTCACCGGCCCGCCATCGCACAGCACCCGCACCGGGCTGTCCAGCAGGCCGCGGCGGATGCCGTTGACTGCCGCTGCGCAGGAGCAGGAGCCGGAACCCAGGGGGATGGCGCCATTGCGCTCCCAGATGCGCAGGCGGATGGTCTGGCGGTCGATCACTTGGATGAAGTGCACATTGGTCTTGTGTGGAAACAGCGGGTCGCTCTCGATCTGTGGGCCCAGCGTGGCAATGTCTAGCGGTGCCAGGTCGTCGACGAAAAAACTGCAATGGGGGTTGCCCATGCTGCACGCCGCCGGTGTTCCCGGCAGTGGCAGGTGCAGGCTGTCCAGCTCTCGGGTCAGGGGGATGGACTGCCAGTCGAACGAAGGCAGGCCCATTTCCACCGACACCGACCGATCCTCAAGGCGCAGGCATTGCTGCAGGCCGCGGGCGGTTTTCACCTGCACCGAGGTGACGCCGCTTTCCTGCATCAGCAGATCGGCGGCGCCGCGGGTGGCGCTGCCGCAGGTGTCCAGGCTGGAACCATCGGCGTTGAAGAAGGTCAGTTGCGCCGCGCTGTCGCTGCAATCGCCGAGCAGCACCAACTGATTGAAACCGATGCCACGCCGGCGGTCCCCCAGGGCCCTGGCCAGCTCGCGGGTGATCGGGTTGGTGCGGCCACGGGCATCGATCAGCACGAAGTCGTCACCATTGGCGTGCATCTTCACAAAGTTCAGGGGCATTCGGGCTCCAACAGGCGAGGGCAGGGAAGGGCGGGGGCCAGCGCATGCAGGATTCCGAAAAAAAGCCACCGACGCCAGCGCCTTAAAATAAAATTCATCCTGCAAGCCCGGGCATTGCCTGGGCGGCGGGATTTTCCGGCACACTGCCGGACCACCGGGAATATCGCCGACCGCCGCAACAGCGGCCGGCACAGCACAAGGTCATGGCATGGATCACTACGCCCCGCGCAACTGGCAGCCCCACGAAAAGCCCAGCTTGCCCGGCTCTCCCTCGACACCGTTGCACCCCACCCACAAGCGCCTGGCCTATGCGCTGGTGGGCTTGCTGGTGGCCATCACCGGTGGCCTGGGCAACTCGTTGGTGATCGCCAACCTGCCGTACCTGCAGGGGGCGCTGGGGGCGACCACCGCGGAAATGGCCTGGCTGCCGGCCGCCTACGTGATGACCAACGTGTCGATGAACCTGTTGCTGGTGAAGTTTCGCCAGCAGTTCGGCCTGCGCGCCTTCACCGAAGTGTTCCTGGTGCTCTACGCCCTGGTGACCTTCGGCCACCTGTTCGTCAACGACCTGAGCTCGGCCATCGCCGTGCGCGCGGCCCACGGCATGGTCGGCGCGGCGCTGAGCTCCCTGGGCCTGTACTACATGGTCCAGGCCTTCCCGGCGAAGTGGCGGCTCAAGGCCCTGGTGCTGGGGCTGGGCGCCTCGCAACTGGCCTTGCCCCTGGCCCGGCTGTTTTCCGAGGACCTGCTGCAGATCGCCGAATGGCGCGGCCTGTACCTGTTCGAACTGGGCCTGGCGCTGACCTCCCTGGGCTGCGTGTTCATGCTCAAGCTGCCGCCGGGGGACCGCTTCCGTACCTTCGAGAAGCTCGATTTCCTGACCTTTGCCCTATTGGCCACTGGCGTGGCCCTGCTGTGCGCGGTGCTGTCCCTGGGGCGCATCGACTGGTGGCTGGAGGCGCCGTGGATCGGCTACGCCAGCGCCGCCTCGATCCTGCTGATCATGGCGGGGCTGTGCATCGAACATAACCGCAGCAACCCGATGCTGATGACCCGCTGGCTGGGCAGCGGGGCGATAATCCGCCTGGCCCTGGCAGTGATACTGATTCGCATGGTGCTGTCGGAACAGTCCACCGGCGCCGTAGGCTTTCTCCAGGCGCTGAACATGAGCAGCCAGCAGATGCGCATGCTCTACGGGGTGATGCTGCTGGGCAGCATTGCCGGGCTGGCCACCAGCGCCCTGACCATCAACCCGGCGCACCTGCTGATGCCACTGGTCATTTCCCTGGCGCTGATGGCCGTGGGGTCGGTAATGGACAGCTTTTCGAGCAACCTCACGCGCCCGGCCAACATGTACTTCAGCCAGTTCCTGCTGGCCTTCGGCGGTACGTTCTTTCTTGGCCCGACCATGGTCCTGGGCACCCGCAACGTGCTGACCAACCCGCGCAACCTGGTGAGCTTCTCGGTGCTGTTCGGCATCTGCCAGAACCTTGGCGGGCTGATCGGCTCGGCCTTGCTCGGGACCTTCCAGATCGTGCGCGAGAAGTACCATTCCAGCCATATCGTCGAGCAGTTGACCCTGCTCGATCCCCAGGTCCTGGCCCGGGTACAGAGCGGCGGGGCGGCCTACGGCAAGGTCATCGCCGACCCGGACCTGCGCACCCTGCAAGGCATACGCAGCCTGGCCACCGCGGCCACGCGCGAAGCCAACGTACTGGCCTATAACGATGTATTCATGCTGATCGCGGTGATTGCGGTACTGACCATGATCTGGATATTCATTCGCAGCCTGTGGCTGATGAGCACGACCCAAGCGGTCGCGCCTGCTGCCCCGGCTCCCGTTCAACAAAGTGGTGCCTCTTCTTCATGAGCGAAACCGTCAACCCCACCACCAACGCCATTGCCTCGACTCCCGAGCCCAGCGGCCCGCCGACCATGCCGGCCACCGAGCCACGGCCGCTGGCGGTGCGCATCATCTCGTCCCTGGGCTTTGCCGCCATCGCCATCGTCGGTGTGCTGATCGTGCTCTACGCCTGGCAACTGCCACCCTTCTCCAGCGCCATCGAAAGCACCGAGAACGCCCTGGTGCGGGGGCAGGTGACCATCATCGGCCCGCAGCTCAGTGGCTACGTGTTCGAAGTGCCGGTGCAGGACTTCCAGCAGGTCAAGGCCGGCGACCTGCTGGTGCGCCTTGACGACCGCATCTACCAGCAGCGCCTGGACCAGTCCCTGGCGCAACTGGCGGTGCAGAAGGCGGCCCTGGCCAATGCCCTGCAACAGCGCAACAGCGCCGAAGCCACCATCAAGCTGCGCCAGGCGGCCCTGGCCGACAGCCAGGCCCAGGCGCGCAAGAGCGCGGCCGACCTGCAACGCAACGAAGCACTGATTGCCGACGGCTCGGTGTCCCGGCGTGAACTGGACGTGACCCGCGCGGCCAATGCCCAGACCGTGGCCGCCGTGGCCCAGGCCCAGGCGCAACTGGAAATAGCCCGCCAGGACCTGCAGACCGTGATCGTCAACCGCGGCTCCCTGGAAGCGGCGGTGGCCAGCGCCGAAGCCGCAGTGGAACTGGCGCGGATCGACCTGTCCAACACCCGCATCCTCGCCCCGCGGGACGGCCAGCTGGGGCAGATCGGCGTGCGCCTGGGGGCCTACGTCAACTCCGGCGCCCAGCTCATGGCCCTGGTGCCGAACCAGCTGTGGGTGATTGCCAACATGAAGGAAACCCAGATGGACAACGTCCGGGTCGGGCAGCCGGTGAGCTTTACCGTGGACGCCCTGAACCACCGCAAATTCACCGGCAAGGTGCAGCGGATCTCCCCGGCCACCGGTTCCGAGTTCGCCTTGCTGCAGGCCGACAATGCTACCGGCAACTTCGTCAAGATTGCCCAGCGGGTGCCGGTGCGGATCACCGTCGACCCGGACCAGCCGGAGCTTGAACGCCTGCGCCCGGGGTTGTCGGTGGTGGTCAGCATTGATACCAGCCAATAGCCGACACAGCACCTCACGTAGGAGCTGGCTTGCCGGCGAAGGGGCCGGCAAGATTTGCACCGATGCTGCAAACGCCTTCGCTGGCAAGCCAGCTCCTGCAAGGGCTGGGTTTTCCCAAGGCTCGATGCTTTGCGTAGGAGCCGGCTTGCCGGCGAAGCGGTTCGTAAGATTTGCAGCGATGCTGCCGACGCTTTCGCTGGCAAGCCAGCTCCTACAGGCTGAGGTTTAGACCGCCTGCATCGGCGGCAAGGTGCCCAGCAACGAGACCGCCGCCACTGCGGCCACTCCCAGCAGCCATTCCAGCTGCACGCTGTTGCGCAGGCTCGACAGGCGCTGGTCGCAACCGCGGATTCGCAGGCGGTTGAACAGCGCCAGCCCCAGCATCCCCGCCACCAGCAGCACCTTGATCAGCAGGATCAGGGCAAAACCATTGAACAATGGAGTCGGCCACCATTGCCCGGTGAGCACCCGCACGTTGATCAGGCCGGTTAGCAGCAAGCCGGTTACCAGCCCATAACCCACGCCGCTGAAGCGCTTTAACAAGGGCTCGACAGACAGCCCAGCGGGTTGCCGCAACACCAGCAACAACACCAGCAAGCCCCCCAACCAGATGGCGACGCAGCTTAAATGCACGATCTGATTGAGGATCAGCAACTGCCCCGCCAACCCATCGAGCATGGCGCCGTGGCCCACCGGAGCCAGGGTTGCCAGGAGCAGGGCGCCCAGGCCCAGTTGCAGTGGCAGGCGCCTGCCCAGCGGGGTCAGCAGCAGGCCCAGCAACAGCAGGTTGAGCGACAGGTGCCAGCTCCACACCTGGCCGAAGAAGGTCTTGCCCAGCACCAACTGCACGGTCGCCAGGTCCAGCGCTGCCGGCCAGGAGCCGGCCATGCTGGCGGTGATCAGCAGCAGCCAGCACAGGCCGCTGCCCAGGCCGGCCAGCGCCAGCCAGCGGCTGAGCCGATCGAGCTGTCGATGCACGGCGGCATGGCCGCTCTGCGCGGAATCTCGGCCCAGCAACAGCGGACGAAACACCCAGGCGCCGACCAGGGTCAACACCACCGCAAAGTGCACGAAGCGGCACAGCACCAGCCATGACGCCATGGATTACTGGCTCACCTTGAAGCTGTAGCTGCCTTCGCTCTTGTGGGTATCCACCGACACGGCGTGCCATTCCACCTTGTACTCGCCGGCGCGCAGCGGCGTGGCGGCCGGGGTGACCACCAGGGTCTTCTTGTCCGCGCCTTCGGTGGCGACGCTTTTGATCTCCACCGGGGCGCCGTCCTTGCTCAGCTTGACCTGGGTGAAGGCCGCTTCCACGCCTTCGGTGAATACAAGACGCAGCTCGCTGGGCGCGCTGACACTGCCTTGGGCCGGCGGGGTCGAGCTTTTCAGGTGGGCGTGGGCGAACACCGAACTGGCGGCCAGCAGGGAGGTCAGCAGGGCGGTGGTGGTGAAGAGGTTTTTCAGGGACATGGCAGGTTTACCTTTAAAGAGAATGGGGCTCATTGGTCTTGCAACTGCATGTGAATGATCGGAAACGGCCGGCCTTCACCGTCGGTTTCCGAACGACCGCAGTCGACGAAGCCGTAGCGACGGTAGAAACCATGGGCCTGGGGGTTCTGTTCGTTGACGTCGACCTTGAGGCCGGGACGGCGTACGTGATCCAGGAGCTTTCGACCGACGCCCTGGCCCCGTTGGGCCGGTTCGATGAACAGCATTTGTACCGTGTCGTCGCTGGTGGCGATAAAACCGCCGGGGCTGGCGTCGGGGTTCTCCCAGACCCAGGCCTCAAGGGCCGGCAGGTAGCTGTCGCGTACCAGCGGGTACAGGCGCTGGATATCGTCTTCAGCGATAAAGTCATGGGTGGCGCGGACCGAACGCTCCCAGAGCGCGGTCAGCAGGGCGTCGTCCGCGGCGACGCGAGGGCGAATCTTCATGAGCATGTTCCATCGGTAACAGGACAGATGGCCGGCGATGGTGCAGGGCCGGCATTCGGGCAGAGACCTGTATGCCCGTGTCGCGAATTAACGCCTGGACGGAGCACCGCAGTGGCTGCTGCAAATGAGCGGGAGGCCGATCCTACCCAATATGGCCGGGTGGTGAAAGACCGACGCAGGCCGGCGATGTCGCAGGCTTGACAGCTCCCCGCAGCGGGCGGGCGGATGCTAGTCTTGCCCCAGACTGTTTTCGTAGGAGCCCTCATGGGCAATCACAAGATCGAGATTCGTCGCAGCAACGTGGAAAAGATCCTCCTGGGTGCCGAGAAAATCTTCGCTGAAAAAGGCTATGCCGGCACCGCCATGGCCGACATCGCCGAAGAAGTGCAACTGCCGCGCTCCAACCTGCATTACTACTTCAGCACCAAGAACGAGCTGTACAGCGCTGTGCTCCTGGACCTGCTGGATGTGTGGAAACAGGACGCATTGTGTTTCGAGATGTTCGATGACCCGCGGGTGGTGCTCAGCAGCTACATCCGCGCCAAGATGCAGCATTCACGCAGCCGGCCCTATGGCTCCAAGGTCTGGGCCAACGAAATCATGCACGGCGCCCCGACCCTGGGCGAGACCCTGGATGCCAGCCTATACGACTGGGCGAAGATGAAGGAAGCGAAGATCCGCCAGTGGGTGGAGGACGGGCGGATCCTGCCGGTGGAGCCGTCGAGCCTGCTGTACATGATCTGGGCCTCGACCCAGCACTATGCCGACTTCGATCATCAAGTGATGATCCTCAACGACCATCAACCTTTATCGGATTTGCAATTTGAACGCGCAGTCCAGACCGTCACCAGCGTCATCCTGCGGGGTATCGGGCTGGAGCCCTGAATCTGCATCGCCGCTTCCCGTAGGAGCGGGCTTGCCAGCGAAGGGGCCCGCAAGACCGCCTTCGCCGGCAAGAGCAGGCCTCTCTCTCAAACAGCTTCGCGGTAGGGGTTGCGCGGGTCGTGCAGCCAGTCGAGGAACGGTTTGCCCGTGTCCTGGGGCACCATCTCGATGCAGTCCTGCACCGGGCAGGTGATCTGGCACAGGTTGCAGCCCACGCATTCGTCGTCGATCACTTCATATACATGGCTGCCGTCGGCTTGCCGGAGGCTGGCAATCGCCTGGTGCGAGGTGTCTTCGCAGGCGATATGGCAGCGGCCGCAGCCAATGCAGGCCTGCTGGTCGATCCTGGCGATCACCTGGTAGTTGATGTCCAGGTACTTCCAGTCGGTGGTGTTGCCCACCGCGCGCCCGGAGAAGTCCTGCAGGCTGCGATAGCCCTGGCTGTCCATCCACCGCGACAGCCCATCCTTCATTTCCTCGACGATGCGAAAGCCATGCAGCATTGCCGCCGTACACACCTGCACGGCGCCACAGCCCAGGGCGACGAACTCCGCCGCATCGCGCCAGCTGCCGATGCCGCCGATGCCACAGATCGGCAGGCCGCGGGTCTGCGGATCGCGGGCAATTTCCGCGACCATGTTCAGGGCGATCGGCTTGACCGCCGAGCCGCAATAACCGCCGTGGGTGCTCTGGCTACCCACCATGGGGTGGGCCACCATGCGCTCCAGGTCGACGCTGGTGATGGAGTTGATGGTGTTGATCAGCGACACCGCGTCCGCCCCGCCACGATGGGCGGCGCGGGCGGCGGTGCGGATGTCGGTGATGTTCGGCGTGAGCTTGACGATCACCGGCAGCGAGCAATAAGTCTTGCACCAGCGAGTCACCTGCTCGACATACTCCGGCACCTGGCCCACCGCCGCACCCATGCCCCGTTCCGGCATGCCGTGGGGGCAGCCGAAGTTCAGTTCGATGCCGTCGGCACCGGTGGCTTCCACCAGCGGCAGGATGGCTTTCCACGACTCTTCGACGCAGGGCACCATCAGCGAGACGATCAGCGCCCGGTCTGGCCAGTCCTTCTTCACCTGGGTGATTTCCTTGAGGTTGATCTCCAGGGAGCGGTCGGTGATCAGCTCGATGTTGTTGATCCCCATCACTTCGCGGTTCGGTCCGAAATGCGCCGAATAACGGGACGAGACGTTGACCGCCGCCGGGTCCTCACCCAGGGTTTTCCAGACCACACCACCCCAGCCGGCCTCGAACGCGCGGACCACGTTGTAGGCCTTGTCGGTGGGTGGCGCTGAGGCCAGCCAGAACGGATTGGGGGCTTTGATACCGGCGAAGACAATCGACAGATCGGCCATTTACGCAGCCTCCACATTGAGCATGAGTTGGGCATGCATGGCTTCTGCGGCCAGCTTGCCGTGTTGCACTGCCTGCACGGTCAGGTCCTGGCCGAGGCTGACGCAGTCGCCCCCGGCATACACCCCGGGAATGCTGGTGCGCAGCTGTTCGTCCACCTGGATCCGCTCGCCGCTGCGTTGCAGCTCCCGGGCCAGCGGGTCGCTCAGGGCTGTAGCGTCGAAGCTCTGGCCGATGGCCTTGAAGATCGCATCGGCGGCCAGTTCGAAGGTGTCGCCGGTGGTTTGCAGGCGGCCTTCCACCATGCGGGTACGGGCGAAGCGCATGCCGCGCACCCGGCCCTGGTCATCCAGCAGCACCTGTTGCGGCGCGGCCCAGGTCAGCAGGCGCACCTGATTGGCCTTGGCGATGTCCTGTTCATGCTCGGTGGCGCCCATGTCCTCGACGCCCCGGCGGTACACCAGGTTGACGTCACTGGCACCCAGGCGCGCCATCTGCACCGCCATGTCGATGGCGGTATTGCCAGCGCCGAGCACGATGCAGCGCTCGGCCAGGGGCAGTTGGCTGAGATCGTCGGCCTGGCGCAATTCGCGAATGTAGTCGGTGGCGGCCAGCAGCCCGGGGGCGTCTTCATGCTCCAGCCCCAGTTGCTTGCTGGCGGCCAGCCCGAGGCCAAGGAACACCGCGTCGAACTGCTGGTGCAGCTCGGTCAGGCTCAGGTTGGCGCCCAGCTTGTGCCCGTGGCGGATCTCGATGCCGCCCACTCCGAGGAGGAATTCCAGCTCCTGCTGGGCGAAGTCGTCCACCAGCTTGTACTTGGCGATCCCGTATTCGTTGAGGCCGCCGGCCTTGTCCCGGGCTTCGAAAACCACCACTTCATGGCCGTGCAGGGCGCAGCGGTGGGCGCAGGACAAACCCGCCGGGCCGGCGCCGACCACGGCAATGCGCTTGCCGGTGGGCGCGGCGCGCTGGAACGGGTGCTGGGTGAAGTGCGCGTTGTCCAGGGCATAGCGCTGCAACAGGCCGATCAGCACCGGCGCGCACTCCTGGGCGTTGTTGCGCACGCAGGCCTGCTGGCAGAGGATTTCCGTGGGGCAGACCCGGGCGCAGCTGCCGCCGAGGATGTTGGCCGAGAGAATCTTCTGCGCCGCACCCTGGACGTTGTCGGTGTGGATATTGCGGATGAACGAAGGAATGTCGATCTCGCTGGGGCAGGCGTTGACGCAGGGCGCGTCGTAGCAATACAGGCAGCGCGAAGCTTCCAGATGGGCCTGGCGGGCGTTGAGTGGCGGCGCCAGGTCGCTGAAGTGGCTGGCCAGGGTGGCGTTGTCCAGGGTCGGGTGGGGCAAGTGGTTCAAGGTCTTGATCACGGTTTTGGCCTCACGGTTCGTTTCTTGGTTGCCTCTGACGGGCATTTTCTATAGCTGGGATCACCCATATCCGTAGGAGCCGGCTTGCCGGCGAATAGGCCTTTGACTCTTACAAGGGATCTGCGGGCGCCTTCGCTGGCAAGCCAGCTCCTACAGGGGGCATGGGTTTCTGTAGGAGCGAGCTTGCTCGCGATAGGGGGGGCAACGCCCCCCCGGGATCAGCGTTTAACCGCCGTCGGCTTGTGCCGCTCGGCGCGCTTGCTCAAGAGGTCGAACACCGCCGGGTAGGCCGGGCGTTCGATGTAGCGCCCGGCACCGCGTTCGGCCCGCAGGTCGCCGTCGGCCCACACCAGCTTGCCCTGGCTGATGGTGTGGCTGGGCACGCCGCGCACGGTCTTGCCTTCGAAGATGTTGAAGTCCACCTGCTGGTGGTGGGTCTTGGCGGAAATGGTGCGGCTGCCTTGCGGGTCCCAGAGCACCAGGTCGGCGTCGGCGCCGACGCGGATCGCGCCCTTGTGCGGGTAGAGGTTGAAGATCTTCGCGGTGTTGGTGGAGGTCAGGGCGACGAATTCCTGCATCGACAGGCGCCCGCTGTTCACCCCTTCATCCCACAGCACCGCCATGCGGTCCTCGATGCCGGCGGTGCCGTTGGGGATCTTGCTGAAATCATCGCGGCCGGCGGCTTTCTGTTCGGCGCAGAAGCAGCAGTGGTCGGTGGCGGTGGTGTGCAGGTTGCCCGATTGCAGGCCGCGCCACAGGGCCTCCTGATGGCCACGGGGGCGGAAGGGCGGGCTCATGACGTAACCTGCGGCGGTCTGCCAGTCCGGGTCGCGGTACACGCTGTCGTCCAGCAGCAGGTGCCCGGCCAGCACTTCACCGTAGACCGGCTGGCCCTTGCCCCGGGCATAGCTGATTTCGTCCAGGGCTTCCTGGGTCGAGACGTGCACCAGGTACAGCGGCGTGCCCAGGGTCTCGGCGATGCGAATGGCCCGGCTGGCGGCTTCGCCTTCGACTTGCGAAGGCCGCGACAACGGGTGGGCTTCCGGCCCGGTAATGCCCTGGGCCAGCAGCTTGCGTTGCAGGTGATACACCAGCTCGCCGTTTTCCGCGTGTACCGTGGGTACCGCCCCCAGTTCCAGGCAGCGCTCGAAGCTCGCCACCAGGGTGTCGTCGGCGGCCATGATGGCGTTCTTGTAGGCCATGAAGTGCTTGAAGCTGTTGATGCCGTGGTGCTGCACCAGCTCGGCCATTTCCTCGCGCACCTGCTCGCTCCACCAGGTGATGGCCACGTGGAAGCCGTAGTCGCTGGCGGATTTTTCCGCCCAGCCGCGCCACTGCTGGAAGGCCTCCAGCAACGACTGCTGGGGGTTGGGAATCACGAAGTCGATGATCGAGGTGGTGCCCCCCGCCAGGCCCGCCGCCGTGCCGCTGAAGAAGTCTTCGCTGGCCACGGTGCCCATGAACGGCAGTTGCATGTGGGTATGGGGATCGATGCCGCCGGGCATCAAGTATTGGCCGCTGCCGTCGAGCACTTCACAACCGGTGGGAACATCCAGATTGTTGCCGATGGCGCGAATCACACCCTCTGCGCAGAGTACATCGGCCTTGTAACTTTCATCATGGGTAATAACGGTGGCGCCACGGATCAACAGAGACATTCCGAGTTCCTCGCAGGCATGACCGACTGCTGTCGGTTCTAACTTTTTATTGAACGCACTGATAACTTAAACAATCCTGTCATCGGTGACAGGATTAGAAGCTAGTCGCACTTCAAAGAAACATCAAGAATATTTTTTATAAGCTTATATTCAATATAACTTATTGAAATATAAAGATTAAAAGTTCAAATCTGCAAAATGGTGCAGCCTCTCACCATTTTGACGCACTTGACAGGATCAAAAAATAGTCGAGATTTCCTATGTCAAATCAGCTGCTTGAGGAGGCGCTGGGAAGACCGATAAATGACTAAGAAAATAACCGTGCACTGCTTTGGGTCCTGAACGAATGGACAACTTGCCAAACACCCGGCCTGAGTGGATTGGCAACTAACCAGGGGCTTGAAAGTTGCTTGCATAAAACCCAATGACATCAGTTGTTTACATGGATTCCGCCAACCGTGCAGCAACGACCGCGCAAGTACTTGGCATCTTTATTGAGTGCCGCCGCAGGTCGATGTGCCGGAGGGTGGAAGTCGTAAGTTCTCCGGCCATCGTCCGGCGCGCTGTCCCTTGGTGCGCCGGCCTGATGAGCAAAATAATCAGAACAACAGTGGAGCGGCCATGCAACAGATCAGATCCCAGGTGACCGAGCGCGCCGGCTTGTACGAGCTGGACGCCGGCAGCGACGTACTCGACAGCCCCCGTTACAACCACGACATAGCACCGACCAAGGTCCAGGAGCGCACCTGGAACAGATGGCACATCACCGCACTGTGGATCGGCATGTCGATCTGCGTGCCCACCTACACCCTGGGCGGGGTGCTCACTGCCTACTTCGGCCTCAGTGTCGGCGAGGCGCTGCTGGCGATCCTGCTGGCCAATATCGTGGTGCTGGTGCCCCTGACCCTCAACGCCTTTGCCGGCACCAAGTACGGCATTCCGTTCCCAGTGCTGCTGCGCTCCTCGTTCGGCATCATCGGCTCCAACGTGCCGTGCCTGATCCGCGCCCTGGTGGCCTGCGGCTGGTTCGGCATCCAGACGATGTTCGGCGGGCTGGCGATCCACCTGTTCCTGGGCTCGATCTTCGAGGGCTGGAAGGCCCTGGGCGGCACCGGCGAGGTGATCGGCTTCATGATTTTCTGGACCCTCAACCTGTGGGTGGTGCTGCGCGGCGCCGAGTCGATCAAGTGGCTGGAAACATTGTCCGCGCCGCTGCTGGTGGCGGTGGGCATCGGCCTGCTGGTATGGGCCTTGCCCAGCGTGTCGCTGACTGAGCTGTTGGCGATCCCGCCCAAGCGTCCCGAGGGCGCCAGCGTCACCGGCTACTTCATGGCCGGGCTCACGGCGATGGTGGGTTTCTGGGCCACCTTGTCGCTGAACATTCCCGACTTCAGCCGCTACGCGAAAAGCCAGAAGGACCAGATCCTCGGACAGATCTTCGGCTTGCCGCTGACCATGTTCCTGTTCGCCGCCCTGGGGGTGGTGATGACCGCCGCCTCGGTGAAACTGGTGGGGGTCACGGTGTCCGACCCGGTGAGCCTGATCGGCCACATCCAGAGCCCGGGCTGGGTGGCCCTGGCCATGGCGTTGATCATCATCGCCACCTTGTCCACCAACACCGCGGCCAACATCGTCTCGCCCACCAACGACTTCCAGAACCTGGCGCCCAAGCTGATCGGCCGCACCACCGCGGTGATCCTCACCGGCCTGGTGGGGCTGGCGCTGATGGGCCACGAGTTGCTGAAAAAGCTCGGCCTGCTGATTTCCGACGTCAGCCTGGAGACCGTGTATTCCAACTGGTTGCTGGGTTATTCCAGCCTGCTGGGGCCGATTGCCGGGATCATGGTGGTGGACTACTTCATCATCAAGAAACAGCGCCTGGACCTGGCCGGCCTGTACCGCGACGACGTCTACCCGGCGTGGAACTGGCACGGTTTCATCGCCTTCGGCGTACCGGTGGCCCTGACCCTGATGTCCCTGGGCAGCAGCGCCTTCAACTGGTTCTACAGCTACGGCTGGTTCACCGGCTCGGCCCTGGGCGGGTTGATCTACTACGGCCTGTGCAGCTTGCGCAGCCCCCAGGTGGCGACCGCTAAGACCCCAACATGAACACCCAGCCAGCGTGCTCGCGGGCAGCACCCCCGTCCCGTAGGAGCTGGCTTGCCAGCGAAGGCGTCGGCACGGGCGATGCACCTCTTGCGGGCCCCTTCGCCGGCAAGCGCAACGCCGCCCGGCCGGCTCCTACCGATTGTTGCTAGGCCGTTATCCCGGGCGTTGCGCCACGCATCCCCCGACAAAACCAGAAGAAACGCCTGAGGAAATCACCATGAACGCTGCCGTCGAGGTTCTGCAATCCAGCCATCAGCACATCAACCGCGACCGCCTGTGGCAGTCGCTCATGGAACTGGCCAGGCTCGGCGCCACGGTCAAGGGCGGGGTCTGTCGCCTGGCCCTGACCGACCTTGACCGCCAGGCCCGCGACCTGTTCGTGAAGTGGTGCGAGGAGGCCGGTTGCGCGGTCACGGTGGATGGCATCGGCAACATCTTCGCCCGCCGCCCCGGGCGCAACCCGCAGTTGCCACCGGTGATGACCGGTAGCCATATCGACACCCAGCCCACCGGTGGCAAGTTCGACGGCTGCTTCGGCGTATTGGCCGGGCTGGAAGTGCTGCGCACCCTCAACGACCTCAAGCTGGAAACCGAAGCGCCCCTGGAAGTGGTGGTGTGGACCAACGAAGAGGGCTCGCGCTTCCCACCGTGCATGATGGGTTCCGGGGTGTTCGCCGAGAAGTTCACCCTGCAAGACACCCTGGCCAAGACCGACGTCGACGGCGTCAGCGTCGGCGAGGCGTTGAATGCCATCGGCTACGCCGGCACGCGCCCGGTCAGCGGGCACCCGGTGGGCGCCTACTTCGAGGCGCACATCGAGCAAGGCCCGATCCTGGAAGACGAGCGCAAGACCATAGGTGTGGTGCTCGGCGCCCTCGGCCAGAAGTGGTTCGACCTCAAGCTGCGTGGCGTCGAGGCCCACGCCGGCCCGACCCCGATGCACCTGCGCAAGGACGCCCTGGTGGGCGCCGCCGCCGTGGTGGCGGCGGTCAATCGCGCCGCCCTCGGCCACCAGCCTCACGCCTGCGGCACCGTTGGCTGCCTGCAAGCCTACCCGGGTTCGCGCAACGTGATTCCGGGCGAGGTGCGCATGACCCTGGACTTCCGCCACCTGGAGCCGGCGCGCCTGGACTCGATGATTGCCGAGGTGCGCCAGGTGATCGACAACACCTGCGAAGAACACGGCCTGAGCTTCGAACTGACCCCCACCGCGGACTTTCCGCCGCTGTACTTCGACCCGGTGTGCGTCGATGCGGTGCGCGGCGCCGCGCAGGGGTTGGGGTTGTCCCACATGGACATCGTCAGCGGTGCCGGGCATGACGCGATCTTCGTTGCCGAGCTGGGCCCGGCGGGGATGATCTTCGTGCCTTGCGAAGGTGGCATCAGCCACAACGAAATCGAGAATGCCGACCCCGACGACCTCGCCGCCGGCTGCGCGGTGCTGCTGCGCGCCATGCTCGCCGCCTCCCAGGCCATCGCCCAGCGCCAAGCGTAGGAGCCGGCAAGATGTGCATCGCCGGTGCCGACGCCTTCGCTGGCAAGCCCGCTCCTACACGGGGCTTGTGGTGTTTCCACGAATCCGCCCACACCACCATTCCCGTAGGAGCCGGCTTGCCGGCGAAGAGGCCCGCAAGACATGTATCGCCCGTTTCGGCGCCTTCGCTGGCAAGCCAGCTCCTACAGGGGGCTTGTGGTGTTTCCACGAATCCGCCCACACCGCCATTCCCGTAGGAGCCGGCTTGCCGGCGAAGGGGCCCGCAAGACATGTATCGCCCGTGCCGGCGCCTTCGCTGGCAAGCCAGCTCCTACAGGGGGCTTGTGGTGTTTCCACGAACCTGCCCACACCACCATTCCCGTAGGAGCCGGCTTGCCGGCGAAGAGGCCGGCAAGACATGCATCGCCCGTTTCGGCGCCTTCGCTGGCAAGTCAGTTCCTGCAAGGGGCATCGTGGTGGGCTTTGCCTGGCGTACACTGGCGAACTTTTCCCATGGGATGCCGAATATGCACAGGATGGTGCTCTGCCTGGCCCT
This sequence comes from Pseudomonas sp. 8(2025), assembly GCF_052665325.1. Classification (NCBI taxonomy): domain Bacteria; kingdom Pseudomonadati; phylum Pseudomonadota; class Gammaproteobacteria; order Pseudomonadales; family Pseudomonadaceae; genus Pseudomonas; species Pseudomonas sp. 8(2025). The sequence continues at coordinate 174,554 of NZ_JBQOIE010000012.1, read as the reverse complement.
GGCTCTGAGTCTCGGCGGTTGTATCGATTACAAATGGGGCCACGACTGGAAGGCCGACAGTCCGGGCGGCTGGCAAGACGCAAGCGTTGTCGGTTTCGACAAAGGCACGGCGTTCCAACTGGCCTGCGGGGGTAGCCCACTCTATGTGAACGTGGAGACCCACGCCTCCCATCAACTTTTATCGCTGTTCTTCATCCCGTTGTTTTCCGCGTCGGACGATGACGGCCATGTATGGATCAGGGCCAGTCACCCCAGCCTGATGGCATGTGCTTCGCCTGCGCAAAACCCTCTGCTGCTGAAGCTGGACAACCGGCCCATTCAGGCAGTTGGCTTCTCGCGGCGTAGCGGCGAAGGCCTGTGCATCATCGACCTGGGCCCGCGCGAGTTGCAGGGCGAACAGCTGTCGATCGAGGTCAACCAGGCCTTGCTGCCCTGCGCAGTGGCGCCGATGACCCTGAAAAAGGACAGTTTCTTCTGCCTGCGGGCTACAAAGTTCGGCGGCTCGACACCGTGCGGTCGGTAGCCAAGAAGCAAGGCCCTGCGTACCGAACGCGGCCCGACCTTTCGCAGCCTCGCGGGCTCGGCAGCGGCTACAGGGTCTGTGGTGAGCTGGGTTTTTGTAGCCGCTGCCGCAGGCTGCGCACGCCCGGCACGGGCGTAGGGGGCAGGGCCGAGATAGAGCTGCCAGCCGAACCTAAGCTAATTCCTAAAAAGTATTTATTTTAGATTTGTTAGATCGATTAGCTTTTAGCGACTTTCCTGTCTCCCAGAAGGTTCGCCCCCATGCGCCTGCCCTTTGCTTTGCGTCGTAGCTTGTCGATCACCGCCCTGGCCGGCCTGGCGCTGGGCATGGCCCTCAATGCCCAGGCCGATACCGACCTGCGCATCGGCTATCAGAAATCCTCGACCCTGCTGGCCTTGCTCAAGGCCCAGGGCACCCTGGAAAAACAGCTGGCGGGGCAGGGCGTCAACATCACCTGGCACGAGTTCACCAGTGGCCTGCCGTTGGCGGAATCGCTGAATGTGGGCAATGTCGATATCAGCGCCGATGTCGCCGACACGGTGCCGGTCTTCGCCCAGGCCGCCGGGGCCCAGCTGACCTATTTCGCCAGCGAAACTCCCTCCCCGGCGGCCCAGTCCATCGTCATTCCCAAGGATTCGCCGCTCAAGTCCCTGGCCGACCTCAAGGGCAAGCGCATCGCCGTGACCAAGGCCGCCGGCAGCCACTACCTGCTGATCGCCGCCTTGCGCGAAGCGGGCTTGAGCTTCGCCGATATCCAGCCGGTGTACCTGACCCCGGCCGATGGCCGCGCGGCGCTGGAAACCGCCAAGGTCGATGCCTGGGTCACCTGGGAACCCTTTGTCGCCAGCGCCCAGCGCCAGCAGGGCGCGCGGGTGCTGCACGACGGCCAGGGGCTGGCCAGCTATCGCCGTTACTACCTGGCTTCCAATGACTACGCCAAGGCCCATCCCGAGGTGCTGCAGCAAGTGTTCGCCGAGTTGCAGAAGACCGGCACCTGGGTCAAGGCGCACCCGGCCGAGGCGGCAAAACTGCTGGGCCCGCTGTGGGGCAACCTGGATGTGCCGACGGTGGAACTGGCCAACAGCCGCCGCACCTACAAGGTAGAAGCGGTCAAGCCCGACGCCCTGGGCGAGCAGCAGAAAATCGCCGATGCCTTCTACCAGGAAAAGCTGTTGCCCAAGCCAGTGGATGCCCGGGCCGTGCAGTTGTGGAGCCCCAAATCCTTGTAGTGGATCGTTAGGTCGCTTTCGCTTGTAGGAGCCGGTTTGCCGGCGAACAGGCCCCCCTTTTTCTTGTTCACCGCCGGCTACGCCATTCCGCGCCCGGCGTCAGGAGTTCCCGTGTCTGCCGTTCACCCCCAAGAGGCCTTTGCCGTCCCTGCCTCGTCCAGCCCGCCTGCGGTTAACACCGACGTGGTGCTGGAATTGCGCCACCTGACCAAGCACTACGCCCGCCGCCGTGGCCAGTCCGCTCCGCCTGCGGTTGAGCAGGTCAGCCTCAAGGTGCGCCGTGGCGAAGTGCTGTGCCTGATGGGCACCTCCGGCAGCGGCAAGTCCACCTTGCTGCGCCATATCAACCGGTTGATCGCGCCCAGCAGCGGCGAGGTGCTGATCGACGGTTCGGCCATCAGCCAGCTTTCGGCCAGGGAACTGCGCACCCTGCGTTCGCGGCGCATCGGCATGGTGTTCCAGCACTTCGGCCTGCTGCCCCATCGCAGCGTGCGCGACAACGTCGCCTTGCCCCTGGAACTGCGCGGCGAGCCTGAGGCCCTGCGCCATGCCGCAGCCGACGTGCAACTGCAGGCCATGGGCCTGGAAGGCTGGGGCGAGCACTATCCCCATGAGCTGTCCGGCGGCATGCAGCAGCGGGTCGGCCTGGCCCGGGCCCTGGTCAGCGAACCGGACATCCTGCTGATGGACGAACCCTTCAGCGCCCTGGACCCGACCATCCGCCGCGACCTGCAAAGCCACTTTCTGCAGGTGGTGCGCGAGCGCGGCATCACCACCTTGCTGGTGACCCACGACCCGGCGGAAGCCCTGCGCCTGGCGGACCGCATCGCCGTGCTGCGCCAGGGCCAGCTGATTCAGGTCGGCACGCCCGAGGAATTGCTGAAGCAGCCGGCGGATGCCGAAGTGGCGGACTTCTTCCAGGAACACGGCGCCCGCAGCGCCACGCCGGTGGCGACGATTGCCCCGCGCAAGAGCGCGACGACCCCGGCGCCGGTCAACCCCGGACTGTCCTCTGCCCAGGCCCTGCTGCTAGGGCCCGCCGCCCTGGCCGCCAGCGGTCGCGGGGGCCTGTACTGGCTGGGCTTCGCCCTGGAACTGGGGGCGGCCGCAGCCTTGGGGCAAGGGCTGGCCACGGCCAGTTTCGCCTGGGCCGCCCTGGCGCTCATCGGCTTGCTGCTCAGCCGCGTGTTGAGCCTGGCCCTGGCCCGCCGCCCCAGCCGCCTGGGGCGTTCGGACTGGCGTCTGCCGTGGCTGGTGTTGCTGCTGTCCCAGGTCCTGGTGCTGTGGCGGGTGTTGGCCACCGATGCCTCTGGCCCCTGGCTGCAATTTCCCGCCGACCGGCAAGTGCTGCTGGGCACCGCCGCGGCCATCGATCAACTGATTGCCTGGTCCCAGGTGACGTTCGAAAGCACCTTCGTCGGCGTGATAGTCGCCGTGCGCACGGTGATCGAAAGCATCGAAAGCCTGCTGGGCTGGCTGCCCTGGCCGGTGCCGGCCCTGGCCCTGGTGCTGCTGGCCTGGCGCAGCGCCGGCGCCGCCCTGGCCCTGACCAGTGCCGCGGCCTTGCTCTACATCGGCCTGTTCGGTTTCTGGGAGCGGACCATCGCCACCCTGGCCCTGGTGGGCTCCTCGGTGCTGATCTCGCTGTTGATCGGCGTACCCGCCGGCATCCTCCTGGCCAAGCGCGCCCTGGCCCGGCGCCTGATCACTCCGCTCCTGGACGTGATGCAGACCTTGCCCACCTTCGTGTACCTGATCCCGGCGGTGGCGTTCTTCTCGGTGGGCAAGACCCCGGCGGTGATCGCCACGGTGATCTTCGCCCTGGCGCCGATGATCCGCCTCACCGCCCTGGGGATTCAGGAAGTGCCCAAGACCGCCGTCGAGGCGGCCCTGGCCCACGGCGCCACGCCGTGGCAGATCCTGACCAAGGTCGAACTGCCCCTGGCTGCGGGCTCCTTGCTGCTGGGGATCAACCAGACCCTGGTGATGAGCCTGTCGATGGTGGTGGTGGCGGCGCTGATCGGCGCCGGCGGCCTGGGCTACGACGTGATGACCGCGCTGCGCAACATCAAGGGCGGCGAGGGCATGCTGGCCGGCGCCGCGATCGTGTTCTGCGCGCTGATTCCCGACCGCATCATTCAAGCGACCCTGCGCCAGCGGGATCGCACATTGCATCAATCATGAGGTGTCCCTTGAACAAGTCGTTTACCCGTACCCTTGGCGCCGCCGCGCTGTTGTTGGGGTTGTCCCTGCCGGTGCTGGCCAAGGACAAGATCGTCATTGGCGAGCAGAACTGGACCGGCGCCATCGCCATCCAGAACATCCTTGGCGAAGTGATCAAGAGCCGCCTCGACGGCGAGGTTTCCTACCTCGCCGGTGACGTGCCGGTGCTGTTCGCCGCCGCCGCCAAGGGCGACGGCTCGGTGGACGTGCTCACCGATATCTGGCTGCCCAACCAGTCCGCCGCCTGGGCCAAATACGTCACCGGCGGCACTCGCTCGCTGGTGCCCAACAAGCAGCCGTACCTGGGGGTGCAGGGCTTCTACATCCCCGGCTACCTGCAAGACAAATACGGCGTGAAGTCGGTCTACGACCTGCAAAAGCCCGAAGTGGCGAAACTCTTCGAACCCCTGGGCGGCGGCAAGGCGCAACTGCTGGTGGGCCCGGCGGGTTGGGAATCGACCTACATCGGCGAGATCAAGGCCAAGGATTTCGGCTTTGCCGACAAATTCGAATCGGTGTCCACCGAAGCCTCGGTGACCTACGCCAAGCTGGCCGCGGCCTACAAGGCCCAACGCGGCGTGGTGTTCTACGCCTACACCCCGGACTGGATCTTCTCCGCCTTCGACCTGCGCCGCCTGGATGAACCGGCGTTCGACGGCTACGCCCAGGACAACAAGAAGGGCGACCCGCTGTACAAGGCCGACGGCTGCTGGAAATTCATCAGCCCCACGGTGGATGCCGACTGGCTGAGCAAGAGCAAGATCACCTGCGCCTACCCGGATGCCCGGGTGTATGTCCTGGCGTCCAGCGCCCTGCAAAAACGCGCACCGCGAATTGCCGCGTTCCTGGAGAACTTCAGCATCGAGCCTCAGGCCCTGAACGACCTGATTCTCAAGATTGAAAAGGAACAGCAACCGGCGGCGCAGGCGGCCAAGGAATGGGTCGCCGCGCATCCGCAGATCGTTGATGGCTGGCTGGGTGCCAGCGGCGAGAAAGTGGGAGTGGCGCAATGAGTGGGGCGCCGGTGAACAGCCTCGAACAGGCGACCTTCGGCGCCGGTTGTTTCTGGGGCGCGGAAGCCGCGTTTCGGGCGCTGCCTGGGGTCGTGGACAGCCGCGTCGGCTACGCCGTGGAAGCGGCGGACGAAGCCTTGCAGATAGAAGTGGTGCAGGTGGATTTCGACCCGCAGGTGCTGGCGTATACCCGCCTGATCGAACACTTCTGGGACCTGCACGATCCGACCTCGGTGGATCGCCAGGGCGAACATGGCGGGGTGAAATATCGCTCGGCGATTTTCCACACCAACGCCGCGCAAGCCGAACAGGCGAGGGCGGCCAAGACCGCCCTGCAAGACTCCGGACGCCTCAACAAACCCGTGGCCACGGTCATCGTGCCCCTGGGTCGCTTCGACCTGGCGGATGAAGCGCACCAGCGTTACCTGGAGAAGAACGGCCTGAGCAGTTGCCACATTTGATCGTTTGCAGGTACGCAGGCTGTAGGAGCCGGCTTGCCGGCGAAGGGGGCCGCGAGCCATGCATCGTCTGGGCGGACGCCTTCGCTGGCAAGCCAGCTCCTACACGGTGGGACGGTACACACCGCTCCACCTTCAGGTCGGCCGGCAGGCCGCCCCCCGGGCATTGATTACTTTGGGCTGGGCCGGCATTCCGGCATTTCCAAAGTGAGTCGCTGTAAGAGCGAAACCCTAAGCGGGCGTGACCGCAGCAACGGATATGTACACCACCGCAGTAAAAATGAAACGCAACAACGGATGTGTATTTCGAACCTCCCTGACGACCTCTATATCATCCCTTAAAATAAATTAGAGGGTGTCGTCACAAGCCCCCAAAAACATTGATGGTTGGTTTATCCAGTTAGACGGCCAGCGTGTCGTGGCACTTGCAAGCCATCGGCGGCACGATATCTAGATTAATTTGTGGAACTCGCTGAAGCTTCATTTATCTAGCCGTTCACCGTCAGAGGAACTGATGGTGAAGCAATACTTCTGCTCAGATATTTGTATTGCCCTCTGGGCTATCAAAGCTTGTGGGCATGAGATTAAGCAGGCATCTGGGCAGAAAAACATAGTTTGTTTTTATCCAAATCTCTCGCATACGCTGAAAAGTATGGTCCCCGTTGGCCGGGTTTACCCTCGCAGGTACCGCCTAATTCAATCACCTTTTCATGAAAGCTTTTTACTTTTTCTACAGAGTCAACATTAAAACCAATCATCGTGCCATTTCCATTTGTTGCAGGCTCCTTGTTAAAGGGAGTTGCTAGCGCAAATGAGAAATTGCTGCTTTGCCAGTAAGTCATTCTGTCTGTTGATATCACGTACTTGAGTTCTGTTTCCTCAAAGAGTGCATTGTAGAACTCAATTGCGGCCTCCATGTTATTTGTACCTAGGACGCAGTAGTTGATTCTCATAGTTTAATGTCTCGTATTTGTAGCAGGGTTTAGTACTCATGATTAGCATGTTAAAGCTGTTCATTGTCGTCATTATGCTGCAGGGCAGTGACAGTTTCCGTCAGGATTGATCGATACGCACAGCAAGGGTAGGCCGCTGAGTTTGGGGAAATCCTACGTTAAGCCGGCTCGGCTTAAGTGCGTGTCATGCCCTTGCAACTCATCGGCGCCACGATATCTCCGACAATGTGTGGAGTTTGCTGAAACCGCATTTAGCCGGCCGCGAAGGTACCTGGGGAGGACGAGCCAAGGTTCACCAACACCGTATTGTGGATTGGCGCGCCGGGGCACCTTGGAGAGACCCGCCAGGCGATCATGTTTCAGGTTTCAAGCCCCACCTTTCCACCCCCCACCCAACGCCACCACCAACCCCACACTGGCCTGCAACTCCCTTGTCTGCACCGCCTGCAACCCCCGCTGGGCCTGCAAGGCTGCGGTCTGCGCCGTCACCACATCCAGGTAACTCACTGCTCCGGCCTGATAGCTGTTCATGGCCAAGGTCTGCGTGTGCTGGGCAGCATTCACCGCCGCCTGTTGGTCCAGCGCTTCCTGGCGCAAATCCCGCAGTTGCCCCAGGTTATCCTCCACCTCGCGCACCGCCCGCAGCACTTGCCCACGGTAATGGGCGGCGGCTTCTTCGAACTCGGCGTGGGCCTGGCGCTCATTGGCGCTCAGCCGCCCGCCGTCAAAAATCGGCAGGTTCACTAACGGCCCCAGGGCCCAATAGCGATTGCCCGCCGCCAGCAGGTTGCCCACGCCCTGGGTCTGGCCACCGAGCATGCCGGTCAGGCTGAAATCCGGATACCAGGCGGCGCGGGCGATACCGATGCCGGCATTGGCGGCGTACACACGGCGTTCGGCGGCGGCAATGTCCGGCCTTCGTTGCAGCAGGGTGCTGGGCAGTTGCCGGGGAATGCTCGGCAGGCTCAAGAGTTGCGCAGAGGGCGCCAGGTGGAATTGGCTGGCCGGCTCGCCCACCAGTTCGCCGATGGCGTGTTCGGTGAGGTTGCGCTGGGCGCGCACTTCGTCCAGTTCGGCTTCGGCGCTAGCCAGTTGGCTCTGGGCCCGGGTCAGGTCCAGTTCCGAGGCGATCTGCCCTTGATAACGGTCGCGGGTCAGTTGCAGGGCCTGGGCGTAATCCTCCAGGGAGTGGCTGAGGATGCGGCTCTGGGCGTCCAGGCCATTGAGTTGCACATACAGGCTCGCTAGCTGTTTTTGCAGGCTCAGGCGCGCGGCTGCCAAGTCGTCTCCGGAGGCTTGGGCCTGGGCATCTCCGGCAGCCGCTTGATTGCGAATCCGCCCCCAGAGGTCGAGGTCCAAGCCCAGGGCAAAACCGGCGGTGTTGCTGTTGTAGATCGACGGTTGCGTGCTGCCGCGCAGGGGGCGGCTGTCCGACTGACGCTGGCGCAACGGCTGGGCGCTGGCGCTGATCTGCGGGAACAGCCCGGCCTGCAGCTGGCTGGCGTAGGTCTGGGCGCCGTCATAGTGAGCCAGGGCCGCGGCGAGGTCCGGGTTGGCCTGGAGCAGGCGCTGTTGCAGGTCGTTGAGACGCGGGTCCTGGTACAGCAGCCACCACTGTTCGGCAATGACCTGGGGCGTGGCGGCCGGGTGCCAGGGGCCGTCGGCGTTCTGTTCGCGATACTGCGCCGGCAGGTCGATGGGCGGCACCTGGTAGTGGGGCGCCAGGGAGCAGCCGTGCAGGGCCAGCAACAGCAGGGCGGCGAGGGGCTTAAGCCTTGGGCGCATGTTCGCCTCCCGCGTCCGCCAGTTGCACCAGATCACCTTCGCGCAGGGCGTCCGGCGGGTTGTCGATGACTTGATCCGTGGCTTGCAGGCCCTGGTCGATCACCAGCCGCTCGCCCAGGTCCAGGCCAATATGGATGCTGCGCAGGTGCACGCGTTTTGCACTGTCGATCACCGCCACTTGGGTGCCCTGGGCGCGGAAGATCAGGGCGCTGGCGGGGATGCTCACACCGTGGGTGTCGGCGGGAATCGCCAGCGTGGCTTCGGCATAGTCGCCGGGCATCAGGGCGCCGTCGGGGTTGGCGGCGACGAACTGTGCCAGCAGGGTGCCGGAGCGTGGGTCGATGGCGGTGGAGTCGCCCAGCAGTTGCGCGCTGAAGTGCTGGCCGGGATGTTCCGGCACGCTCAACTGCGCCACCAGTCCAGGGCGGATCACGCTGGCGTAGTTCTGCGGAATCGGCACGTAGAGCCGCAGTTTGTGGGTGTCCGCCAGGTCGAACAGCTCCGGGTCGCTGTCGTTGTCGGCCTTGATCAGCTGGCCGATATCGGTGTGGCGGGCGGTGAGGGTGCCGGCAAACGGCGCGCGAATGGTTTTGTAGTCTTCCAGCGCCGAGAGCCGTGCATAGTCGGCGGCGGCCGCCTCGGCGTTGGCTTTGGCGGCGGCTGCGTTGGAGGTCTTTTCATCGGCTTCCTGGCGCGATACCGAGTGGCTGGCCAAGAGGTTCTGCCAGCGCTCGGCGGTGGTCTGGGCCAGCCGGGCATTGGCTTGCTGCTGGGTCATCCGCGCCCGGGCCTGGGCCACTTGCTGGTCCAGGTCGGGGCTGTCGATATGGGCCAGTACCTGCCCGGCGGCCACGTGGGTGCCTATGTCCTGGGTCCAGTCCTTGAGGTAGCCGCTGACCCGGGCATGGATCGGCGCCTTGCTCCAGGCTTCCAGGTGCGCCGGCAGGCGCAGGGTGTCGCCCAGCACGTTGTGCTGCGGCTGGAACACCAGCACTTGCGGCACGGCGGCGGTTTCGGTCCAGGCAACGACGGCCCGTTCATGCCGGGTGCGCGCGGCCAGGCCGCTGGCCACCAGCAGGGCAGCCAGGCTCAGGCCGCCGATGCCCAGCAGCATCAGGCGTTTGCGCGAAGGGGTGTGATCAGGCGACATGGGTGTTTTCTCCAGCAACAGCGGATTGGGGACGGCGGCCGTGGACCAGGCTGAAGACCACGGGGACAAAGATCAGGGTGGCCACGGTGGCGAGCAACAGCCCGCCGATCACCGCGCGGCCCAGGGGCGCGTTCTGCTCTTCGGAAAGGGCCAGGGGCAGCATGCCGATGATCATCGCCAGGGCGGTCATGCACACCGGGCGAAAGCGCGTGTAGCCGGCTTCCAGGGCAGCCTTGAGGGCATCGCCGTGTTCCGCCAGGCGCTCGCGGCAGAAACTCACCACCAGGATCGAGTTGGCGGTGGCCACCCCCATGCACAGGATGGCTCCGGTCAGCGCCGGCACCGACAGCGAGGTGCCGCTCAAGAACAGCATCCACACGATTCCGGCCAGGGCCGCTGGCAACGCGGTGATGATCACGAACGGATCGACCCAGGACTGGAAGTTGACCACGATCAGCAGGTAGATCAGCACCACCGCCCCCAGCAGACCCAGGCTCAGGCCGCTGAAGGCTTCATGCAGGGCATCGATCTGCCCGTGCAGGCTGACCGTGGCGCCCTTGGGCCGCAGGGCCGCGGCGTCGTCCAGGACCTTTTGCATGTCGTGGGCCACGGCGCCCAGGTCGCGGCCCTGGACGTTGGCGTACAGGTCCAGTGTGGGCTGGATGTTGTAGTGGCTGACCACCGCCGGGCTCTCGACCCGGGAGATGTCCGCCAGGCCGCCGAGGATCTGCGACTGGCCGTTGCTGCCGGTGACCGGCAGCGCCTCCAGGGCCGGCAGGCTGTCCAGGCGGTACTGCGGGGTGGCGGCGACGATGGAATAGGACACGCCGTTCTTCGGGTTGAGCCAGAAGGTCGGCGCCACCTGGGAACTGCCGGCCAAGGAGGCCACCATGCTGTTGGTCACGTCGCGCTCGGTGATGCCCAGGCCGTTGGCCCGCAGGCGGTCGACCTTGACCTGCAGCGACGGGTAGCCGGTGGACTGCTGGATCCGCAGGTCGGCAATGCCCGGCACATGTTGCAGGCGCCGTTGCAGTTCCAGGGCGTAGGCACGGTTGGCCGCGTCGTTGGGCCCGGAGATTTTCACGTCCAGCGGGGCCGGGGCGCCGAAGTTGAGGATCTGGCTGCTGATGTCCGCCGGGAGGAAGGCGAACTGGCTGCCGGGGAAACTTTCCGGCAGGGCTTCACGCAGCTTTTTCTCCAGGTCGGCGCTGGGGGCGTGGCCGGGTTTGAGGGTGACCTGGATATCACCGTCCTGGGGGCCGATGGTGCCGCTGTTGCTGTAGGCCATGTCGATGCCGCTCAAGGGGATGCCGATGTTGTCGATGATGCTGTCCAGTTGCTCGGCCGGGATCACCTCGCGAATGCGCGCTTCGATGCGGTCGAAGGCCGCCGCGCTTTCCTCGATCCGCGTGCCCAGGGGCAGGCGCACGTGCAGGGCCAGAGCGCCGGCGTCGGTGGCGGGGAAGAAGTCCTGGCCCAGGCTCGGCAGCAGGGCGAAGGAGGCCAGCACGCAGGCCAAGAAGCCGAGGATGAAGGTCTTGCGTCGGCCCAGGGCCAGGTGCAACAGGCCGTGGTAGGTGTCGCGCACGCTGGAGAAACGCGCCTCGAAACCCTGTTGAAAGGCCAATAGCCCGCGCACCAGGGCATTGCGCGGCTTGGCATGCTGTTCGCCTTCGTGGTGGTTGATGAAGGCATCTTCCGGGTGATGCCCCGGACCTGCTTCCGGCGTATGGGGCTTGAGCAGGTACATGGCCAGTGTGGGTACCAGGGTCCGCGAGAGGATGAACGAGCTGGCCATGGCGAAGATCACCGCCAGGGCCATGGGCCGGAACAGGTAGCCGGCGATGCCCTGCAACAGGAACATCGGCACGAAGACGATGCAGATGCACAGCAGCGAGACGAAGGCCGGGCCGACGATCTGCTTGGCGCCGTCGAGGATGGCCTGCTTGACCGCCTTGCCCTGCTCCAGGTGCCAGTTGATGTTCTCGATGGTCACGGTGGCGTCGTCCACCAGGATCCCTACCGCCAGGGCCAGGCCGCCCAGGGTCATCACATTCAGGGTCTGGCCGCTGAGCGCCAGCAGGGCAATGGCCGAGAGCACCGCCAGGGGAATCGAGGCGGCGATGATCAGTGTGGAGCGCCAGCTGCCGAGGAACAGCAGGATCATCGCGCTGGTCAGCAGGGCGGCGATGATGCCTTCCCGGGCCACGCTGCCCACCGACTGCTTGACGAACACCGAGGCGTCCCCCAGCAGCGAAGTCTTCAGCGCTGGCGGCAGGGTTTCGTTGATCCGCGGCAGCATCTGGCGGATGCCATCGACGATGGACAGGGTGGAGATATTGCCGTTCTTCAGCGCCGGCATCAGCACCGCGCGACGCCCATCGACCCGCACGATATTGGTCTGCGGCGGCGAGCCGTCGCGCACGTGGGCCACCTGGCCGATGGTGATCAGCGCGCCGTCCACGGTCTTGATCGGCAGGTCGTTGAGCTCTTCGATGGCGGTCGGGCTGTTGTTCAGCAGCACCGTGTATTCATCGCCGCCCAGCTTGGCGGTGCCCACCGGGATGATCTGGTTCTGCGCCGCCAGGGCATTGCCCACGTCCTGGGCCGACAGGCCCTTGGCGGCCAGGGCTTGCGGGTCCAGGTCGAGGGTGATCTGGCGCTGCTTGCCGCCCATGGGGGTGGGCATGGCCAGGCCGGGCAGGGAGCTCAGGGGCAGGCGGATGTTGTTCTGCACCAGATCGCGGATCTTCGCCTCCGACAGGGTCGGGCTGGAGAAGGCCATTTGCAGGATCGGCACCGTCGAGGCGCTGTAGTTGAGGATCAGCGGCGGGGTGATGCCCGGCGGCATCTGCTTGAGCACGGTTTGCGACACCGCCGTCACCTGGGCGTTGGCCGTGCGGATATCGACCCCGGGCTGGAAGAAGATCTTGACGATGCCCATGCCCGGCAGCGACTGCGACTCGATGTGCTCGATGTCGTTGACCGTGGTGCTCAGGGAGCGCTCGTAGGTGTAGATCACCCGCCCGGCCATGGCATCCGGCGACAGGCCGTTGTACTGCCAGACCACCGCCACCACCGGGATGCCGATATCCGGGAACACGTCGGTGGGGGTACGCAGGGCCGCCAGGGGCCCGATGATGCAAATGAATATCGCCAGCACGATGAACGTGTAGGGCTTGAGCAGTGCGGTCTTGACCAGCCCGAGCATGCCGAAAACCTCCGAGGGAGTGGGGTTGCAAACCTCGGCAGCCTGCAGCGACCCACCTAACACGCGGCTTTCAGCCAGGTGAAGGAAGTTTTAGGTAAGGCCTGTATTTCCTTTCATGTGGATTCATTTGTTCTCGCACCGGGGCCTCGACAAGCTTGGTGGCCATCGGCGCAGGGGGTTTTTTCGGGCTTGCGCCGCACTCATTACGGTCATTTGCGAGGTTTCTTCCATGTCCCTCAAACCCTTGTTGCTGTTGCCGGGCCTGGGCCTGGTGTGCCTGCTTTCGGCCTGTGCCGGGCCGCTGCCCAAGGCCGATCCTCAGCAGGCCTGGATCGATCTTGCTCCGGAGTCGCCCAACGACTTGCTGGCCGACAGCGTCGATGGCAAGCGCCTGAACGATGGCCGCTACTTCCAGGTCAGCCCCGGCCAGCACCGCTTGCGGATGGCCTTGCTGCAAGGGGCCAACGGCAACTCGGCGCAACCCGACTGCCTGGGGCGCCTGGACTATGCCGGGTTCCAGGCGGGGGGCCATTACCGACTGGTGGAGTCCAGCCAGGGCCAGGACGTCAGCGCCGCTCTGCTGGACGCCCAGGGCCGGCAGGTGGCCCAGAGCCGGCCGTTCAGTTGCCTGTAGGGCTTTTTTTTTCCATTGCCAAGGTAGATTTTCATGACACTCAAACCGCTGCTGCTGATACCCGTCCTGGGCCTCGCGTGCCTGCTCGGCGCTTGCGCCGGGCCCATGCCCCGGCCCGATCCCAGCCAGGCCTGGATTGGCCTGCAGGAAGAGGCGCCCAACGACCTGATGGCCGAACGGGTGGACGGACAGAAGATCGACGATGGTCGCTATTTCCAGGTCAAGCCCGGTGCTCACCGCCTGGACGTGACCCTGTTTGAAGAGAACGTCGGCGACTCCAACCAGCAAGACTGCGACGGCCACATCAGCTACGGCGGCTTCAAGGCCGGGGAGCATTACACACTGGTGGAGTCGAGCCTGGGGAACGAGGTGTCGGCGCGCCTGTATGACGCCAAGGGCAAGCAGGTAGCCAGTACCCACGACTTCAATTGCATGCCCGGCTGACGGGGCTGTTTACCGCGCTCAAACAAGGACATTTCGCTCACCACAAAGAGACGGGCCTGACTTCAGACCCATGGCGAGCCAGGGGATGATAGGGGCCTGTCTCCCAGCAAACAGGCGTGCGTCATGAAGCAAGAGGCTGAAGCGGCGATCTGCTCCACCGAAGTGGCATTTGGCGAAGTGGCGCAAATGATCACCGCCGCGCGGCAGCGGGCAGTGCGCGCGGTGAATACCGAACTGGTGGAGCTGTATTGGCAGGTCGGGGCCTATATCAGCCGCAAGATCGAGGCGGCGGAGTGGGGCGATGGCGTGGTCCGGCAATTGGCGGATTACCTGGCGCGGCAGCAGCCGGGCCTGCGGGGTTTTACCCGGGCAAACCTGTTTCGCATGCGCCAGTTTTATGAGGCCTATCGTGCTGACGAGAAAGTCGCACCACTGGTGCGACAATTGTCCTGGAGCCACCATCTGGTGGTGATGGGACAGAGCAAAGGGCCCAGTGAACGTGAGTTCTACCTGCGCTTGGCGGTCCAGGAACAATGGTCACGCAGAGAACTGGAACGGCAGATCAAATCCGCGCTGTTCGAACGCACGCTGACCCGCCCGGCCAATGTCTCGGCAACCTTGAAGCAGGCCCGTCCCGAGGCCCTGAAGGTCTTCAAGGATGCCTACATGGTGGAGTTTCTCGGCCTGGCCCAGGGGCATGGTGAAGCCGACCTGCATCAGGGGCTGGTGCGCCAACTCAAGGATTTCCTGATCGAGATGGGGCGCGACTTCTGCTTTGTCGCTTCAGGCTATCCGCTGCAGGTCGGCGGGCGCGATTTCGCCCTGGACCTGCTGCTGTTCCATCGTGGGTTGAATTGCCTGGTGGCCGTTGAGCTCAAGGTCGGGCGCTTCGAGCCGGAGTACCTGGGCAAGCTGGACTTCTACCTGGAGGCCCTGGATCGCCAGGTGCGCAAGCCCCACGAGAATCCGGCCCTGGGTGTTCTGCTCTGTGCCAGCAAGCATGACGAGGTGGTGGAATATGCCCTCAACCGTTCCCTGTCACCGGCGCTGATCGCCGAGTACCGGACCCAACTGCCGGACAAGCAACTGCTGCAGGCCAAGCTGCAGGAGTTCTATGCCCTGGACACCCAGGCGCGGTGAGTCGGGTGGCCATGGTGTCGGGGGCGCTGCACTGCCTTGGTGAGTCGAATGCCCAGCCTGGCGCCGACCTCTGGCTCATTCCGACTCGCTGCCGAACCAGTCGGCCAGGCGTGCGCTGGCTTGTTCCCGGACCTCGGCGTTGATGTGGGCGGCCACTGTCACCACTGAGCCGGTCAACAGGCCGAGGTCATCGACGTACCCGGCCCCGGGGATCAGGTCGGGGATGATGTCCAGCGGCAGCACGAAGTAACCCAGGGCGGCATAGATGGTGGTCTTGGCCCAGATCGGGGTTTGCGGCCGTTGCGCGGCGTAGTAGAGCCATAGGGCTTTCTGGATCAAGGCCCGGCCGATGCGCGAGGCGTAGCGGCCGATCTTGCGCCAGAAACAGAGTTCAAGGGACTGGGCGGTGGACATGGCGCACTCCTGGGGGACATGGGTCCAGGTCATGGTCGCCACCCGAGCGCTGGACCGGCAGAGGCCAATATTTCCCCGGTCGTTCTCAGCGTAGGAGCCGGCTTGCCGGCGAAAGGGCCGGACCAGGCGCCGTGAATCTTGCGTCAGGTCAGGGGCGTCTGTGAGCACGCCTTCGCTGGCAAGCCAGCGCCTACGGGGGGCGTACACGGTGCTGCAGGAGCCGGCTGGCGAAGGGGTCAAGGGGCAATCAGCCCCAGGGCGCCGCCGGCCAGCAGCAGGGCAGCGAGGATCCCGGTGATGGCGAACAGCTGTTGCAACCGCGGGCCGGCCAGGTGGCTGGCCACCTGGCGTCCCAGCACCAGCCCCAGGACCGCCCCCAGGGCAAAGGGCGCGCCCACCGCCCAGTGCATGATCCCGCTGAGGCTGGCGGTGACCACGCTGCCCAGGGAGACCAGGGCGATCACCGCCAGTGAGGTGGCGACGATGCTCTTGCTGTCCAGGTTGGTGTAGCGGCTCAGGGCCGGGATGATGACGAAGCCGCCACCCACCCCCAGCAGCCCGGAAAGCAGCCCCGAGAGCATTCCGGTGAAGGTCAGCGCCCGGGCGCAGGGCAGGGTCCAGCGCAGGCGGCCCTGGGCCGGGTTGAGCACGCAGGGCATGAAGGCCGGGCGCGGCGCCGGCTGGCCCTGTTTCAGTTCCAGTCTGGCTTTGCGCAGGATGCGCCCGCAGGCGTACAGCAGCACCAGGGAGAACAGCAGCGCCAGCGGCAGGTTGGGTAGGCGGTGGGCCAGCCACAGGCCCAGCGGCGCCATGAGGATGCCGATGCCGGCCACGAACCCCGCCGCGCGGTAGCGCACGATGCCCTGGCGCAAGCCCAGCACCGCGCCGACGCTGGCTGCCAGGCCCACCGCCAGCAGGCCGATGGGGGCAGCCTCGACCATGCTCAGGCCCAGGCCGAAGACCAGGAGCGGCACGGCGAGGATGCCGCCACCGGCCCCGGTCAGGGCCAGGATCGCACCAATGATCGCCCCCAGCCCGGCGCCCAGAAGACTGTGTTCGCTCATGCTTTCGGGGTGTCCGTGGCCAGGGTCGGATGGGCCAGCCATTCGTGGCCCTTGAGCATGCCGCGCCAGTACAGCGGTGGCAGGATCCGTTCCTTCAGCCACCAGGCGCGACGGGTTGGCTGGCGCCCGTCCAGCAGCCAGCGCGGGAAACTCGGTGCCAGCTTGCCGCCATAGGTGAATTCGGCGAGGACGATCTTGCCCCGTTCCACGGTCAGCGGGCAGGAACCGTAGCCGTCGTATTCGGCCAGGCGGGTCAGGCGCTTGAGGGCCACCAGCACATTGTTGGCCACCACCGGTGCCTGTTTGCGTGCCGCTGCGGCGGTCTTGGCATTGCTGGTATTGGTGGCGTCCCCCAGGCCGTGGATGTTCACGTAGCGCTTGTGGCGCAGGCTGCCCGGGTCGACGTCGATCCAGCCGGCGGCGTCCGCCAGGGGGCTCTGGCGGATGAAGTCCGGGGCGCACTGGGGAGGCACCACGTGCAGCATATCGAAGGCCCGTTCCAATGTTTCCTGGCGGCCATCGGCCAGGGTGCGGACAAAGGTCGCGCGTTTGGCCGGGCCGTTCACCGCCACCAGGTTATGGCCGAAATCCAGTTCGATGGCGTATTTCTTCACGTATTCCATCAGCGCCGGCACGTAGTCGGCGACGCCGAACAGCACACCGCCGGCATTCAGGAAGCGCGGCTTGATCTGCCCCAGGCGGCCGTGGCGCAGCCAGTGGTCGCAGGACAGGTACATGGCCTTTTGTGGCGCTCCGGCGCACTTGATCGGCATCGGCGGCTGGCTGAACAGCGCCTCGCCCTGTTGCAGTTGCTGCACCAGTTGCCAGGTGTAGGGCGCCAGGTCGTAGCGGTAGTTGGAGGTCACGCCGTGGTTGCCCAGGGCCTGGGGCAGGCCGTCGATGGCGGCCCAGTCGAGCTTGAGCCCGGGGCAGACGATCAGTTGGTCATAGGCCAGCACCCGGCCGTCCTCCAGCACGAGGGCGTTGTGTTCCGGGTCGAAGCGGCTGACCGCGTCCTGGATCCACTTGACCCCTTGGGGCATCAGCTCGGCCATGGCGCGCTCGGTGGACTGGGCGCTGAATACTCCGGCGCCCACCAGGGTCCAGCCGGGTTGGTAATAGTGGTGCCGGGCAGGGTCGATGAGTGCCACGTCCAGGTGTGGATCGCGGGTCAAGAGGCTGGCAGCAACGGCGATGCCGGCGGCACCGCCACCGACGATCAGCACCTGGTGGCTGCCGTCGACAGTGGGCAGGGCCGGGTTGAAGGGGCGCATGGCAAGGTCTCCGTGTGGAGTAGGTAATAGTTATAGGGTGTTCAGGGGAATCTTCAGGTAGCTCACGCCGTTGTCCTCGGGCTCGGGGAAGTGCCCGCTGCGCATGTTGACCTGCACTGAAGGCAGGATCAGCACCGGCATGTCCAGGGTCGCGTCGCGAGCTTCGCGCATGGCCACGAAGCTGTCTTCGTCGACCCCCTGGTGAATGTGGATGTTGTTGGCGCGCTGCTCGGCGACGGTGGTCATGTACTGCAGCTCGCGGCCGTTGGGCAGGTAGTCGTGGCACATGAACAGCCGGGTGCTGGGGGGCAGGGTGAGGATCTTGCCGATCGAGCGGTACAGGGTCCGCGCGTCGGCCCCGGGGAAGTCGCAGCGGGCGGTGCCGTAGTCGGGCATGAACAGGGTGTCGCCGACAAAGGCCAGGGTTTCGTCGCCGACCTGTACCAAGTAGGTCATGCAGGCCGGGGTATGCCCCGGGGTGTGCATGGCCCGCGCGGTGAGGCCGCCGATGGCGAATTCGGCGCCGTCTTCGAGCAGCACGTCGAACTGGCTGCCGTCCCGGGCAAAGGCCGGGGCTTCGTTGAACAGCGCGCCGAAGGTCTTCTGCACCCGGGTGATCTGGTTGCCGATGGCCACCTGGGCCCCGAGCTGCGCCTTGAGGTAGGCGGCGGCCGACAGGTGGTCGGCATGCACATGGGTTTCCAGGATCCAGTCGACCCGGGCGTCCAGCTCTTTCACCCGGGCGATCAGGCGGTCGGCGGACTCGGTGTGGGTGCGGCCGGATTTCGGGTCGTAGTCCAGCACGCTGTCGATCAATGCGCAGTGGCGGCTGGCCAGGTCCATCACCAGGTAGCTGATGGTCCAGGTATGGCTGTCGAAAAAGGCTTCTACACGCAGCGTGTCGCTGATGATCATGGGGCACTCCAGGCAATGAAGGTGAGGGCAGTCTGCGCTGACGCTCGTTTCTTGAAGTGTCAATAAGCGTGCCAACCCGAAACGGCGTCGTTTGGCGCCTGTTCATTGATCTAGACGCTTTTTCAACCCCTTGGTGATGTGTTGTCGCCCGGACTGTCACCCGGGTTTGGCAGTCATTTGGCAGTTGCTGGCAGAAAATGGCAGTGATGGCGCCCATGCTTTAAGCTGCCGCCTCTGCCCCGGAGTTGCCCATGTCCCTGATTGCCACCGACCTAGTCCCGCCACCGATGTCCGCCCTGGTGTCCTACCTCGAACACGACCCGCAGCCCACCATAGTGCTGGACACCGACTACAACATCATCGCCGCCAACACCGCCTACCAGCGTCAGTTCGGTGTGGCCGGCAAGCCCCACGTGGGCGCCAAGTGCTACCGGGTGTCCCATCAGTTCGCCGTGCCCTGCGACCAGGCCGGCGAGCATTGCCCGATGCGCAAGGCCCATGACAGCCGCGTACCGGAACGCATGCTGCACATCCACCACACGCCCCGGGGGCCGGAGCATGTGGACGTGGAGCTGCGGCCGATCATTGGCCAAGACGGCACGGTGGTGGCCTATGTCGAGCGCCTGAGTTCGGTGGCCGTGGCCTCGGTACAACCCCAGCAGAAGGGCCTGGTGGGGCGCTCGCCGGCCTTCAACGAAGCCTTGAGCGCCTTGCAGCGGGCGGCGCCGGCGCCGATCCCGGTATTGCTCCAGGGTGAATCCGGCACCGGCAAGGAGCTGTTCGCCCGTGCCCTGCACGACGGCAGCCCCCGGGCCAGCGGGCCGCTGGTGGTGGTGGACTGCACCGGGCTTACCGAAAGCCTGCTGGAAAGCGAATTGTTCGGTTATGAAAAGGGCGCCTTCACCGGTGCCCTGCAGCGCAAGATCGGCCTGGCCGAAGCCGCCCATGGCGGCACCCTGTTTCTCGACGAGATCGGCGAAGTGCCCCTGGCCATGCAGGTCAAACTGCTGCGCCTGATCGAGTCCGGCAGCTTTCGCCCGGTGGGCAGCCTGCGCACCGTGCACTCGGATTTCCGCCTGGTGGCGGCGACCCACAAGCCGCTCAAGGAAATGGTCGCCGCCGGCACCTTCCGCCAGGACCTGTACTACCGCATCAGCGCCTTCCCGATCCGCCTGCCGGCCTTGCGCGAACGCAGCGACGACCTGCCACTGCTGATCGACAGCCTGCTGCGCCGGCTTGATCCCGGGGTGGTGCCGCGGGTCGATCCCCAGGCCCTGGCCCAACTGAGCCTGTACACCTACCCGGGCAATATCCGCGAGCTGCGCAACATCCTCGAGCGGGCGCGGCTGTTCAGCGACGACGGGGTGATCCGCCTGGCGGACCTGCCGCCGGAGCTGCGCAGCACGCCGGCACCAGCGCCGCCGGGCCGCCGCCGCGGCAACAAGGACCTGGAGCAACTGGCCCATGCCCTGGAGGTGTTCGAGGGTTCGCGCAGTGAGCTGGCCAGGGCCCTGGGCCTGAGCGAGCGGACCCTGTACCGGCGGCTCAAGGCCCTGGGTCTGTAGCGGCGGGCGAGGGTGGCAGGGCCACCTCAATCTTGGGCGGGGTGGTTCTGGAGGGGCAGGTCGCAGGCCATCACCCACATGCCGATCTGTTCCAGGTCGGTGCTGAACGGCACCTCGTCGACCTGCCGCAGGCCGGCGCTTTCATAGAAGCGCCGGGCGCCGCTGTTGCTCTTGAGCACGTCCAGCCACAGGCAGGGCTCACCGGCAGCGCTGGCCCGTTGCAGCACATGCTCCAGCAACCGGCGGCCATAGCCCTTGCCGGCCTCGGACTTGAGCAGGTAGATCTTCTGCAGTTCGGCCCCGCGCCGGGCTCCATCGGGCAGTGGCCGGTTCCAGTTGAGCTTGGCAAAACCGATGGGCTGCTGCTGCGGGTCCAGGGCCAGCAGCCACAGGTGCAGGTGCTTGTCGGCCAGGGACTGTTCCAGGGGGGCGGGGGCAAAATCCTGGGCCAGGAACTGCTGCATGCCTTCGGTGCTCCAGATCGCGGCGAAGTGCTCGCGGTAGGTGGCGCAGCCAATGGCCTGGAGGGTGTCGATATCGCGGCTGTCGGCTTCACGGATGGTGATCATGCGTCATTCCTCGAGGGGCGGCTGGCCGGTGTCGCCGGGCTGGCGGCTGGCCCGCAATCCGGACGGGGCAGCTTACTCCGTTGCCCAAAGGGGCTCCAGCGCTCGGGCCGGGGCACGATGGCGGCGCGTCGTGGTCGTAGTTGCAGCCCCCTTTTTCCGGCGTGCGGGATGTTTGGCGCAGCGTCGGGTTCTTCCGGAGATGCCATGAGCCAGGCCGTACTTGCCACCGAAACCAACCGCCGCCAATTGCAGCAGATCATCTCCGGCCTGTCCGACGGGGTGATCCTGATCGAGACCGACAAGGCCCGGACCCTGCTCTGGGCCAATGAAGCGGCCCTGGCCATGCACGGCGTCAGCACGGTCGAGCAGTTGGGCGGCAATCTGCGCGAATACGCCCGGCGCTATGCCTTGCGCTACCGCAACAACCATCCACTGGGCCTGGGCAGCTACCCCATCAACCGGGTGGCTGCCGGAGAGACCTTCAGCGACGTGGTGGTTGAGGTCCAAGCCGAGATCGACGGCGAACCCCGGCACTGGGTGCACCGGGTGCGCAGCATGATCCTCGAGGACCGCAATGGCGCGCCGGAGTCCCTGGTGCTGATCCTCAGTGACGCCACCGACTGGGCCAGCGCCGAGCAGCGCTTCGAGAAGACCTTCAACGCCAACCCGGCGCCTGCGGTGATCTGCCGCCTGGGGGATTTGCGCTACATCAAGGTCAACCAGGGCTTCCTGGAGATGACCGGCTATGCCCGGGACCAGGTGATCGGCCGTTCGGTGTACGAGCTGGACGTGCTGGAAGACGCCGAGCACAAGGAACTGGCCGTCGAACGCCTGGGGCAGGGCGCGACCATCCCGCAGATGCAGGCCGAGCTGCGTCTGCCCGAGGGCGGCAGCAAGCTGGTGATCGTCGCCGGCCAGCCGCTGGACATCAACGACGAGGACTGCATGCTGTTTTCCTTCATGGACCTGGAGCCGCGGCGCAAGGCCGAGATCGCCCTGCGCCAGAGCGAGGAGCGTTTCGCCAAGTCGTTCCGCCTGACCCCGGTGCCGACCCTGGTGTGCAGCGCCGAGCAGCAGATCGTCGATGTCAACGAAGCCTTTCTCGACACCTGCGGCTACAGCAGCGAAGAGCTGCTGGGCAAGACCGTGCAGGACATCGGTTTTATCGCCGAGCCCCAGGCCGCCGAGCAGTTGTTCGGCCGCTTGGAGAAAAGCGGCAACGTCATGGGCCTGGACCTCAAGGTGCGCAAGAAGGGCGCCGAGCAGGTGGACTGCGTGGCCTACGCCGATACCGTGCTGATCCAGGACAGCCCCTGCTACCTGCTGGTGCTGATGGACATCAGCGAGCGCAAGCGCTCGGAGCTGGAACTGGTGGGCGCCATCGAGGAGGTGATGCGTGATGCCTCCTGGTTCAGCCAGACCCTGATCGAAAAGCTCGCCAACGTGCGCAACACCCGCAGCGCGCAAGCCCCGGCGGTAACCTCTGCCGAGCTCACCACCCGCGAGCGCGAGGTCCTGGGGCTGATCTACCAGGGGCTGGCGGACAAGGAAATTGCCGCGCAACTGCAGTTGGCCCCCAACACCGTGCGCAATCACGTGGCCACCCTGTACTCCAAGCTCGATGTGCACAGCCGTGGCGAGGCCATTGTCTGGGCCCGGGAGCGCGGGCTGTTTGCCGGCAGTGCCGGCTGACCCGGTGCAAATGCACCAGTGCAACCAGTGCAAATGCGCCTTTTGCCCAGGGGCGGGCCTTTCTATCCTGTGATTCTGCGCAGGGCTCTGTATCGGGCCTCTGCCATTCATGAACCGCAGTAGAAGGAGCGCCAGCATGGCTAGCGAACAGATCAAGGGCACAGTGGGCAAGGTGGCCGGCAAGGCCGAGGCCGTGGTGGGTGAGTGGCTGGATGATGAGCAACTGCAAGCCCGCGGCATGGCCCGGGAAGCCGCCGGGCAATTGCAGGAAAAGTACGGCCAGGCCCTGGACCAGGGCGCTCGCTGGGTACGGGACAAACCGCTGTTGAGCGTGGCCCTGCTGGCCGGCGTCGGGCTGTTGGCGGGCCTGCTGCTGCGGCGCCGCTGAAATGCCGGCGGCCATCACCCTGGCGCAGTTGCGCGCTTGTATCGAGCAGCGCCTGGCGCCCCTGGCCTGCAGCTTCAGCAACGCCGGTGACGGCACCCTGACCCTGCGGGTGTTCGAGCCGGCCAGCGGCCGGGTCGACCTGGTGGTGACCGGGCTCAGCGCCCGGGCGCTGCAGAGCGAGGCCGATGTGCAGAAGATCATCGACGAACTGCTCTATGAGCTGGGCAGCAACTCCCTGGGCCAGCTCGATCTGGCGCCCTGAACCCGGCCTTGCACCGAGGCCGATCGATGGCGACAGCCCACGGCCTGAACTATAAGCAAAGGGTCGACGGTCGGGTTCCCGGCCGTCATCTCCAGCCTTTTGCAGGTGCCCGGGCATGCCTTCAACCCTGTTGCCGCGCCGTATTTTCCTGATCACCTCGCTTTTCTGGATGGGCCCATGAACGCCGGGGCCCAGGGCTTGCCCCGGCGCCTGGAAAACATCGTGCTAGTGGCGGATCTGGCGGGCACTGCGGTGTTTGCCGTGGAGGGTGCGATCAGCGCCATGCGCGCCCAACTGGACCTGCTGGGGGTGATGGTGATCGCCTTTATCGTTGCCCTTGGCGGAGGGGTGACCCGTGACCTGCTGATTGGCGCCACGCCGCCCAAGGCCGTGGCCGACTGGCGGTACCCGGCGCTGGCGCTGCTGATGGGCGGGCTGGCCTTCGTGGCACGGGACTGGGTGCTGGGGTGGTCCGGGCCGCTGCTGATTCTGCTGGACGCCGCGGGGCTGGGGCTGTTTGCCGTGGCGGGCACGCAGAAGGCGCAGAACTTCGGCATCTCGCCCTTTGTCTCGATGCTCATGGGTACGGTGACCGGGGTGGGGGGCGGGGTGATTCGCGACATTGTCCTGGCCCGCATTCCCCTGGTGCTGCAGGTCGACCTGTATGCCAGCTCGGCCTTTGTCGGCGCGGCCAGCCTGGTCATCGCCCGGCGCCTGGGCGTGCCGTCTTTATGGTCGGCCTGGCTGGCGGGCACCGTCTGTTTCGCCCTGCGCATGCTCTCGGTGCGCTACGGCTGGCAACTGCCCAAGGCCTTGTAGCCGCTGATGCAGGCTGTGAACGGCTTGGGCGGCATTGCGACGCAGCAGGCGCCGGGGTCGCGAGAGCGCGGAAGGTTTGGCGCAAGATCGTCAAGCAAGGCCCTGCGTACCGAACGCGGCCCGGCCTTTCGCAGCTTCGCAGGCTCAGCAGCGGCTACAGGATCACAGGGTCACAGGCACCGGATTACAGGGGTGTGGAGGCCGGAATCAATTGTCGGCAATCAGGCTCGGCCGGCAGTCCAGGCTCAGGCGCGCGCCGCCGCGTTCGCTGCTGCCCACCTCAAGCTTGAAGCCGTGCAGGCTGACAATCGCCGCGACGATCGACAGGCCAAGGCCAAACCCGCCCTGGGCATTGTTTTCATCCACCCGGTAAAAGCGCCGGAACACCGCCGCCCGTTCCGCTGCGGGTATTCCGGGGCCTGAGTCGAGCACTTCCAGGCGCGGGCTGCCGTCGTCGTCGATCCCCCGCAGGATCACTTCGCCCCCCGGTGGGGTGAACTTGATGGAGTTGCTCAGCAGGTTGGCCAGGGCCTCGAACAACAGGGCGCGGTCACCGGTGAGGCTGGGCAGGCTCGCCGGTACATCCAGCACCAGGGTCAACTGGCCTTCCTCGGCCAGGGGCAGGTAGAAGTCATAGAGCTCGTGCAGCAGGGGCAGGGGGTCGAGCACCAGGAAGCCCGAGCGCCGCTGCTGGTCCTCCAGTTCGGAAATCCGCAGCAACCCGCGAAAGCGCGCCATCAGGGTGTCGGCCTCGGCCAGCAACTGGTCCATCTGCAGGGCCTGGGGCGAGCCTTCCTCGGCCTGTTGCTGCAGGCGATAGAGCTGGGCCCGCAGGCGGGTCAGCGGGGTGCGCAGGTCGTGGGCGATGTTGTCGCACACGCCCTTGACCTCATGCATCAGCCGTTCGATGCGTTCGAGCATGGCGTTGACGATGGCCGCCAGCATGTCCAGCTCGTCGCGCCGGTCCGACAGTGGCAGGCGCCGGGTCAGGTCGCCGGCGACTATGGCTTCGGCGCTGGCCTGGATCTGGCGGATGCGCCGCAAGGGCCGGCGGCGCAGCAGGTGCCAGCCGGCGGCGCCGGGAATGATGGTCAGGGAAATGCCCCAAAGCAGGGCGTGGAGAATGATCCGGGTCACCGCGAACAGCGAGCCGTTGTCGCGCACCAGCACCAGCCAGCGGCCATCCCGGGTGTGGGTGGCCACGGCGTCGCAGCTGTCGCGGGGCAGGCTCGGGTCGTCGGAGTCGATGCAGTTCTTCAGTTCGTGGATCTTGCCGTCCAGGGGCAGGTCGTCGGGTATCTGCCGGATCGGCCCGCTCAGGGGCCGGCGCTGCTCATCGAACAGGCCGTAGGCGTCGATGGCGCGCATGTCGAAAGTCATGCTGGTGGTCAGGGCTTCCACCAGCTGGTCGCCCTCGAAGCGCGCGAACAGGTGCTGGCGCTGCATCAGCGAGTGCTTGGCCAGGCTGTCCAGGTAGGTGGAGACCTCGTAGTACAGCACCCCCATGAGGATGCAGCTCCAGGCCACGAACAGCGTGCTGTAGAGCGCCAGCAGGCGGCTGCTGGAGGAACGCCAGCCTTTAGAGGGGTTCAGCAATGACATAACCCGAGCCTCGCACGGTGCGGATCAACGGGGTCATGCCGGGCGGGTCGATCTTCTTGCGCAGGCGGCCGATGTGCACGTCGATCAGATTGGTCCCGGGGTCGAAGTGATAGCCCCAGACCTCCTCGAAGATCATCATCCGCGAGAGGATCTGCCCGGTGTTGCGCATGAGGAATTCCAGCAGCTTGTATTCGGTGGGCAGCAGGCTCAGCAACTGGTCGGCGCGCGTTGCCTCGCGGCTGATCAGGTTCAGTTCCAGGTCCGCCACCCGCAGGCTGGTGTCGAAATCCTTGACCGTGTTCTTGCGCCGCAGCAGCACTTCGACCCGGGCCGCCATCTCGTCGGAGGCGAAGGGCTTGGTCAGGTAGTCGTCGCCCCCGGCCCGCAGGCCGCGCACCCGTTCATCGACGTCGGAGAGGGCGCTGATCATCAGGATCGGCGTCGACACACCGATGGTGCGCAGGGTGGTGACGATGGCCAGGCCGTCCAGTTCCGGCAGCATGCGGTCCAGGGTGATCAGGTCGTAGTCGCCGCTCACGGCGCGCACCAGGCCCTCGCGGCCATTGTCCACCCAATCCACGTCGAGGCCGTGGCTGCTCAGTTCGGCGACGATTTCCCGGGCGGTCACGGCGTCGTCTTCGATGGTCAGAATGCGGGTCATAGGCGTTACCTGTTTGGCGGTTCGTGACACAGGCGGGCATTTTGCCAAGAAACGGCGGCCGCAATTCTAAAAAAACTTTCATCTGCGCCTCCAGGACTCTGTCCAGACCTTGAACAAGCCCCTGCCAGAGGCCGCGCTGCCTGATATTATCGCGCCACTTTTATGGCCAGGAGGCACATCCATGACGGGCCTGTCCCGGGTTGGCTGGAAGCCATTGTCCTTTCTCTGCCTGATGGTGCTGTGCAGCAGCGTGGTGCTGGCGGCCAACCAGCCCTGTTCCGGGCGCAAGGGCGGCATCGCCCGTTGCGACGGCGAGCTGTTCCTGTGCAACGACGGCTCCATCAGCGCGTCGAAAAAGAACTGCACCCTGATGTCCGGCCAGCGCTCCACTACCCCCCGGGCCGAGCCCCTGCTGCGCGACGCCCAGGGATGCAGCTGTGGCAGCGGCAGTTTCTGCACCGGGCCCCGGGGCGGGGTGTACTGCCTGACCCCCAGTGGCAACAAGAGCTACAAGCGGCATTGAAAACCCGATTGACCTTCTGTGTATCAAGGTGTTGTGCAATGAACTACGCATCACGTTTCAAAGGCCTGCTGTGGCTGCTGGTGGCCAGCCTGCTGTTGAGCCTCGCCGTGGATCTGGCGCTGCGCCTGCCGGGTTACCTGGAAGCCTATGCTGCCGACCCTCGCTATGCGCGCTGGATGCTGGCGTATCGCGGCCTGGACGTCCTGGTCATCGCCCTGATGGCGGTGGCCGTGCCGGGAATCATGCGGCTGCTGGATTTTCGTCGTTCGGCCTGGCTGGCATTGCCGCTCTTTACCTTGTGGGGGCAGGGCATCGGGCAATTGACCCTGGTGGGCAACCTGCTGCTGGCCCTGTGGATCCTGGTACTGGTGGTGCACCTGTGTTGGACCCGCGGCCGGGAGCTCTACCGGAGCCGGCAGGCCTGAGCACCGGGCGGGCCGTGCAGAACGCCCGCCCGAAAACTCCCGGGCCGGTAAATTGCACGATCCGGGATTGTCTGCTTATCGCAAGTCATTGAAATAAAAGAGCTTATAAAGTTCGTGCAACTGGCACGGTGGCTGCACTTGTCCCTTCGAGACGTGTAACACCATTTTTCATGCCTGGAGCTGAACAACAATGAACAGACCCTCTGAACACCTGCTGGCCACCGCAGATGCCTCGAGTCATCACTCGGGCGTGTCCTGGGCGGCGATCTTCGCCGGCGCCGCGGCGGCCGCCGCTCTTTCGCTGATCCTCCTGTTGCTGGGCTTCGGCCTGGGCTTTTCCGCGGTTTCGCCCTGGGCCGGCAGCGGCATCAGCGCCAAGGGCCTGGGCATTTCCAGCATTGTCTGGCTGGCCGTGACGCAGATCATCGCTGCCGGCCTGGGCGGTTACATCGCCGGGCGCCTGCGGGTGAAGTGGGCCAACCTGCATGGCGATGAAGTGTATTTCCGCGACACCGCCCATGGCTTCCTGGCCTGGGCCGTGGCCACCCTGGTCACCGCGACTTTGGTGGTGGGGTCGGTCAGCAGCGTCATCAGCGGCGGCGTGCATGCCGGCGCCCAGGTGGCTTCCGGCGCCGCCGGTGCCATGACCCAGATGGCCGGCCATGCTGCCGCCCAGGGTTCCCAGGATGACTACGGCTACTTCGTCGACAGCCTGTTCCGCGACGATCGCCCGGCGGCGGTCAGCGATGACGCGGCCCGTGGCACGGTATCGCGGATCTTCGTGCGCACCCTGAGCAACGACGGCCAGTTGGCCCCTGAGGATCGCAGCTACCTGGCGCAATTGGTGGCCCAGCGTACCAACCTCAGCCAGGCCGATGCCGAGCGTCGGGTCGATGAAGTCTTCGCCAAGACCCGCCAGGCCGTGGAAGAAGCCAAGCAGGCCGCCAAGGAAGCTGCCGACACCGCAGCCAAGGTGGCTGCCTGGTCGTCGCTGTGGATGTTTATCGCGCTGCTGTGCGGGGCCTTCTTCGCCAGCCTCGCGGCGACCTTTGGCGGTCGTCGTCGGGACGCCGTGGTCTGGCTTGAAAGCGATGTCCAGCCGCGCACCGTAGCCCCCACCCCCGTTCACTGATCCAGGAGATTTCCCATGCGCTCATTACTCTTGTGGTTCCTCGGTGTGCCGATCCCGGTGATTATCCTGATCGCCCTGTTCATGCACTGATTCAAGCTATAAAGCCCGGCCCGAACGGGCCCGGGCCTTCCCGAACGCCGCTGCCGGCCATTGCCGCCAGCGGCGTTTTTGTGCGCGGTATCGCAGTTTTGCAAGGGCTGGCCAGCGTCGGGTGCGAGGCAGCCGTTTGCTTGGCCCAGATCAATATCCGTGTCCGACAAACCGACTAGATTGGCCCGCGCTCGGTTCTGACAAACAGCTTGGGACCGGGACGTTGCCCGGTCCCGACCGCAGCAGCATGGACGGCGGGACGCCGGCAACCCCATTCATTTTTCACGGATGAACCCACAATGCGTCAGATAGACCGCAACTTCGATATTCAGCCGCTGCAGCATGCGGACATGACCATCAGCCTCAATGGCCAGCCAGTCACTGCCGCCCTGGGTGAAACCGTCCTCAGCGTGATCCAGGCCACCGGCCTGCGCCAGGTGGCGCGCAACGATCACGGGCAACTGGTCGGCGCCTACTGCGGCATGGGCGTATGCCATTGCTGCCTGGTGCAGATCGACGGCCGGCACAAGCGCCGCGCCTGCCAGACCCTGGTCAAGCCGGGGATGCAGGTGCAGACCCTGAGCAACCGCATCACTGAAACGGAGCCCACGTTATGAGCCTGAACCCGGTGATCGTCGGCGGTGGGCCGGCGGGCATGGCGGCCGCCATCGAACTGGCCGAGCACGGCGTGCGCAGCACCCTGATCGAAGAGGCCTCGCGCCTGGGGGGCGTGGTCTACCGCGGGCCGCTGCGCGACGGCGTGCAGCTGGATTACCTGGGGCCGCGCTACTGCGAAATGCTGGCCAAGCTGCACGGCGATTTCGCCGACCACGAACAGATGATCGACGTGCGCCTCAACAGCCGGGTAGTGGGCGCCGAGGGCACCCAGAGCCTGGTGCTGCTCGATGGCGAAGAGCAGGTGCAGCAGGTCAGCTACGAGCAGTTGATACTGGCCGCCGGCTGCCATGAGCGCAGTGTGCCGTTCCCCGGCTGGACCCTGCCCGGGGTCAAGCTGCTGGGTGGCCTGCAATTGCAGATCAAGAGCGGGGTGGTCAAGCCCCAGAGCCCGGTGGTGATCGCCGGTACCGGCCCCTTGCTGCCCCTGGTGGCGTGTCAGCTGCATGCTTCCGGCGTGCGCGTGGCGGGGGTCTACGAGGCTTGTGCCCTGGGCAAGATCGCCAAGCAGAGCCTGGCCATGCTCAACAAGCCGCAACTGTTTCTCGACGGCCTGAGCATGCTCGCCTACCTCAAGCTGCACGGCATTGCCCTGCGCTATGGCTGGGGCGTGGTCGAAGCCCAGGGCCAGGACGCCCTGAGCGTGGTCACCGTGGCGCCGTACTCCAGCGACTGGCAGCCGGACATGGCCAAGGCCCAGCGCATTGCTGCCCAGACCCTGGCGGTGGGTTACGGCTTCATCCCGCGCACCCAGTTGAGCCAGCAGATGGGCCTGGAACACAACTTCAGCGACGACGGCTACCTGCGCGCCAGCGCCAACGCCTGGCAGCAGAGCAGCGAGCCCCACGTGCACCTGGCCGGCGACATGGGCGGCATCCGCGGCGGCGAGGCGGCCATGCTCAGCGGGCGTATCGCCGCGCTGTCGATCCTCATGCAGCGTGGCGTACTGAGCAACGAAGCGGCCCTGCAACGGCGCCAGGGTTACGAGCGCAAGCTGGCCTCGATCCTGCGTTTTCGTGGTGCGGTGGACCGCTATACCGCGCGTGGCGCCGGGCAGGTAGAGCTGCCCAAGGGCGACACCGTGATCTGCCGTTGCGAACACACCACCCGCAACGACATCGAGCGTGCCCTGAGCCAGGGCGTGCAGGACATGGCCAGCCTGAAAATGCGCACCCGGGTGAGCATGGGCGACTGCCAGGGGCGCATGTGCGTGGGCTATTGCAGCGACCGCCTGCGCCAGGCCACCGGGCGCAAGGACGTGGGCTGGATCCGCCCGCGCTTCCCCCTGGACCCGATTCCGTTTTCCGCGTTCCCGCCGTCTGACCAGGAGGTCTCCCAGCATGATTAAGCATTACGACGTGGTCATTGCCGGTGGCGGCGTGATCGGCGCTTCCTGCGCCTACCAGTTGTCCAAGCGCAAGGACCTGAAGGTGGCGCTGATCGACGCCAAGCGCCCGGGCAACGCCAGCCGCGCTTCGGCCGGCGGCCTGTGGGCCATCGGCGAGTCGGTGGGGCTGGGCTGCGGGGTGATCTTCTTTCGCATGATGTCGGCCAACCGCAAGCGCGAGGCCCAGGGTTCGGCGGTGGTGGTGGATTCCAGCACTCCGCACATCCTGCCGCAGTCGTTCTTCGACTTCGCCCTGCAGTCCAACGAGTTGTACCCGCGCCTGCACCGCGAGCTGATGGGCCTGCACAACATGGATTTCAAGTTCGAGCAGACCGGGCTCAAGTTCGTCATCTATGACGAGGAAGACCGCCTGTACGCCGAGCACATCGTCGGCTGCATCCCGCACCTGAGCGACCAGGTACGCTGGCTCGACCAGGCGGCCCTGCGCGCCGCGGAACCCAATGTCAGCCATGAAGCCCAGGGCGCCCTGGAGTTCCTCTGCGACCACCAGGTCAACCCGTTCCGCCTCACCGACGCCTACACCGAAGGCGCACGCCAGAACGGCGTGGATGTGTACTTCAACACCAACGTCACCGGGGTCCTGCACCAGGGCAATCGGGTCAGCGGGGTGAAGACCGACGTTGCCGGGTTGTTCCGCTGCACGACCCTGATCAACGCCGCCGGCGCCTGGGCCGCCGAGCTGAGCCTGCAGGCCACGGGCATCGAGATTCCGGTGAAGCCGGTGAAGGGCCAGATCCTTCTCACCGAGCGCATGCCCAAGCTGCTCAACGGCTGCCTGACCACCAGCGACTGCTACATGGCGCAAAAGGACAACGGCGAGATCCTGATCGGCAGTACCACCGAGGACAAGGGCTTCGACGTCACCACCACCTACCCGGAGATCAACGGCCTGGTGCAGGGCGCAGTGCGCTGCGTACCGGAGCTGGCCCATGTCAACCTCAAGCGCTGCTGGGCGGGGTTGCGCCCGGGTTCGCCGGATGAGCTGCCGATCCTCGGGCCGATGGATGGGGTCGAAGGCTACCTCAATGCCTGCGGGCACTTCCGCACCGGCATCCTGACCTCGGCCATCACCGGCGTGTTGCTGGACAAACTGGTGAACGACGAAGCCCTGCCGCTGGACATCACCCCCTTCCTGGCCCGGCGCTTCGCCACTGCCCCCGTGAAGAAACAGCCCGAACCGGCCTGACCGCTCTGTAGGCGCTGGCTTGCCAGCGAAGGCGTTTTCGAAGGCGCTGCAAGGCTTGCGGGCCTCTTCGCCGGCAAGCCGGCTCCTACGGGGAGGGTGTGGCTCAGGTGGCGGGGGTGGCGAGGAACACCGGCAATTGTTCGGCGTACTCGGCAAAGCCGCGTACTGCCGGGAATTGCCCGGGGTTGAACTGGTCCGCCACCATCATCTGGCTGAAACTCCAGGCCACCGCCAGGCTGATGCCGGCCTGGCCCAGGGAGCCGTCCCGGGGCAGCGGCTGTTTCTGCAACTCCTGCTCCAGCTCGCCATAGGCGGCTTGCAACTGGCCGCCAACCCGCTCCAGCCAGGGGCCGTGCTGTTTCTCCGCGGGGCGCAGGTTGCGCTCGTAAACGATCTGTACCGACTTCTCGCAGGCCGCCAGGGCCAGGCCGACCAGCCGCAGCTCACGCAGGCGCTGGGGCAGGGCGGTGGGCATCAGGCTGCGTTGCGGGCCGGCCAGGGTTTCCAGGTAGTCGATGATCAGGCTCGAATCCATCAGCACTTCACCGCCCTCGCAGACCAGGGTCGGGGCCTTGACCACGGGGTTGATCGCCTTGAACTGCTCGAAGGTGCTGAACACCGAAAGCGAGTGATGCTCGAAGGGCAGGCCCAGGCTCTTGAGGCTGATGGCGACGCGGCGCACGTAGGGTGAATCGAGCATTCCAATAAGCTTCATCACGTATTTCCTTGTCTTGAACGGCACAACGGATGGGAAAGGCGCGGCCAATTTAGCGGTATTGAAGCGGCCTTGCACAGTGCAAACCTGTAGCCGCTGCCGCAGGCTGCGAACGGCTCCGAAGAAGACGCGGGGATATTGAAGGCGCTAGAGGTTCGGCTGGAGGCCGCCACGCAAGGCCCTGCGTACCGAACGCGGCCCGGCCTTTCGCAGCTTCGCAGGCTCAGCAGCGGCTACAGGGGTGCAGGAAGGCGTTCTGAGCCGGCGCCTACCGCCGCCGTGGCCGCAGGCACCACCAGGCCAGCCCCAGGGCTAGGCTGAACAGGCCGGTCAGGGCCTGCAGCGAGCCCGCCGGGCTGTCCGCCAGCAGACTGGCCAGCAGCCCGCAGCCGGCGGTCATGGCCATCTGGATAAAGAAGAACAGCCCCGAGGCGGTGCCCGCCACCGCCGCATAGGGCTGCAGGATCGCCAGCTGGCAGGCGGGAATCGCCAGGCCCACCGAGAGCATCAGCGCCAGCATCGGCAGCACGATGGCCCACAGGCTGTCGGGCCACAGGCTACGGGTGAGCAGCAACAGGCCGGCGCCGGCCAGGTTCAACAGGCAGGCCGCGGTGATCAGGCGGTCGGCACTGTGGCGTACCCCCAGGCGCTGGAACAGTCGCGACCCCATCAGGTAGCCGGCCACGGTGGCGGCGAACACCAGGGCGTAGGCCGTGGGCGACAGCCCCAGCTGGCGCTGCAACAGCGCCGGCGATTGCACAATGAACGGGAAGTAGGTGCAGTACAGGCAGCCGATGGCCAGGGAATAGCGCATGAAGTAGGCCTCGCCCAGCAGGCGCAGGTACAGGCGCGGCAGGCTTTTCACGGCCACTGGCGCGAGCTGCGGCGGGCGGGTTTCGGCCAGCCGCTTGAACATCAGCAGCCAGGCCGCCGCGGCCACCAGGCTCAGGCATAGGAACAGGCCACGCCAGCCCAGCAACTGGTCGATCAGGCTGCCCAGGGGCGGTGCCAGCATCGGCGACAGGGCAATGCCCATGGACAACAGGCCCAGCAGCCGCGGCTGCTCCTCGGGCGGGCAGCGGTCGCGGACCATGACCCGGCCCACCAGGGTGCCGCAGCAACCGCCCAGGGCCTGCAGCAGGCGGGCGCCCATCAGTACTTCGACACTGGCGGCCAGCATGCAGGCCAGGCTGGCCGCGAGAAACAGCGCTGTGCCCGCCAGCAGTACCGGGCGCCGGCCATAGCGGTCGCACAGCGGGCCACCCAGCAGCATCGACAGGGCATAGCCGAGCATGTACAGGCTCAGGGTCAGTTGCAGCTGGGCGTCGCTGGCCCCCAGTTGGTCGGCCATGGCCGGCAGCGCCGGCAGGTACAGGTCGATGCTGATCCGCGGCAGGCAGACCACCACCAGCAGCAACAGGGTCCAGAGCCAGGGGGCGAGGGGGCGTTCAACAGCGATGGAGCGGGTGGTGATGGGGCTGGCGGGCGGCATGGCAGGCTCGGGGCAGAGGGCGATGGCGCTGAAATTAAGGGGTTTGTGGTTTAATGCCGAGCACCATTTAGGCCGCTTTTGACTGGACCACTATGAGCCGTGGAAAACACCCCGTGCCCCTCGACCTGCCGCTGCCCCAGCACTGCGATGAAGCCCCGGGCAAACAGGACAGCGCCTACAGTGCCCTGCGCCAGGCGATCCTGGAAAAACGCCTGCCGGCCGGCTGCCGCTTGCCCTCGACCCGCACCCTGGCCCAGCGCTGGGGCCTGTCCCGGGGCACCCTGGAAGTGGTCTTCGACCGCTTGCGCAGCGAAGGTTATGTGAGCCGGGCCAGCGGTTCCGGGACCCGGGTCTGCGCGGTGGTGCCGGACCTGTACCTGAGCGCCCCGGCACGGGCGGCGGCACCCATCGTCAGCGAGAGCGAGCCGCCGTACCTGCCGCTCAGCGTGCGGGCCGGCCAGCCGTTTGTCGCCCGGCTGGCCGACCCGGCGCTGTTTCCCCTGCAACGCTGGACCCGCTCCCTGACCCGGGCCCTGGGCAATGCCTCGGCGCAGTCGCTGTGGGACGCCGACCCCGGCGGCCTGCCGGCCCTGCGCCAGCAGATCGCCCAGTACCTGGGGCAGCACCGGGGCATCGCCTGCGAGCCGCAGCAGGTGATGATCACCACCGGCATCCGCCATGGCCTCGACCTGCTGGCCCGCAGCCTGCTGCAAGCGGGCGACAAGGTGTGCCTCGAAGACCCCGGCTACCTGTCGGCCCGGAGCCTGTTCGCCCTGGCCGGAGCGCGGCTGGTGCCGATTCCGGTGGAGGAGGACGGGATCGATGTACAGCAGCTGCAACACCATCAGGATGCCCGCATGGTCTATGTCACCCCGGCCCATCAGGCGCCCCTGGGCATGACCATGCCGGTGTCCCGGCGCCTGGCCCTGCTGGAGTGGGCCCGGCACAGCGAGGCCTGGGTGGTGGAGGACGACTACGACAGCGAATTCAACTACCAGAGCGCGCCCCTGGCGGCCCTCAAGTCCCTGGACCGGGACGACCGCGTCATCTACTGCGGCAGCTTCAACAAGACCCTGTTCGCCGGCCTGCGGGTGGGCTTCATGCTGCTGCCCGAGCGCCTGCGCCCGCGGTTGCTGGCCACCTTGCAGGACACCGGGCGCTCGGTGGGGGTGATCGAGCAACTGGCCCTGGCCGACTACATCGCCAGCGGCGCCTTCCTGCGCAATCTGCGGGCGGCGCGCCAGGCCTATCAGGAACGCCGCGACCTGCTGCTGGCGATCCTCGCCAGTGAAGCACCGGGCTGCTACAGCATCAGCGGCCAGCAGGCCGGGCTGCATCTGCTGCTGACGTTGCCGCCGGGCAGCGATGAGGCGCGCTTTCGCCAGCGCGCGGCCCAGCAGGGCCTG
The DNA here is from genome assembly GCF_052665325.1 of Pseudomonas sp. 8(2025). Lineage (NCBI taxonomy): Bacteria > Pseudomonadati > Pseudomonadota > Gammaproteobacteria > Pseudomonadales > Pseudomonadaceae > Pseudomonas > Pseudomonas sp. 8(2025). The sequence goes on along the minus strand of NZ_JBQOIE010000012.1, from coordinate 139,514 downwards.
CTGTTGCAGGGCCTGGCCGAGCACTGCCAGCAGGTGCGCCGGCCGGCGGCGGTGATCGTCGGCTACGCGGCCCTGAGCCTGGCGCAGATCCGCTTCAGCGGCTCGCGGCTGGCGGCGCTGCTGGTGGCCGAGGCAGGGGCTGTAGAGGGTCGCTGACTGTCATCTGGCTGTCATGTGGCTCAGGCACCCTCGGCGCCCCGGCCTCCGGCCTTTGTGGATTACAGGGACGTCATGATCATTGTCACCGCCGGCGCGGCTTATCTGGATATCGACGCCTACGCCGGCTGCATTGCCTATGCCGAATGGCTCAACCTCAGCGGCCGCCCGGCCCGGGCCCTGAGCAGCGCGCCGCTCAATGAGAGCATCCCGGGTACTTTCCGCCAGAGTCTCAAGGGGCTGGACGCCCATGTTCCGCAAGGGACCGAGCAGTTCGTGCTGGTGGACATTTCCAACCACCTGCACCTGGACCCGCTGGTGGACCTGGACCGGGTGGTGGAGGTCATCGACCATCACCCGGGTTTCGAGGCCTTCTGGAACGAGCGCCTGAGCCAGCACGCGGATATCCGCCAGATCGGTGCCGCCTGTACCCAGGTCTACCAGCGCTGGCGCGACTCCGGGTTGCTGCCCAGGATCAGCCGCGACAGCGCGCAACTGCTGGCGGCGGGTATTCTCGACAACACCCTGAACTTCACCGACCAGGGGTGCACCGCGGCGGACCGCCAGGCCTACGCCGACCTGGCCGCGCTGGCCGGCCTGGGCCCCGACTGGCCCGAAGACTATTTCAAGGAGTGCCAGCAGCAGATCGAAGCGCAACTGCCCGAGGCCCTGCTCAAGGACCTGAAAGTGTTCGAAGCGTCCAGCAACCTGCCGCGGCGTTTCGCCCAACTGACCCTGTGGCATGCCCAGGGCCTGCTGGTGCGCCAGCGCAGCCTGATCGAGCAGGTGCTGGGGCAGTGGGGCGATGACTGGCTGCTGAACCTGATCAGCCTCGGCGAAGGCACGAGCTACCTGCTGACCGGCAGCCCGGGCAGTGCCCGCAAGCTGGAACGGCTGCTAGAGTGCAGCACCCTGGACGGCGTGCATTGCCCGGGCCGGCCGATCCTGCGCAAGGAACTGCTGCGCAAGGGCCTGGCGCTCCAGGCAACGTCCTGACCCCGGAGAGCCCCAATGGACCTTGAACAACGCTTGCAGCAGGTGCATGACGAGCAGAGCTTCCTCGACTTCGTCCAGGCGCTGATTGCCGACCGCCGCCAGGCGCAGCGCATGGCCCAGGCCGGCGAGGCCGACAGTTGGCAGAACCATTGCATCGAGGATTTTCTCGACGGCGCCCACGCCTGGGCCGAGGCCACCGGCATCGGTGCCACCCAGGGGCTGGTGGAGGCTTCGCCCTGGCAGCGCTTCGCGGTGTTCCTGTACTGCGGCAAGATCTACGAATAGCGCCGCGCCAGCCGAAGGGCTAGTCGTCGAAGCCGCCCTGTTCGTGAATCTCGTCCATCTTCAGTTCCAGGCGGTAGGCCACGGCAATGAACAGCGCTTGGCACAGGCACAGGGTGGCGCTCAGTGAGCGGAAGGCGAAGGAGCTGCCCTCGTTGACCAGCAGCACGCTGTTGGCGCGCTTGGCCAGGGGCGACAGGGTGCTGTCGGTGATGATCAGGGTCTTGGCCTGGTTGTGCTGGGCAATGCGCAGGCAGTGCTGGGTTTCCTTGGCGTAGGGGGTGAAGCTGATGGCGATCACCAGGTCGTTGGGACGGATACTGCGCATCTGCTCGCGGTAGCTGCCCCCCAGGCCCGACACCAGGTGGATGCGCTTGTTGGTGTGCTGCAGGTTGTACACCAGGTAGTCGGCCACGGCGAAGGAGCGGCGCACCCCCACCACGTAGATGTTGTCGGTGTTGACCACCAGGTCCACGGCCTGCTCGAAGGCCGCGTCGTCCAGCTCCAGGCCCAGGCGCTCGATCCCCGACAGGGTGGCGCTGATGCAGTCGCGCGCCAGGTCGCCGTCGCTGGCCTTCTGCGACTTGTTGGCGATCAGGCTGCGGATGCGCTGCTGGTAGTTCTGCACCGGCGTGGCCTTGTGGGTGTAGGCCTGGCGGAACAGCGCCTGCATTTCACTGAAGCCGCTGAAGCCGAAACGCTGGGAAAAACGCACGATGGCCGAAGGGTGCACTTCGCACTCGCGGGCGATATCGCTGATCCGGTCGACCATGATCCGGTCGCTCTGCTGGCTCATGTAGCTGGCGATGCGCTTGAGCTGGCGCGGCAGGCTCTCGTACTCCTCGGTGATCAACTGCAGCAGCCGCTCGGCATTGGCCGGAGGGCTGGCAAGGTCGCTCTCGGGCGTGCGATCGGACAGGGCCGGCTGATCGGTGCGGGACATAACGGATCCTTCTGAGGGTACTGATGGGAGCGACCGCGGGCGTCGCCCCCTGACAATAAATGGGCTGCGGGCAGTCTACAGGGTCGGCGCCGGGAAAATCTTGAGGGGCCGGGCCCCGGGCGCCTTGCTGAAACGATGCACGGCGCAGCCTTGGGCTTTGCAGAAAAGTTTAATGGAAAAAATATTCCACGTAAAAAATTTATAGAATAAATATTGATTGGTGCCGGGAGACGTTCTAGTCTGCATCCACCAAGTAGGCCTGCCGGGGCAGTGCGCGACGGCAGGCAGCGGCTGATAAAAATAACAGGAGCCAGCATGGGCCAGACTCGTTTTGCCAGTGGGCGTCAATTGGATCTGATCTGCCTCGGACGCCTGGGCGTCGACCTCTACGCGCAGCAAGTGGGGGCCCGGCTGGAGGACGTCGCAAGCTTTGCCAAATACCTCGGCGGCTCGTCGGCGAACATTGCCTTCGGCACCGCACGGCTGGGCCTCAAGTCGGCGATGCTGAGCCGGGTCGGTGACGACCACATGGGGCGCTTCCTGCTGGAGTCGCTGGTGCGCGAAGGCTGTGACGTCAGCGCCGTCAAGGTCGACCCGCAGCGCCTCACCGCCCTGGTCCTGCTGGGCCTCAAGGACCGCGAAACCTTCCCCCTGGTGTTCTACCGCGAGAACTGCGCGGACATGGCGCTGTGCGCCGCCGACATCGACGAAGCCTTCATTGCCTCCAGCAAGGCCCTGCTGATCACCGGCACCCATTTCTCCACCGACGGCGTCTACCGGGCCAGCCTGCAGGCCCTGGACTACGCGCAAAAGCACGGGGTGAAGCGGGTCCTGGACATCGACTACCGGCCGGTGCTCTGGGGCCTGGCGGGCAAGGCTGACGGCGAGACCCGGTTCGTGGCCGACCCGCAGGTCAGCCAGCATGTGCAGGGCATCCTGCCGCGCTTCGACCTGATCGTCGGCACCGAAGAGGAATTCCTGATTGCCGGCGGCAGCGACGACCTGCTGACGGCCCTGCGCACCGTACGTTCACTGAGTGCCGCGACCCTGGTGGTCAAGCTTGGCCCGCAAGGGTGCACGGTGATCCACGGCGCGATTCCGGAGCGCCTGGAAGACGGGGCGATCTACCCCGGCGTGCGGGTGGAGGTGCTCAACGTGTTGGGCGCCGGCGATGCCTTCATGTCCGGCTTCCTCAGTGGCTGGCTGGAAGAGGCCAGTGATGAGCGCTGCTGCCAGTTGGCCAACGCCTGCGGCGGCCTGGTGGTGTCGCGCCACGCCTGCGCCCCGGCGATGCCGACCCGGGCCGAACTGGACTATCTGTTCAGCAGCCCGGTGCCCATCACCCGTCCCGACCAGGACCCGGTGCTGCAACGCCTGCATCAGGTCAGTGTGCCGCGCAAGGCCTGGAAGCCCCTGTTCGTCTTCGCCTTCGACCACCGTGGGCAACTGGTGGAACTGGCGCAGCAAGGTGGGCGCGAGCTCAAGGCCATCGGTCAACTCAAGCAACTCTTCATAGACGCGGTGCAGCGGGTCGAAGCCGACCTGCGGCGCCAGGGCATCGAGGCCGATGTCGGCCTGCTGGCCGACCAGCGTTTCGGCCAGGAGGCGCTGAACGCCGCCACCGGGCGCGGCTGGTGGGTGGCGCGGCCGGTGGAAGTGCAGGGCTCGCGGCCCCTGGCGTTCGAGCACGGGCGCTCGGTGGGCAGCAACCTGATCGCCTGGCCCCAGGAACAGATCATCAAGTGCCTGGTGCAATTTCACCCGGACGACGAGCCCTTGCTGCGCCTGGAACAGGAAGCGCAGATCCGTGGCCTGTACCAGGCGTCCCAGGTCAGCGGGCATGAGCTGCTGCTGGAAATCATCCCGCCCAGGGACCTGCCCGGCGCTCATCCCGAGGTGCTCTACCGCAGCCTCAAGCGCCTGTACAACCTGGGCATCTACCCCGCGTGGTGGAAGATCGAAGCGCAGTCGGCCGAGGAATGGAAAAAGCTCGATGAGCTGATCCAGGAGCGCGACCCCTATTGCCGTGGCGTGGTGCTGCTGGGCCTGAATGCCTCGGCCGAAGCCCTCGCCGAGGGCTTCCGGCAAGCGGCCGACAGCCGCACCTGCCGGGGGTTTGCCGTGGGCCGCACGATTTTCCAGGAGCCCAGCCGAGCGTGGCTGGCGGGGGAGATCGACGACGACACCCTGATCCGGCAAGTGCAGGGCACCTTCGAGCAACTGATCAACGCCTGGCGCAGCGCCCGCCCTGTGTAAGAGCCGGCTTGCCGGCGAAGTGGGTCTTGAGCCTGGAGCCAGGCCCGCCGACGCCTTCGCTGGCAAGCCAGTTCCTACCAGTGCGAGGCCGTTCTCCACGCTTTCATGAATAACAACAAAAGGTGCAGCCATGCCCGCGATCCGAATTGGCATCAACCCGATTTCCTGGAGCAACGACGACCTGCCGGCCCTGGGCGGTGAAACGCCCTTGAGCACCGCCCTCAGCGAAGGGCGCGAGATCGGTTACCAAGGCTTCGAACTCAACGGCAAGTTCCCCAAGGACGCCAAGGGCGTGGGCGATGTGTTGCGCCCTTATGACCTGGCGCTGGTCTCGGGCTGGTACTCCAGCCGCCTGGCCCGGCGTTCGGTGGCCGAGGAAATCGACGCCATTGCCAGCCACGTCGAACTGCTCAAGCGCAACGGCGCCTCGGTGCTGGTCTACGGCGAAGTGGCCGACTCGATCCAGGGCTTGCCGGTGCGCCTGATCGAGCGCCCACGGTTCCACAGCGAGCAGGCCTGGCAGGACTACGCCGACAAACTCACGGAGCTGGCGCGTTTCACCCTGTCCCAGGGCGTGCGCCTGGCCTATCACCACCACATGGGCGCCTACGTCGAGTCCCCGGCGGACATCGACACGCTGATGCGCCTGACCGGCGAGGAAGTCGGCCTGCTGTTCGATTCGGGCCATTGCTACATGGGCGGCGGCGAACCCCTGGAGGTGCTGCGCCGGCATATCGGGCGGGTGTGCCATGTGCACTTCAAGGACGTGCGCAAGCCGGTGGTGCAACTGGCGCGCAACAACCTGTGGAGCTTCCCGGACTGCATCGTCAACGGCACCTTCACCGTGCCCGGCGATGGCGACATTGACTTCGCCGCCTTGCTCGATGTGCTGCTGGACGCTGGCTACCAGGGCTGGCTGGTGGTGGAGGCCGAGCAGGACCCGGCGGTGGCGCCGAGCTACGTCTACGCAAAAAAAGGTTACGACACCCTGCGGGCCCTGCTGGACTCCGCGCTGCAACGCAGGAGGGCTACCCAATGAGCCTGCTGGTTAAAAGCGCTGCAAAGGGCCGGACCATGGTCCAGCTGCAAGAGGGCGCCCTGGAATACGTGGGGTTCAGTGCCTACCGCCTGGGCCTGGGGGAAAGCCTGCCGGTCAGCGCCGGCGACAAGGAGCTGTGCCTGGTGCTGCTCAGCGGCCGTATCGATGTGCAGGGCGAAGCGCCCCAGGGCGCCTTCCAGTGGTCCAACCTGGGTGACCGGCAATCGGTGTTCGAGGACAAATCCCCCTTTGCTGCCTACCTGCCGCCGGGCAGCCGGGCCCGGGTCACGGCCTTGAGCGATGTGCAGATCGCTGTGTGTGCCGCCCCGGGGGCAGTCGATAACGACCTCGGCCCTCGGCTGATCCGCCCGGAACAGTGCAGGCGCAGCGTGCGCGGCAAGGGCGCCAATACTCGCTACGTCTGCGACATCCTGCCCGACAGCGAGCCGGCCCATTCCCTGCTGGTGGTGGAGGTGCGCACGCCGTCCGGGCATTCCTCCAGCTACCCGCCGCACAAGCACGACACCGACGACCTGCCGCACCAGAGCTTTCTGGAAGAGACCTATTACCACCAGCTCAACCCGCCCCAGGGCTTTGTCTTCCAGCGGGTCTACACCGACGACCGCAGCCTGGACGAGGCCATGGCGGTGGAGCACCACGACCTGGTGGTGGTGCCCAGGGGGTACCACCCGGTCAGCGTGCCCTATGGCTACGAGTCCTATTACCTGAACGTGATGGCCGGGCCGAAGCGGGTCTGGCAGTTCCATAACGACCCCCGGCACAGCTGGCTGCTGGATCTGTGAACGACGCACCTTTGCCGATTTTCGGGGAGCTGGAACATGACTCAGCCTTTGCGTTTTGCCTTGAACCGAATGGTCGCACCGCACCTGCCTCTGGCGGATTTTCTTGACCTGGCACTGGCCTTGAAGATCGATGGGGTGGAGCTGCGCAATGACCTCAAGGGTGTGGAGATCGAGGATGGCACGCCCCCCGAGCAGGTCCGCGAGCTGTGTGAGCAGCGTGGCATCCGGCTGCTGTCGATCAATGCCCTGTACCCCTTCGACCTGTGGGATGAACAGCGCCGCCAGCAGTTGCTGCGCCTGGCCGGTTATGCCCGCGCCTGCGGTGCCGAGGGCCTGGTGTTGTGCCCGCTGAACGACCCCGGCGACCGGCGCGGCGCGGGCCAGCGGGCCCAGGGGCTGGCGGCCGCCCTGACCCGGATCGCGGAGGTTCTTCGCCAGCATGGCCTGCGCGGTTTTGTCGAACCCCTGGGGTTTGCCGAGTGCGCCCTGCGTGGCAAGCGCAGCGCCGTGGAAGCGATCCGCGCCGTTGGCGCGCTGGATGTGCTGAGCCTGGTGCACGATACCTTCCACCACACACTGGCTGGCGAACCCCAGCTGTTCGCCGAGCTCACCGGGCTGGTGCACCTCTCCGGTGTCGAGGGGCCGCCACTGCCTCTGGCAGCGCTGCGGGACGGTCATCGGGTGCTGGTGGGCGCGGCGGACCGGCTGGGCAACACGACGCAGATCGCCGCGTTGCTGGCGGGCGGTTACCGCGGCTACCTGTCCTTCGAGCCCTTTGCCGCGAGCGTTCACGATCGACCGGACCTGCAGCAGGCTCTGGAGCGCAGTATCCGGCACCTGCGCCAGGCCCTGGCCTGACCCCCCTTGTAGGCGCCGGCAAGCCGGCTTCCGCACAAAGAACAGTGAGAGTGCTGTATGGCCATTGAAGGAACACAGATGAGCACGATTCGACTGACCATGGCCCAGGCCCTGGTGAAATTCCTCGATAACCAGTACGTCGAGGTGGACGGGCAGCAGAGCCGGTTCATTGCCGGGGTCTTTACGATCTTCGGCCACGGCAATGTGCTGGGCATCGGCCAGGCGCTGCAGCAGGACCCGGGCCAATTGCGGGTGCACCAGGGCCGCAACGAGCAGGGCATGGCCCATGCCGCCATCGGGTTTGCCAAGCAGCACCTGCGGCGCAAGGTCTATGCCTGCACCGCTTCGGTGGGCCCCGGCGCGGCCAATATGCTGACCGCTGCGGCCACCGCCACGGCCAACCGCATTCCCTTGCTGCTGTTGCCCGGTGACGTGTTCGCCAGCCGCCAGCCGGACCCGGTACTGCAACAGATCGAGCAGTTCCATGACCTGGGCATCAGCACCAACGATGCCTTCAAGGCGGTGAGCAAATACTGGGACCGGATCAACCGCCCGGAGCAGTTGATGAGCGCGGCGCTGCAGGCGATGCGAGTGCTGGCCGACCCGGCCCAGACCGGCGCGGTGACCCTGGCGCTGCCCCAGGATGTGCAGGCCGAGGCCTACGATTACCCGCTGAGCTTCTTCGCCCGACGGGTGCATCGCATCGACCGGCGGCCACCCACCGAAGCGATGCTGGCGGACGCCGTGGCGCTGCTGCGGGGCAAGCGCAAGCCGTTGCTGATCTGCGGTGGCGGGGTCAAGTACGCCGCGGCCAACCAGGCCTTGCAGGCCTTTGCCGAGCGCTTCGCGATCCCGGTGGCCGAGACTCAGGCCGGCAAGAGCGCGCTGCTGTCCAGCCATCCATTGAACGTGGGCGGCATCGGTGAAACCGGCTGCCTGGCGGCCAACCTGCTGGCCCGGGAGGCCGACCTGATCATTGGCGTCGGTACCCGCTACAGCGATTTCACCACCTCGTCCAAGTGGCTGTTCCAGCACCCCCAGGTGCAGTTTCTCAACCTCAATATCAACCCCGGCGATGCCGTGAAGCTCGATGGCGTGCAACTGCTGGCCGATGCCCGGGCCGGCTTGCAGGCACTGGGCGAGGCCCTGGCCGGCAGCGCCTACCGCGCCGGCTGGGGCACTCGGGTGGCCGAGGCCAGGGCGCAGCTGGATGCCGAGCTGGAGCGGGTCCACGGCGTGCACTATCAGGGCGAGGATTTTGTGCCGGAGGTCAAGGACGCGCTGGACCCGGCGGTGCTGCGCGAGTTCATCGAGCTGACCGGCTCCTGCCTGACCCAGAGCCAGGTGCTGGGGGTGCTCAACCAGACCCTGGCCGACGATGCGGTGATTGTCGCCGCTGCCGGCAGTTTGCCCGGTGACCTGCAACGCAGCTGGCGCAGCAAGGGGCTCAACACCTACCACGTGGAATATGGCTATTCGTGCATGGGTTATGAAATTGCCGCGGCCCTGGGGGTCAAGCTCGCTGCCCCCGAGCGCGAGGTCTATGCCCTGGTGGGCGACGGCTCCTACCTGATGCTGCATTCGGAGCTGCTGACCTCGATCCAGGAGCAACGCAAGATCAACGTGGTGCTGCTGGACAACATGGCCTTCGGCTGCATCAACAACCTGCAGCTGGGCCAGGGCCTGGACAGCTTCGCCACCGAGTTCCGCTACCGCAACCCAGACAGCGACCAGCTCGACGGTGGCCTGATCCCGGTGGACTACGCCATGAGCGCCGCGGCCTACGGCTGCAAGACCTACAAGGTGAGGAACCTGGAGCAGCTCCACGCCGCCCTGGCGGACGCCCGGCTGCAGCGGGTCTCGACCCTGATCGATATCAAGGTGCTGCCCAAGACCATGCTCCACGGCTACCTGTCCTGGTGGCATGTGGCGGTGGCCGAGGTCAGCGGCAGTGAGAGGGTGGCCGCCGCGGCCGCCGCCATCGATCAGCAGTTGGCCAAGGCGCGCCAGTACTGAAACTCCCCAACCGAACAACCACAGGAGTACACCCATGTCTTTGCAGCTAGGCGTTATCGGCACTGGTGCCATAGGTCAGGATCACATTCGGCGTTGCAGCCAGACCCTGCAGGGCTGCCGGGTGGTGGCGGTAACCGACATCGACCCGCAGCAGGCGGCCCGGGTGCTGGCCGGGCTCACGCTTGAGGCCGAGGTCTACCCCGACGGCCATGCCCTGATCCAGGCGCCGGAGGTCCAGGCGCTGCTGGTGACGTCCTGGGGCCCGAGCCACGAAGAGTTCGTGCTGGCGGCCATCGCCGCCGGCAAGCCGGTGTTCTGCGAAAAGCCCCTGGCGGTGACCGCCGCCGGCTGCCGGCGCATCGTCGAGGCCGAGATTGCCCACGGCCGGCGCCTGGTGCAGGTGGGGTTCATGCGCCCCTACGACGCCGGCTACCAGGCGCTCAAGGCGGTGCTGGACAGCGGGCGCATCGGTGAGCCGCTGATGCTGCACTGCGCCCACCGCAACCCGCGGGTGGGGGAGAACTACAAGACCGACATGGCCATCACCGACACCCTGATCCACGAACTGGATGTGCTGCGCTGGCTGCTGGCGGACGACTATGTGTCGGTGCAGGTGCTGTTCCCGCGCAAGACCGGCAAGGCCCACGCCCAACTGCGCGACCCGCAGATCGTGCTGCTGGAAACCGCCCGGGGCACGCGGATCGACGTGGAGATCTTCGTCAACTGCCAGTACGGCTACGACATCCAGTGCGAAGTGGTGGGCGAGAGCGGCATCGCCCGCCTGCCGGAGCCGCCCCAGGTCCAGCTGCGCAGCGCGGCCAGCCTGTCCAGCGCGATCCTGATGGACTGGAAGGAGCGCTTCATCGCCGCCTATGACGTCGAGCTGCAGGCCTTTGTCGATGGCGTGCGCGCTGGCCGGGTGGGTGGGCCCTCGGCCTGGGACGGCCTGGCCGCGGCGGTGGCGGCCGACGCCTGCATCGAGGCCCAGCAGAGCGGGGCGATCGTCCCCATCAGCCTGCCCCAGCGCCCGGCGCTCTACGCCTGAACCCCGGGATTTCTGTAGGCGCTGGCTTGCCAGCGAAGGTGTTTTCCAGGGCGCTGCAAGGCGTGCGGGCCCCTTCGCCGGCAAGCCGTCTCCTGCGGAAAGCGAGGGATCTGGCTGCTGGAAATGCAATTGCAGTAAAATTCTAAAATGAGTTGATATAGAAATTATTTTCCAATAAAGTCGTTTCCAGGTAGCCGACCCTACAAGGTTCCCATGGCCTTCAAGCCCCGCTTGAGCCCTGGAGAACCCACCAACAAGAACAAACAGGTGCCGTCGATGAAAACCTTCCGCTCTGCTCTGCAATGGCTGTCCCGTACCCGGGGCGCCGCCTCCCGCAATCTGCCCTTCACTCCCTGGTCCTCTCGTTTATTGACCCTGCTCAGCGGCCTGTGTGTCGAACACCAGGGCGCGCTGCTGGGCTGCATGCCCGGGGCCCCGGTTCTGTATTCGCCGGCCTGAGCACGGCCACCCACCAACAAGCATGTGGAGAACGACTCTTAATGAACATTCAGAACCGAGTGGCGTGTCTTGCCCTGTCGCTGATGCTGTTCAGTGGCGCGGCGCTGGCCCAGGTGCGCATCGGCGTGAGCATGTCGCAGTTCGACGACACCTGGCTGACCTACCTGCGCGAGTCCATGGACCAGAAGGCCAGGTCCATGCCCGAAGGCGTGCAGTTGCAGTTCGAGGACGCCCGCAGTGACGTGGTCAAGCAGCTGAGCCAGGTGGAAAGCTTCATCAGCCAGAAGGTCGACGCCATCGTGGTCAACCCGGTGGATACCGCCGCCACTCGCAAGATCACCGAGGCGGCGGTCAAGGCCGGGATTCCCCTGGTCTACGTCAACCGTCGCCCGGACGACCTGAACCTGCCCAAGGGCGTGGTCACCGTGGCCTCCGACGACCTGGAGGCAGGCAAGATGCAGATGCAGTACCTGGCCGAGAAAATGGGCGGCAAGGGCAGCATCGTGATCCTTCTCGGCGACCTGGCGAACAACTCCACCACCAATCGCACCAAGGGGGTCAAGGAGGTGCTGGCCCGGTACCCCGGGATCAAGGTCGACCAGGAACAGACTGGCGTCTGGCTGCGGGACAAGGGCATGACCCTGGTCAACGACTGGCTGACCCAGGGCCGCGAGTTCAATGCGGTGGTGGCCAACAACGACGAGATGGCCATCGGTGCGGCCATGGCCCTGAACCAGGCCGGGGTGGCCAAGGGCAGCGTGCTGATCGCCGGGGTCGACGGCACCCCCGACGGGCTGCGCGCGGTGCAGCGCGGCGAGCTGGCGGTGTCGGTGTTCCAGGACGCCAAGGGCCAGGCCGACGGCTCGGTGGAAACCGCGGTGAAGATGGCCAACAAGCAGCCGGTGGACGCCGCGGTGTGGATTCCCTACCGCCTGATCACCCCGGAAACGGTCGCCCAGTTCAAGTAGGCGCCGGCCCTTCAATCACACGCGGGCCGGGCGGCGCTGGCTGCCCGGCCGCTGGAGTAGCTGATCATGAACGCTTGTGCTACTGCTTCGAGCCTGCACTCCCTGAGCCCGGCCGTGGCGCCCCAGGAGTCCTACCTGCTGGAAGTGCTGAATGTCAGCAAGGGCTTTCCCGGGGTGGTGGCCCTGGCCAACGTGCAACTGCGGGTACGCCCCGGCACGGTCCTGGCGCTGATGGGCGAAAACGGTGCCGGCAAGTCGACCCTGATGAAGATCATCGCGGGCATCTATCAGCCCGACTCCGGCGAACTGCGCCTCAAGGGCCGGCCTGTGACCTTCGCCACGCCGCTGGCGGCGCTGCAGGCGGGGATCGCCATGATCCACCAGGAACTCAACCTGATGCCGCACATGAGCATCGCCGAGAACATCTGGATCGGCCGCGAGCAACAGAACCGCCTGGGCCTGATCGACCATCGGGAAATGCACCGCTGCACTGCCGCCTTGCTGGCGCGCCTGCGCATCGAACTGGACCCCGAGGAGCAGGTGGGCAACCTGAGCATCGCCGAGCGCCAGATGGTGGAGATCGCCAAGGCGGTGTCCTACGACTCCGACGTGCTGATCATGGACGAACCGACCTCGGCCATCACCGACAAGGAGGTGGCGCACCTGTTCTCGATCATTGCCGACCTCAAGGCCCAGGGTAAGGGCATCGTCTATATCACCCACAAGATGAACGAAGTGTTCGCCATTGCCGATGAGGTGGCGGTGTTTCGCGATGGCGCCTACATCGGCCTGCAACGGGCCGACAGCCTGGACGGTGACAGCCTGATCTCGATGATGGTGGGGCGCGAGCTGAGCCAGTTGTTTCCCCAGCGCGAGAAGCCTATCGGCGAGCTGCTGCTCAAGGTCCGCGACTTGCGCCTGGACGGGGTGTTCAAGGGCGTGTCCTTCGATCTGCATGCCGGGGAGATCCTCGGCATTGCCGGGCTGATGGGCTCGGGGCGGACCAATGTCGCCGAAACCCTGTTCGGCATCACCCCAAGCGATGGCGGCGAGATTGTCCTCGACGGCCAGCCCCTGCGCATCGGCGACCCGCACCGGGCGATCGAGAAGGGCCTTGCCCTGCTGACCGAGGATCGCAAGCTCAGTGGCCTGTTCCCCTGCCTGTCGGTCCTGGAAAACATGGAAGTGGCGGTACTGCCGCACTACGCCGACGGCGGTTTTGTCCAGCAGAAGGCCTTGCGCGCCTTGTGCGAGGACATGTGCAGGAAACTGCGGGTCAAGACCCCGTCCCTGGAGCAATGCATCGACACCCTGTCCGGGGGCAATCAGCAGAAGGCCCTGCTGGCGCGCTGGCTGATGACCCAGCCGCGGATCCTGATTCTCGACGAGCCGACCCGGGGCATTGACGTGGGGGCCAAGGCCGAGATCTACCGCCTGATCGCCAGTCTGGCCGGTGAGGGCATGGCGGTGATCATGATTTCCTCGGAACTGCCCGAGGTGCTGGGCATGAGCGACCGGGTCATGGTCATGCACGAAGGGCAGCTGATGGGCACCCTGGACCGCAACGAGGCGACCCAGGAACGGGTCATGCAACTGGCTTCGGGCCTGAACTAGACGACATTCAACCCATGGGTGGTGGCTGGCAATGAACGCGATAATCGACAACAAACCCGCGGCGGTGGCGGTCAAGCCCCGGCGACGACTGCCCACCGAGCTGAGCATCTTCCTGGTGCTGATCGGTATCGGCCTGGTGTTCGAGCTGTTTGGCTGGATCGTCCGCGACCAGAGTTTCCTGCTCAATTCCCAGCGCCTGGTGCTGATGATTCTCCAGGTCTCGGTGATCGGCCTGCTGGCCATCGGCGTGACCCAGGTGATCATCACCACCGGCATCGACCTGTCTTCCGGTTCGGTGCTGGCCCTGTCGGCGATGATTGCCGCCAGCCTGGCCCAGACCTCGGACTTCACCCGGGCGGTGTTTCCCTCGCTGACCGACCTGCCGGTGTGGATCCCGGTGCTGGCCGGGCTCGGGGTCGGCCTCCTGGCGGGGGCGATCAACGGCAGTGTGATTGCCCTGACCGGCATTCCTCCCTTTATTGCCACCCTGGGGATGATGGTCTCGGCCCGGGGGCTGGCGCGTTACTACACCCAGGGCCAGCCGGTGAGCATGCTCTCCGATTCCTACACCGCCATCGGCCACGGGGCGATGCCGGTGGTGATCTTCCTGGTGGTGGCGCTGATCTTTCATATCGCCCTGCGCTACACCAAGTACGGCAAGTACACCTATGCCATCGGTGGCAACATGCAGGCGGCGCGGACCTCGGGGATCAACGTCAAGCGCCACCTGGTGATTGTCTACAGCATTGCCGGGCTGCTGGCGGGGCTGGCCGGGGTGGTGGCCTCGGCACGTGCGGCCACCGGGCAGGCGGGGATGGGCATGTCCTACGAGCTGGACGCGATTGCCGCGGCAGTGATCGGCGGCACCAGCCTGGCCGGCGGGGTGGGGCGCATCACCGGCACCGTGATCGGCGCGCTGATCCTCGGGGTCATGGCCAGTGGCTTCACCTTTGTCGGGGTCGATGCCTACATCCAGGACATCATCAAGGGCCTGATCATCGTGGTGGCGGTGGTCATCGACCAGTACCGCAACAAGCGCAAGCTCAAGCGCTGAGCAGGGGAGAGGAGCCGGCTGGTGCAGGAGCCGGCGTGCCAGCGAATACGCTCCCGAGCCCTGGCCCGCTCCAAAGGCCTCTTCGCCTGCCGGCCGGTGCCCCTGGAAATCGTTGAAAACGGCCAAAATCCGCCGTCCGGCACTGCCGTTTGTCTTCTAACAGACCCATGAGTATTGAATTTTTTGTTATAAACGCACTCCAATAAACGCCACCAAAGCCCGCATTTGCGGGCTTTGTGCGGTTTGTCGGACAGATTCGCTGTCATTTCAGTTGCTGCGCCCTCAAACCGGCCTTAGACTGCCGCCCCTCGTAAATTGAGTGCCGGGTGGCGCTTGGAAGGTATGGCGCCTTTCTGATGACCTGACGGGTCAACCGGAAACAGTTTGAATTCGCCTTAATGCACGTATTTTTTATAGAGAAATCAATGACCAAGGAAAAGTTGCTGGCCATGCCGGCGGATGACTACATGAATGCCGAGCAGCACGCTTTTTTCAGCGACCTGTTGCAAGCCATGAAGGTGGAAACCCACGAGCGCATCGAACAGAACCGGATCGCCATTGAAAGCCTGGACACCCCGGCTGACCCGGCCGACGCCGCTTCCGTCGAAGAAGAGCGCACCTGGTTGGTCAACGCCATTGATCGCGACCAGCGCATGCTGCCGCAACTGGAACAGGCCCTGGGCCGGATCAGCGACGACAGCTTCGGCTGGTGCGACGACAGCGGCGAGCCGATCGGCCTCAAGCGCCTGCTGATCAGCCCCACCACCAAGTACTGCATCGAGGCCCAAGAGCGCCACGAGCAGATCGACAAGCATCAGCGTCAAGCCTGATCGCCAGCCCCCGCCACAGCGGGGGCTCTGTTTTTTCGGGCAGTGCCCGCCCGCACATTCTCTTGATCTGCTGCAAACCCGCGACTAAGGGACCATGGATAATGGCCCTCTAGTGGCGTCTAATGCCGCAAACAATTAGAACGATGTGGGGTGACACAGATGTCAAGAGATGGATCTCTAGCGGCGCCGGTCGCACAGCCGCTGGCAACACCCGAAACCGCCGCCTGCTGGTGGGCGCCGTCCTTGCAGAGCGCGGCGCTGATGGCGCTGTTCGCCGGCCAGGCCCTGGGCGGCTGGTCGCTGTACCTGTGCCTGCCCGTGGCGGTGCTGGTGATCTGGCTGCCGCGGTTGCGCGGGCGCGGGCGGCCCCTGGTGGCGAACGCGACGGCTGACGATCAGTTGTCGGCGCTGACCCGCGACCTGTCCTACGGCACCACCCATAACGCACTGTCCGCGGCGGGCGTGGCCTACTCGGTGACCCAGCTGGCAGGCAAGCTGCAATCCCAGCTCGACGCCGCCGCGCGCATCGTCGGCAACGCCGAAGTGATGATCAAGACCGAGCAGGTCACCTCCCAACTCAGCCAGCAGGCCCTGGGCGCCGCCAGCGAGGCCCACGCCAGCAGCGCCGAAGGGCGCACGGTGCTGGGGGAATCCATCAGCCGCATGCACCTGCTCAGCCAGCGCGCCAATGGCAGCCGTGAGCTGATCGAGGCCCTGAGCCAGCGCAGCGAGGAGATCCAGCGGGTGACCCTGGTGATCCAGTCCATCGCCAGCCAGACCAACCTGCTGGCGCTGAATGCGGCCATCGAGGCAGCCCGGGCCGGGGAACACGGGCGCGGTTTCGCGGTGGTGGCCGATGAGGTGCGCGGGCTGGCCGGGCGCACCGCCGCGGCCACCGACGAGGTCGGGGTGATGGTGGCGGATATCCAGCAGCGCACCAGCGACGTGGTGGAGCAGATCCGCCAGCTGGCCGACGACCTCAACCTGGGGGTCGAGCAGGTGGAGCACACCGGTCGTCACCTGGACAACATCGCGCGCCTGGCGGCCGGGGTGGAAGGGCAGGTCAGCGAGATCGCCCGGGGCGCCGAGACCAATCGCGAGCAACTGGACAGCCTGTTTCATGCCGTGGAGCAGATGCGCAGCGACCTGGCGGTCAGCGACCAGCAGACCCGCAGCCTGGCGCAGGCCGCGGTGCAGATGGAAGGGCAGGCGGAAACCATCAGCGAACGCCTGGCGGCGGTGGGCCTGGATGACTATCACCAGCGCATCTACGACCTGGCCCGCGAAGGCGCGCGGCGCATTGCCGAGCAGTTCGAGGCCGACCTGGAGCAGAACCGCATCAGCCTCGACGATCTGTTCGATCGTCACTACCAGTTGATCGCCAACACCGACCCGGCCAAATACCAGACCCGCTTCGACCGCTACACCGATCAGGTGCTGCCGCCGATCCAGGAATCCCTGCTGCCGCGCCACGATGGCCTGGTGTTCGCCATCGCCTGTACCCAGGAAGGCTACGTGCCGACCCACAACAAGGTTTTTTCCCAGCCGCTGACCGGCGACCCCGAGGTGGACAACCTGCATAACCGCAGCAAGCGCAAGTTCGCCGACCGCACGGGGATCCGCTGTGGCAGCCACCAGCAACCGCTGCTTCTGCAGACCTATACCCGGGATACCGGCGAGCTGATGCATGACCTTTCGGTGCCGATCATGGTCCGCGGCCGGCACTGGGGCGGGCTGCGCCTGGGTTACAAACCCGAGCAGGCGCCAGGCTCGGGCAAGGGCTGAGGCCTCCATTGTTACGCTATCGGTAATGCTGCAATGCAGGAACAGGCTGTTCCAGGGGCCGGCAAGTTAGTTAGTATGCCAACATCGTTAGGCAGCTAACTAATTTTCTGGAGGTAGCTCCATGCACAGCAAAGTCGATGTAGCGGTGATGATTGGCAGCGGCGTGCCAGCCAGCCTGCGGGCCCAGGGCCGTCGTGCGTGCTGGGTGGTTCTGGTCAATGGCGAACAGCGCGGCACGGCCTTTGCCAGCCGCGCCGAGGCCGAGGAGTGCCGGCTGGCCTGGCAGCAGCAGCTGCAGGTACTGCTGCCCGGCGGCCGGCACCTGCGGCATTCGGCTTAACCGGCCTGGTGCAGGCGAAGGTTGAGCTCGTCCACCACGGGCGCCCAGTCGGCGTCTTCGCGCAGTTGCTGTTTGAGAAAGGCCGCTTGCTGGGGCGTCCAGAAGGGGGCGTCGATCATTTTCAGGTCTTCGTCCAGGGGCGAGTGCCGGGCGATGAAACCATCGATGGCGGCGGGGCTGGAATCCAGGCCCAACTGGTCGAACAGCCCTTCGAGGTTATGGGTGGGCGCTTCCATGGTGATCTCCTTGGGTGACGGGCAGCACCGGCGCTGCCTCAGTGCATCTGAGGCATGGCAGGCGCGCAAGTTCGATCCAAGGGGTCAGGCCAGGGTGCCGCTCTCGGCCTGGAACAACGCCGTCTGGGCCATGGACAGGGCAGTGCTGTAGGCCATGACCTGGGCCCGGGCGGACGACAGGGCCATGGCCCGGCCGGTGTCGGAGCCGGAATTGGCGCCCTTGACCGTGGCCAGGCGGGCCTTGGCCCGTTGCAGTTTCTGTTGCAGCAGCTCGATCTGCTTTTTCAGTTGGCGGATGCGTTTCTTCTTCGCCAGCAACAGCGCCTCTTCCGGGGTTTGCGCGCTGGAGCGGCTCAGGACCAGGGTCTCGCCGTCGTCCGAGGCTTCCAGTACCGCAGTGCTTGGATCCGGCTTGAGAAAGTCGGCCAGGCGAGATGGGGGTTTCAAGTCGATCATCATGATGCTCTTAAACGGATCTCGCCTTTGTATCGGTCGCGCTGTCGGATCCTTGACTGGCGCTGTCTGTCAGGCGTTCAGGGCGCCCTGGTCGATGGCCTGCTTGAGGGCCTTGGCCGACGCTCTGGCAGCCGCGGCAGCGTCTTCCGAGGTCTTGAACCAGCGATCGCGTTCCACCTGGTGGAAGGTGACCTGGGTCAGTGGGGGTTTGGCGCGCATGGCAATCACGGCCTGGAACTCGCCTTCGACTTCTCTGCACTCGCCACGAATGAAAAACTCGCCAATATCTAGTTCGGTCACTTCTAGCCTTCCCTTGGAGATGAGTGAGTGCTTGAACGCCCCCCAAGAGGGGGGCATTCAATCAATGGCGGAGTATGGCAGTTGTTGGGTGATGGCGGGCTGAGTTATATCATTTGGATTCTAGGTGGCGATTATTCTGATGATCTAATCTGAAACTTCCTGCTTCTGTTGCTGGGTAATATTACCGGCTGCGCGTCAACTCCGGCTTTTGCTGAAGTGGGTGCGCGCGAAGCCGGTGTGCGCTTTAAATAGTCGAAATGCACAAAGTTGCTCTAGAATTGCCTCTGCAACCCGAAGTGGCTGCCGACCGGGGGAATCGTGACCCGGGTGCATCCGGCCAGCAGGCCTGTTCCAGCACCCACCCCCGACGACGCGCCGCCACGCTTTGCGGGTCAGAGCTCACTCCTCACGCCTTCGACATGTGCCTGATGCATCGGCGAAATGCCCCTTGCTCAGTGCCGCCGCCAGCGTCGTGGCCAGGAGTGCCAGCTGCACTTGTGTGTATTGGGTAACCGATTGGGGTGACTACGCCGTCATGGCGGTTTTTTCGTGCCGTCCGTTTTTTTCCGGGCGACATCATTTTGAGTATCGGGGAGTGTTCCTTGGCAGTAAGTAATCTTGAAATGCATGCATTGTTCGTGTTGGGTGATTTGCGCGCAAAGCTGGTCAAGCAGTTCCAATCTCGTTTTGTCTACCTCACCGAACAGTCCGCCGAAGGCATCTACGTCGCCGAGATCGACACCGAGACGGCCCTGGTGGTGGACGACAAGCCGCGCCTTGAACTCAAGGTCGGCGATCATTTTCGCGCCGCCGTGCTGCCCAGCCGTGAAGGCGGCAAGATGGAGATCCGCTTTCGCGAGATCAAGCTGACGGTCTACGGCCTGGGCGACTACGCCTTTGTCAGCAGCCCCCTGGGGCAGGGCATCCTGTTCAAGGAAGGCCATTCGGTGGTGACCGTGTTTGCCGCCAACGAGCAGTTGCAGGAAGGCCTGACCAAGACCCTCAAGGCGGTGACCGCCAAGGCCGCCAAATGGCGCAAGGGCGAACTGGTGAGCTTCAAGGCCAGCGAGTGATGAGCCAGGGCCGCGCCGCGTTTCACCATGAGCATCAACAGGCCGCGAGCGCTGAAGCCCAGCGCCTGTTCGCGCAGAAGACCGTGCTCCAGGGCGCCTGGCTGAACTGGGTCGCCGCCCAGCTGTACAACCTGCGCCCCGCGGCCTACGCCAGCATGGTGCGCCGCGAGTTGCAGCAGTTGCAGGAGCCTCCGGCCTCTTGAGCGGCCATCCGGGAATGGCCTGGGGTTGAAACTACTGAACCTCTACTACAGTCAGTTGACTTAATGCTTTGGGGGCCGTGCGCTTAGGCGCTGCCTGCCCCTGTGGCCCAGGTCCTGACCCAAGAGGTGTACCCCGATGAAAGGAATCCGCGCGCTGCTGGCCAGCAGCCTGTTGAGCCTTGCCGCCCTGAGTACGGCGCAGCCGGTTGTGGCGGCGCCGCAACCGATTCATTTCGCCGACCTGAACTGGGAAAGCGGCAGCCTGATCACCGAGATCCTGCGGATCATGGTGGAGCAGGGCTATGGCTTGCCCACCGACACCTTGCCCGGCACCACCATCACCCTGGAAACGGCCTTGGCCAACAACGACATCCAGGTGATCGGCGAAGAGTGGGCGGGGCGTAGCCCGGTGTGGGTCAAGGCCGAGGCCGAAGGCAAGGTGCAGGCCCTGGGGGATACGGTCAAGGGCGCCACCGAAGGCTGGTGGGTGCCGGAATACGTGATCAAGGGCGACCCGGCCAAGGGTATAAAGCCCCTGGCGCCGGAGCTGCGTAGCGTGACCGACCTGGCCCGCTACAAGGACGTGTTCAAGGACCCGGAGAGCCCGGACAAGGGGCGTTTCCTCAACAGCCCGATCGGCTGGACCTCGGAGATCGTCAACCAGCAGAAGCTCAAGGCCTATGGCCTGCAGGACAGCTACGTGAATTTTCGCAGCGGTTCCGGAGCGGCCCTGGATGCGGAGATCAGCTCGGCGATCCGTCGCGGCAAGCCAATCCTGTTCTACTACTGGTCGCCCACGCCGCTGCTCGGGCGCTTCAAGCTGGTGCAACTGCAAGAACCACCCTTTGACGCCGAAGCCTGGAAGACCCTGACCGACGCCGCCAACCCCAACCCCCGGCCAACCCGTTCCCTGGCCTCCAGGTTGTCGATCGGGGTGTCCACGCCATTCCAGAAGCAGTACCCGCAACTGGCGCAGTTCTTCGCCAAGGTCGACCTGCCCATCGAGCCCCTGAACCGCGCCCTGGCGCAGATGAGCGAGAACCACAGTGCCCCGCGGGACGCGGCCCTGGCCTTCCTCAAGCAGCACCCCGACGTCTGGCGCGCCTGGGTGCCCCGGGACGTGGCGGACAGGATCGCCTCCACCTTGTAGGCGCCGGCGTGCCGGCGAATGGGCCCTTGAACCTTGCGCCCGACGGGTGCAGGGCAGGGGTCAGAAGCGGGTCTGCACCGCCACCTCGAAGGTTCGCGGCTGGCCCAGGTAGTACGCCGGGGACACATGGGCGAACTGGCCATAGACCTCGTTGGTCAGGTTGCGCACCCGGCCGGTCACTGTGGTGTGGCTGTCGACCTTGTAGCGCAGGAAGCTGCCGTACAGGGTGTAGGCAGGCATCCGCAGAGTGTTGGCGTTGTCGGCGTATACCGAGGCCACGTAGCGCGCATCGACCCCGGTCTGCCAGTTGGGCGACAGGTCATAGGTCAGCCACAGGTTGGCCAGCCGGTCCGGTACGTTGGTCGGCGTGTTGCCCTTGCGTGAAACCACCGCGCCGCTGGCGATCTTCTCGTTGAACTCGCCGTACTCGGCATCCACCCAGGCGAAGTTGGCTTGCGCCAGTAGCTTGGGGGTGATGTGCAGGGAACTGGCCAGCTCGATGCCCCTGGAGGTCTGCTGGCCCACCGGGATGCTGTTGGCCGGGTCCAGGGGATCGGTGACGGCAAAGTCCTTGCGCTCGATGCGATAGGCGGCAACGGTCGCCGAACCCCGTCCTTGCAGGTAGTCGAACTTGCTGCCCACTTCCCATTGCTTGCCCGTGGACACCTCGAAGTTCTGAGTGCCACTGGGCTGCTCGGCGGCGGTGCTGTACTGCACGTAGACATTGGCGCTGGGCAGGAACTGCCAGGTCAGGCCCAGGCGCCCGGTGACCGGTTCCCAGCTGCGCTTGAGGTGGCGCGGGTTGCTGGCGGTGATCAGCCGGTGGTTGGTCACGTCCAGGTCGATGGCGTCGTAGCGCAGGCCGCTGAGCAGTGACAGCTCGTCGGTCAGGGCCAGGCGGTTCTCGACGAACAGGGCGCGGGTGGTGACCTGGTTGGTCTTGTCCTTGGCCCAGCCCTGGCGGGTGCCCTTCAGGTCATAGAAGTACCCCGGCTGGAAGTTGCCGGGATCGACGCTGTTGCTGGCCGGCACGTTCCAGGGCGAGTTGGTGGTGCTGTTGACCTTGTACTCAAAACCCCCGGACCAGGTGGTGTCGAGGCCGAACAGCTGATCATCGTGGCGCAGTTCGAACTGGTTGCCGTCCTGCTGGCCCTGGTGCCTTACCAGGTAGGCGGTCGAGCGGTTCACCCGGCTGTTGTCGGCGTTGTACTGGTAGGTCTCCAGGTTGCGATAGTCGCGCTGGCTGTCCAGGTGGTAGAGGGTGTTGCGCAGGCTGGTGCTGGGGTTGATCCGGTAGTCGATGATCGAGCGCAGCCACACCGTGCGTTGCTCATACAGGCCATCGGCGACGTTGTAGTTGTTGAAGCGGTTGTGCTTGTCGATCTTCAGCTCACCGGCCTTGGGATTGAGCACCGGGGTGCCCCAGTAGGGGCTGTCCTCGTGTTCATCCTGGTATTCCACCGCCAGGGTGTGGGACAGGTCCGGGGTCAGGTCGCTGAGCAGGGAGAAGGCCAGGCTCCAGGCATCCCTTTCCTGGCGGTCGATGTAGCCGTTGCTGGTGTTGTGGCTGACGTCCAAGCGCGCGTAGTGCTGCACCTCGGCGCCGGCCGGGCTGAGGGCGTGGTTGACCCCGAAAGCGGTCTGCGTGGTGTCGTAGCTGCCGTAGCCGAGCAGGCCTTCGGCAGCCTGTTCGCGGCGGTCCGCGAGCTTGGTCACGTAGTTCAGCGAACCGCCCACGGAGCCGGCGCCATTGATCAGCGACGAGGGGCCGCCCACCAGTTCCACCCGGTCGTAGATCCAGGCGTCCACGGGCCGGGCCAGGCCGGTGGCGACGTTGATGCCGTTGAACATCTGGGTGATCTGGCTGCTGGTAAAACCACGGTAGGAGACGAAGCCGCCGAACCCCGGCGGCGCACTGGCGTTGACCCCGGGCAGGGCGTTGGCCGCTTCCTGGAAGGTGCGGGCGCCGCTTCGCTCCAGGTCCTGGCGGCTGGCCACGGCCACCGAGGCCGGGGTTTCGCGCAGGCTCAGGCCCAGGCGCGAGGCCATGCCGCTGGACTGGTCCAGGTTCAGGCCCGGCTCGGCATCGGCCTCATCCGCGCCGATGGTGGTGGGGGCCAGTTCGAGGCTCGGCTGGCCCCAGGCATTGATCGACAGGCAGCCCAGCAGGCTCGCCAGCAAAGGAAGGTGTTTCATCGGTGCATCCTGAATTCTTGGCTAGGAAAAGGCCCACGAACGCGCGCCGCGCGACAGCGCAGTGGGCAGGTTGAGCACGAGCAGGAATCAGGCGAGAGGCGGTGCCCGGGGATGGGCCGCGGGCCAGGTGGAGCGGGCGGGGAGGTCGGTCTTGGCCAGGGGGCGCGCAGGCGGGGCCTGGGGCTGCGGCAGCAGGGCCAGGGTCAGGCTGGAGTTCAGGGCCGGGCCCATGCCGCCGGTGGAGCACAGCGGGCAACCGAAGGCTTTGGATAGAGTGGGCAGGGAGCCCTGGTCGGCCGGTTTCTGCAGCGGTGCCTGGGTGGCAGGGTCGACGCTGCAGAACTGCCCGCCGATGCCGTTGAGCTGCATGCCGAGCATCTGCCCGTGGCCGATGCTGCAGGCGAACACGTTGAACAGGACGCAGCAATAGAGCATCCAGGCAACGAGCGAGCGATCGGAACGGGCAAATTTCATGGGGCGGCACTTTATCATCGAAGGCGACGAACGTACTTACAAAAACGGTCAATCGAGTCCATTCTTCAGCGACATTTTCTGCACGGACGTCTGAACATGAATCTTCTGCTCGCACAGGGGGTGGCTGGCAGCTTCCTGTTGATCAGTCTGATCCATCTGTACTGGGCTGCGGGTGGCAAGCGTGGCAGTGATGCGGTGATCCCCGAGGTGCCGGGGCCGGGGCCCGGCATGACCCAGCCGGCGTTCCGCCCGCCGGCCCTGGCCACGATGCTGGTGGCAGTGGCTTTGTTGCTGGTGGCGATGCTGGTGTGCCTGAGGGTCGGGCTCTACCTGCCGACGGTGACCCACCCGTCTCTGCAGTGGGTGATCAGCGCCATTGCCTTGCTGATGTTCGCCCGGGCCATCGGCGACTCCGAGCTGGTGGGTTTTTTCAAGGAAGTCCGGGATTCGAAATTCGCCCGCCTCGACACCCTGTTCTATTCCCCCCTGTGCGTGGTGCTGGGGGCCGGGTTGCTGGTGCTGGCCTGGGCCTGAGGGCAGTCAGCCGGCGCTGGCCAGTGCAGGAACTGGCTGGTGCAGGAGCTGGCTTGCCGGCGAAGGCGTTTTCGAAGTCACCGCAAGGCTCACGGGCCTCGTCGCCGGCAGCCGACTCCTAGGTGCAGCGGATGTGCTCAGTTGCCGGTTTCGCTGCGTTTGCTGCTGATTTCCGCCGGCACATCGTCGCCGGCCATGCGCTTGCGAAACAGCGCGGCCCGCGCCAGCAGCAGGGTGGTCACCGGTACGGTGATGGACATCAGCACCGGGATCAGCCAGGCGTGCAGCACCGGCCCGGACTTGAGCGCGGAAAAGTACAGGATCGACGCCAGGGCCACGGCCCAGGAGCCCATGGTGGAGGCCAGGGCCGGCGGGTGCATGCGCTGGAAGTAGCTCTTCATGCGCAGGATGCCCAGGGCCCCGATCAGGGCAAACACACTGCTGATCACCAGCAACAAGGCCACCAGCACTTCCACCCAGAGTGGCAATTGTTCCAGGCTGTTCATTCGATCACCTCGCCACGCAGAAGGAATTTGGCCAGGGCGAAGGAGCCGACAAAGCCGAACAGGGCGATCAGCAGCGCCGCCTCGAAGTAGGTGTCACTGGCGTAGCGCACGCCCAGCACCAGCATCATCAGCATCGCCAGGATGTACAGGTAGTCCAGGGCCAGAACCCGGTCCTGGGCCGAGGGGCCCTTGAACAGGCGCACCAGGGTCAGGACCATGGCCAGGGAGAAAATGAACAGACTCAGCAAGATCGCGTTGGTCAGCAGGACACTCATTCGAAAATCTCCATCAGCGGGCGCTCGTACGTGGCCTTGAAGTGCTGGATGAATTGCGCCTCGTCCTTCAGGTCGAAGACGTGCAGCAACAGCAGGCTGCGGTCCAGGGACAGCTCGGACCAGACCGTGCCCGGCACCACCGTGGTGATGGTGGACAGCGCCGCCAGGCCATTGGCGTCCCGCAGGTCCAGGGGGATCTTGACGAAGGCCGAGTGCACCGGGCGCCGGCCGTTGTTGAGCACGCCCCAGGCCACCAGCAGGTTGGACACCAGCACGTCGCGGCCCACCACCAGGAACAGGCGCAGGATGGTGCCCGGGCGGCGGATGCGGATCGGCAGGGGCCGCAGGGGCTGCATCAGCAGCGGCGCGAGAAAGCCCAGCAGGGCGCCCAGCAGCAGGTTGCCCGGGCTGAGGGACAGGTTCAGCACCAGCCAGAGCAGCCACAGTGCCAGGGACAGGAATGGCGCGGGGAACAGGCGCTTCATGGGTGCACCTCCACTGCCGCTGCGGTCTTGGATTCAGGGCTGAGCACGGTGCGGGTGCCCAGCACCGCCATCACGTAATGCTCCGGGTGGTTGAGGCTGTCGGCGGTGGCCTGGGTGAAGCGCAGCAACGGCTCGGCCTTGAAGCTGAGCAGCACGCAGAGCCCCAGCAGCGCCACGATCGGCAGGCACTCCAGGCGCCGCAGCACCGGCGAAGGGCGTTCCTCCGGGGTCCAGAAGCGCTGCACACCCAGGCGGGCAAAGGCAATCAGCGAGGCCAGGCCCGAGAGGATCAACAGCGCCAGGAAGCACCAGGCCGCCGGGGTGATCGGCGCGCCCTCGCTGGCCCCCAGGCCCTCGGGGTTGAGCAGGGCGGCAATCAGGTTGAGCTTGCCGATGAAGCCCGATAGCGGCGGCATGCCGATGATCAGCAAGGCGCAGGCGATGAAGCTCAGGCCGAGGAAGGCCATGGTCCAGGGGATCACCTGGCCGACCACCACTTTCTGTTCATCGTCGAGGTTGCTGCCCCGTGGCGGGTGCAGCGACTCCATGGGCCGCGGCAGGATCTCGCCTTCATCCTCCAGGGGGATCTCGTTGGCCGAGCGCGAACGCTCGATCAGTTCTGCCAGCAAAAACAGCGCGCACATCGCCAGGGTCGAGCTGAACAGGTAGAACAGCGCCGCGCCGGTGAGGGCCGGCTGGGCGAAGCCGATCACCGAGATCAGGATGCCGGCCGACACCAGGATGCTCAGGCTGGCCATGCGTTCCAGGCGCTGGGCCGGAAGAATCGCCAGGGCCGCGCAGAAGATCGTCGCCATGCCGCCGTACACCAGCCACTGGCTGCCGAAATAGGCCGAGGCCCCGGCTTGCCCGGAGAACAGCAGGGTCCATAGGCGCAGTACGGTGTACACACCGACTTTGGTCATGACGGCGAACAGTGCCGCCACCGGCGCGCTGGCCGAGGAGTAGGCGGGCACCAGCCAGAAGTTCAGTGGCCACATCCCGGCCTTGGCCAGGAAGGCGATCGCCAGGATCGCCGTACCGGCGTGCAGCAGGCCGCGGTCGGCTTCCGGCACCAGGGGGATCTTCATCGCCAGGTCGGCCATGTTCAGGGTCCCGGTGACCCCGTAGATCATCGCCGTGCCGATCAGGAACAGCGACGAGGCCAGCAGGTTGATGGTGATGTAGTGCAGCCCCGAAGACACCCGCGCGCGCCCCGAGCCGTGCAGCATCAGGCCGTAGGACGCCGCCAGCAGCACCTCGAAGAAGACGAACAGGTTGAACAGGTCGGCGGTCAGGAAGGCCCCGTAGAGGCCCATCAGCTGGATCTGGAACAGGGCATGGAAACTGGCCCCGGCGCCGTCCCAGCGGGCCATGGCGAACAGCAGCGCGCTGACCCCGATGATACCGGTGAGCACCAGCATCAGCGCCGACAGGCGATCGACCACCAGCACGATGCCGAACGGCACCTGCCAGTTGCTGGGCAGGTACACGCCGAAGGAACCGGTGGCGCCCTGGACCTGGGTCCAGTACAGCAGGTAGCCCGCCAGGCACAGGCCCAGCAGGGTGGAGAGCAGGTTGATCCGGGCTTTCAGCGGGCGATGCTTTTCCCCCAGCAGCAACATGATGCCCGCGGTCAGCAGCGGCAGGAGGATGGGGGCGACGATCAGGTGCGACAACGGATTCATTCCTTGGGCTCCCGGCCATCGACGTGGTCGGTGCCGGTCAGGCCCCGGGAAGCCAGGAGCACCACCAGAAACAGCGCGGTCATGGCGAAGCTGATGACGATGGCCGTGAGCACCAGCGCCTGGGGCAGCGGGTCGGTGTAGTGCAGCAGGTCCTGGGGCACGCCGTCCTTGACGATCGGCTCCTTGCCGATGAACAGGCTGCCCATGCTGAAGATGAACAGGTTGACCGCATAGGACAGCAGGCACAGGCCCATCACCACCTGGAAGGTCCGCGGGCGCAGCACCAGCCAGACTCCGGAAGCGGCGAGGACCCCAATGGCGATTGCGATGACTTCTTCCATCAGGCGGCTCCGTTCTGAGTCAGGGATTTGGCCTGGCTGGCCGGCTTGTGGGCCCGCACCGACTGGTGCGCCAGAGCCGTGAGGATCAGCAGGGTCGCGCCCACCACCACGGCGTACACGCCGATGTCGAAGAACAGCGCGCTGGCGATGTGGATATCACCGAACAGCGGCAGGTCCACATGCAGCGTGTGGGTGGTCAGGAACGGGTAGCCCCAGGCCAGGGCGCCGAGGCCGGTGGCCAGGGCAACCAGCAGCCCGGTGCCCATCCAGCGCAGCGGCCGCAGGCTCATCTGCGCCTCGACCCACTGGGTGCCCGCCACCATGTACTGGAGGATGAAGGCCACCGACATCACCAGCCCGGCGACGAAACCGCCACCCGGCAGGTTGTGCCCGCGCATGAACAGGTAGAAGGACACCACCAGGGCAATCGGCAGCAGCAGGCGCACCAGCACCGCCGGCACCATCATGAAGCCCAGGGCGGTGTCGCTGGCCTGGCGCGGGTTGACCAGGTCGGTGACCACGTCCGGGGCCAGCAGGCGCTGCTGCGCCGGCAACTGCATGCTTTCCTTGGGCGGGCGGAAGCGGCGCAGCAGGGCGAACACGGTCAGGGCCACCGCCGCCAGCACGGTGATCTCGCCCAGGGTGTCGAAGCTGCGGAAGTCCACCAGGGTCACGTTGACCACATTGGTGCCGCCGCCTTCGGGCAGGGCGCGGCTGAGGTAGAACGAGGAAATGTCGTTGGGAGTGGGGCGGGTCAGCATGGCGTAGGACAGCACTGCCATGCCCAGGCCCACGGCCACCGACAGGCTCAGGTCGCGCAGGCGGCGGATGCGCGCCTTGGGCACGCTGCTGGGCAGGGGCGAGACGTCCTCGATCCGCCGTGGCAGCCAGCGCAGGCCGAGGAGGATCAGCACCGTGGTCACCACTTCCACCACCAACTGGGTCAGGGCCAGGTCCGGCGCCGAGAACCAGACGAAGGTCACGCAGGTCATCAGGCCGCAGACGCTGACCATGGTCAGGGCGGCCAGACGGTGGTACTTGGCTTGCCAGGCGGCGCCCAGGGCGCAGGCGATGGCCAGCAGCCAGAAGGTCACGAAGACGATGGAACCGGGGATCTTCGGCCGGTCGCCCCAGGTCAGCTGGCTGTAGAGCATGGGGATCAGCCCGGCGATCACCGCCGCCAGGATCAGCACGAACAGCTGGGTCTGCAGGCGCTTGGTGCTTAACCGGCGTTCCAGGCGCCGGGCCAGGCGGGTCATGCCCACCAGGCTGCGCTCGAACAACAGCTTGCCGTTGAGACGGCCCACGCCCGGCGGGTAGGCGAAACGGCCCGCCACCAGCGGCTTGTGCAGCAGCAGGTAGAGGACGATGCCGCAGGACATGGCGATCAGGCTCATGATCATCGGCGCATTGAGGCCGTGCCAGATGGCCAGGCTGTACTCGGGCAGGGTCCCGCCCACCACCGGCAGCGCCGCGGCGGCCAGCAGCGGGCCGATGATCTGCGCCGGGAAGATCCCCACCAGCAGGCAGGTGAACAC
Organism: Pseudomonas sp. 8(2025); assembly: GCF_052665325.1. Taxonomy (NCBI): domain Bacteria; kingdom Pseudomonadati; phylum Pseudomonadota; class Gammaproteobacteria; order Pseudomonadales; family Pseudomonadaceae; genus Pseudomonas; species Pseudomonas sp. 8(2025). Next base: position 110,618 of record NZ_JBQOIE010000012.1, on the reverse strand, counting down.
CAGCAGTTCAACCGGGGCACGCATCCAGCGCGGCGGCTCGTGGGGCGTGTGCGGCAGGTCGGTGGCCGGCTCCCCGAAGAACACGTCGACCGTGAAGCGCAGGGCGTAGGCGACGCTGAAGGTCCCGGCGATGGTAGCGATCACCGGCAGGGCGATTTCCACCCAGGCGCTGGAGTTGATGAACACCGTCTCGGCGAAGAACATCTCCTTGGACAGGAAGCCGTTGAGCAGCGGCACCCCGGCCATGGAGGCGCTGGCCACCATGGCCAGGGTCGCGGTGTAGGGCATCAGCTTGATCAGGCCGTTGAGCTTGCGGATGTCACGGCTGCCGCTTTCGTGGTCGATGATCCCGGCCGCCATGAACAGCGAGGCCTTGAACGTGGCGTGGTTGAGAATGTGGAACACCGCCGCCACCGCGGCCAGCGGGCTGTTCAGGCCCAGCAGCAGGGTGATCAGCCCCAGGTGGCTGATGGTGGAATAGGCCAGCAGGCCCTTGAGGTCGTTCTGGAACATCGCGCAGTAGGCGCCCAGCACCAGGGTGCAGGCCCCGGCGCCGCTGACGATGTAGAACCATTCTTCAGTGCCGGACAACGACGGCCACAGGCGGGCCAGGAGAAACACCCCGGCCTTGACCATGGTCGCCGAGTGCAGGTAGGCCGAGACCGGGGTCGGTGCGGCCATGGCGTGGGGTAGCCAGAAGTGGAAGGGGAACTGCGCGCTCTTGCTCAGGGCGCCCAGCAGGATCAGGGGCAACAGGATCGGGTAGAGCGCGTGGGCGCGTATCTTGTCTCCGGCAGCCAGTACCTGGTCCAGGTCGTAGCTGCCCACCACATGGCCGAGCAGCATGACCCCGGCCAGCAGGCACAAGCCCCCGGCACCGGTGACCATCAACGCCATGTAGGCGCCGCGGCGGGCATCGGAGCGGTGGTGCCAGTAGCCGATCAGCAGGAAGGAGAAGAGGCTGGTGAGCTCCCAGAAGAACACGATCTGGATCAGGTTGCCGGAAATCACCAGGCCGAGCATGGCCCCCATGAAGGCCAGGAAGAAGGCGAAGAAACGCGGCACCGGATCTTGCGGCGACATGTAATAACGCGCGTAGAGCGCCACCAGGCTGCCGATGCCCAGCACCAGCAGCGAGAACAGCCAGGCGAAGCCGTCCAGGCGCAGCACGAAGTTCAGCCCCAGGCTCGGCAGCCAGGCATACTCCTCGCGAATCACCCCGCCATCGGCGATCTGTGGGTACAGCAGAGCCACCTGGATGGTGCCGATGAGTGCCACCAGGCCGGCCAGCAGAGATTCGGTGTTACGTGCGTTGTGCGGCAACAGGGCCGCCAGACAGCTGCCGATGAATGGCAGAAGCAGTAGAACTATCAGGGACATAGGCTTCTAATCTGCGGAAAAGTATGACGCATAATACGTGCCAGGCCCTGGATCACCAACCGCCATGCGCGGCCCGGGCCCCCTAAGAAATGTTACATACGCTTTCAAAGGTAGGAGACAAATGCCTGATGCGCCCGTTCACCGGGTGCTGTGGGGCAAATGCCCTGCCCAGCTCAAGCCGCCACAAGGATCGACAAGGGTGCACATGATTAAAGGATCGGCCTTGGGCCGGCTGTTTCGACGGGGCGCGTTCGCCGTACTGTTCACCGCCTTCGGTGCGGCATCGGGCATTGGCCTGGAGCATTATCTGGACCGCCCCGACATGCTCAAGACCCGCCAGGCGCTGGTCATCGAAGGCCCGCAGGGGGATGAGCGCAACTATGTGCTGCCGCCGGGCACGGTGCTCTATTTCGACCGCGCCTTTGCCGAGGGGCACGCGCTCTACCACGCCTACTTCTACTATCACGGCGAGCCTGAAAATGACCGGGTACTGCTGGAGCCCAAGCACAAGGGCTCCCTGACCGTCCCCACCTGGCTCTACGCCCCCGGGGACCCCGCACTGTAGGCGCTGGCCTATCAGCGAGAGCGCCTGCAAGAGCGCCTTCGCCGGCAAGCCGGCTCCTACAGTCCCCAAGCCAGCTGTAGGCGCTGGCTTGCCAGCGAAAGGGCCCTCAAGAGCTCCCTCACCAGCAAGCCGCCCCCGCCGCGGGCCGTTGCTCAGGACTCCACCGCCTCGCCGCTCTGCTGTCCGGCTTCTGCCTTGGGCTTCCATTCGCTGATGATCACCGCCAGCACGATCAAGGCGCCGCCCAGCAACGCCAGCCCCGGCAGGCGCTCCCCGGCGATGCGCCCGACAATCCCGGCCCACACCGGCTCGCCGGCATAGATCAGGGTGGCGCGGGTCGGCGAGACGCTTTTCTGCGCCCAGTTCATTGCCAACTGGATCACCGCGCTGGCAGCCCCCAGGCCCAGGGCGCTGGCCAGCAGCAGCCAGGAAAACCCCGGCAGCGCTTCCCCGGTCGGCCACACCATGGCGAACGCCAGCAGCGAGGTGACCGCCAGCTGCACCACGGTGACCCGGCGCACATCCACCCGCCCGCCGAAGCTGCTGATGAGGATGATCTCCGCGGCAATGGCCACGGTACTGATCAGGGTGGCGATCTCCCCGGGGCTGAAGTCCAGGGACGCGCCATTGGGCCCGGACAGCAGCATCAGCCCGGTGAACGCCAGCATGATGCCGATACTCGGCAGCAACCCCGGGCGCTTGCCCATGAACAGCCATTGCAGCAACGGCACGAAGGGCACATAAAGGGCAGTGATGAACGCCGACTGGCTGCTGGGAATGCTTTGCAGGCCCACGGTCTGCAAACCGTAGCCGAGCATGATGGCGGTGCCGATAAAGGCCCCGGCGCGCAGTTCGAACAGGGTCAGGCCGCGCAAGTGGCGCAGTGAGAATGCACCGACCATGCACGCCGCTGCGGCAAAGCGCAGGCCGACGAAGAACATCGGCCCGCTGACGCTCATGGCGTTCTGCACCAGCAGGAAGGTGCCGCCCCAGATCATGGTGATCAGCACCAGCACGGCTTCGGCCTTGCTCAACTTGAACTGGAATCCGCGGGAGGGCGTTGCTGTCATGGCCTTGCGTGCTACCTGAGGGGGACGCACAATGCGCCGGAAGTTGGGCAGTATACTGCGCAGGCCCCGGGAGTGAGCAATATAGTGCACAAAGAAAACGTCCAGCGGGCCTCGGTCCTGCAACATGTCAGCCTCAACGTCCGCCGCCTGCGCAATGCCGCGGGCTTGAGCCAGAGCGCCCTGGCGGAAAAATCCAATGTCAGCCGGCGGATGCTGGTGGCGATAGAGGCGGGGGAGAAGAACGTCAGCCTCGGCACCCTGGACCGGGTGGCGGAAGCCTTGAACGTGGCCTTCAGCGACCTGATCCAGGCCCCGGATGCCCGGGACCCGAGCCGCATCAATGAGCTGGCCTGGGCCGGTGCCATCCCGGGCAGCAAGGCGGTGCTGTTGGCCAAGGCCGAGGCCAGTCGCGAGGTGGAGCTGTGGGAGTGGCAGTTGGAGCCCGGCGAGGTCTATCACTCGGAATGCGATGCCAAAGGCTGGAGCGAGCAGATCTACGTCTTCGAGGGCTGCCTGACGGTGTTCTTTGGCGACACTGAACGGCGCCTGGAAAGCGGCGATTTCTTCATGTTCGCCAGTCATGTTCCCCACGGCTATCGCAATGACGGCGCCCAGGCCACGCGCTTCGTGCGCAACGTGGTGTTCTGATTCCCCTCGCGTGCCGGCCACTGTTGGCTGACCAACAGTGGTTGAACATTTTGCCTTTTTTCAGTTGATGAGCTTTCTCTAGATAACTCATTAACTTACTGATAATAAAAGAAATTATATTTAGGCACGACTCCTGCAATTGTCCTGATAGCGAGCACCCGAGCGGTGTTCATCTTGATCTTCAGGAAGCGGAGTCGGCCCATGACAGTCCCAGCCCAACCCTCTCGCAGTGCCCACATCATCCGCAGCGATGCCGAGGCCATCAGCGTGGCCCAGGCCCTGGCCCAGCGCTTTGCCGTGGAGGCTGCGGTGCGCGACCGCGAACGGCGCCTGCCCCGGGCAGAGCTCGACGAATTTTCCGCCAGCGGCCTGTGGGGCATCACCATCCCCAAAGAGTACGGCGGTGCCGGGGTGTCCTACGCCACCCTGGTGGAAGTCATCAAGCTCATTTCCGCCGCCGACCCGTCTCTCGGCCAGTTGCCGCAGAACCACCTGGGGGTTGTGGACATCCTGCTGCAGACCGCCAGCGAAGAGCAGAAGCAGCACTACTTCGCCAAGGTGTTGCAGGGCTACCGCTTCGGCAATGCGTTTTCCGAGGCCGGCAGCAAGCACGTCGGCGCCTTTGAAACCCAGATCCGTTTCGACGGCGAACAGGCGCAGATCGACGGCGAGAAGTTCTACTGCACCGGGGCGCTGTTCGCCCACATCGTCCCGGCGGTGGCGGTGGACGAACACAACCAGGCGCACATTGCCTTTATCGAGCGCGACAACCCTGGCCTCACGGTGATCGACAGCTGGGACGGCTTCGGCCAGCGCACCACCGCCAGTGGCGGGGTCAGCCTCAAGGCGGTGCGGGTGCCGCGCAGCGCGGTGATCCCGGCCCATCGGGCCTTCGACCAGCCCACCGCCGATGGCCCGATCTCGCAAATCATCCAGGCCGCGGTGGACACCGGCATCGCCGTCGCCGCCCTGGAAGACGCCAAGCACCATGCCCGGCAATCCCGGCCGTGGATCGACAGCGGCCTGGACCATGGCTGGCAGGACCCGTTCACCATCGCCGCCATCGGCGACCTGGAATGGCGGGTGCACGGCACCGAGGCGATCCTCGCCAAGGCCGCCGAGGCGGTCGATCAGGCCCTGGCCCAGCCCGGTGAAGACAGCGTCGCCCAGGCCTCCCTGGTGGTGGCCCAGGCCAAGGTGCTGTCGGCGGAGAGTGCCTTGCTCGCCGCCAGCAAACTCTTCGAACTGGCCGGCACCCGTTCGGTGTCGGGCAAGTACAACCTCGACCGCCACTGGCGCAACGCCCGCACCCACACCCTGCACGATCCGGCGCGCTGGAAATATCACCTGATCGGCAACTACCTGCTCAACGGCATCAAGCCGGCCCGCCACGCCTGGAACTGAAGGACTGCGCCATGAATGCACTGACTCGCCCCGACACCCCCCAAGCGGCCCTGGAACACAACGCCCAGGTCCTGCAGCGGGCCCGCGTCCTGCTGCAGCAAACCCTGGATTTCATCCGCGAGCAGGCCCGGCCCTGGAGCGGCAGCGGCCTGGCCAGGGCCAGCGACGACCCGTATGTGATCAGCCGCTTTGGCGACCTGCAGATCCGCATCGAAGTGGCAGCCGCCCTGCAGGAGCGGGCCCAGCACCGGCTGCAAGAGGATCAGGACCCGGCCGAGATCGCCATTGCCCTGGCCGAGGCGGCGATTGCCGCCGCCGAAGCCCTGGTGGCGGCCGGCAACGCCGAATTCGAACTCACCGGCCAGCGCACCCCGCAGCCCCAGACCCTGGATGACCCGCTGCGCTGGAAATACCAACTGATCGGCAACTACCGCCTCAATGGCGTGCCACCCCAAGGTTTCAGGAGTGTTGTGTGATGTCCCGTGAAATCCGCCTCAATGCCTTCGACATGAACTGTGTCGGCCACCAGTCGCCGGGCCTCTGGGCCCACCCCCGGGACCGCTCCTGGCAGTACAAGGACCTGGAGTACTGGACCGACCTGGCGAAAATCCTTGAAAAGGGCAAGTTCGACGGGTTGTTCATCGCCGATGTGCTGGGCATCTACGACGTCTACAACGGCAACGGCGAGGCAGCGATCCGCCAGGCCGCCCAGGTCCCGGTGAACGACCCGCTGCAGCTGATCCCGCCCATGGCCCTGGTCACCGAGCACCTGGGCTTCGGCCTCACCGCGTCGCTGTCCTTCGAGCACCCGTACCCCTTCGCCCGGCGCCTATCCACCCTCGATCACCTGACGAAGGGCCGCGCCGGCTGGAACATCGTCACCTCCTACCTGGAGAGCGGGGCCAAGAACATCGGGCAGCAGGCCCAGACCGAACACGACGCTCGCTACGACTACGCCGAGGAGTACCTGGAGGTCTGCTACAAGCTCTGGGAAGGCAGTTGGGAAGACGGCGCGATCCTGCGCGACCGCGAGCGACGGATCTTCAGCGACCCGAGCAAGATCCACGAGATCCGCCATGTCGGCAAACACTTCCAGGTGCCGGGCATCCACCTCTGCGAGCCGTCGCCGCAACGTACCCCGGTGCTCTACCAGGCCGGGGCGTCCAGCCGGGGCAAGCAGTTCGCCGCCGAGCAGGCCGAATGCGTGTTCGTCGCCGCGCCGTCCAAGGTGCTGTTGAAAAAGACCGTGGCCGACATCCGCCGCCGGGCCGCCGAGGCCGGGCGCGATCCGTCGAAGATCCTGATCTTCAACCTGCAGACGGTGATCCTGGGCGAGACCGACGCCAAGGCCAAGGCCAAGTTCGAGGAATACAAATCCTGGGTCAGCTACGAGGGCGCCATGGCGCTGATTTCCGGCTGGACCGGCATCGACTTCAGCCGCTTCAAGCCCGACGAGCCCCTCAAGCACGTGCACACCAACGCCATCCAGTCGGCGGTGGAGGCCTTCTCCACGGCAGACCCGAACAAGGTCTGGACACCCCATGAACTGGCGGACTGGGTGGGCATCGGCGGCTTTGGCCCGTTGTTCGTCGGTAGCCCGGAAACCGTCGCCGACCTGCTTCAGGAATGGGTGGAAGAGACCGACGTCGACGGCTTCAACCTGGCGTATGCGCTGACCCACGAAAGCTTTATCGACGCCGTGGAACTGCTGGTGCCGGAGTTGCAGAAGCGGGGCGTCTACAAGACCGAATACGCCCCGGGCACCCTGCGGGAAAAACTCTTCGGCGCCGGCCCGCGCCTGCCCGAAAGTCACCCGGGCAGCGCCTGGCGCAACCTGGGCGGGCAACGCCAAACAGCCGCGCAACGTGCCAGCGCCTGAACCCCGCGCCCTGTAGGAGCTGGCTCGCCAGCGAAGGGGCCCACGCCTTCGCCGGCAAGCCGGCTCCTACAAGCGAAAAGGCCCACAAGGCCCCCGTTCATTTCCAGCCAGCGGACCACCGCACGCGATTGCCAAGAGATCGAGGTCAACTCATGAGCGTGCATGAACTCAAGCGTGCGCCGAGCGCGGATTCGCCAGCGCCCCAGGCCCGGCTGCAGTTGAGCGGGGCCCTGGAGCGGTTGCACCACTGGGCCCAGGTCAGCCCGTTGCACAACGCCTTGCGCCACAAGCGCCACGGCCACTGGTACGCCTGGCGCTGGATCGACGCCCTGCGGGACGTCGAGCGCCTGGCCGACGGCCTGCGCCAGCAGGGCCTGACGCCGGATTCGCGGTTGGCAGTCAGCGCCCGCTTCGAACCGGACCTGCTCCTGCTGGCCCTGGCGGCCCACAGCCTTGGCGCCGAGGTGCTGAGCCTGGACGACGAGCTGCCGCCCCAAGCCCTGCGCCAGACCCTGTGGCGCCTGCAACCGAGCCACGCCTTCGTGCATTCGCGCCAGCAGGTGCTGGATTGGGTCGCCGCCAGTGAAAACGCTCTGGCCCCGCAGTTGCTGATTGCCGGGCAAGCCTTGCCGCGCCTGCCGGAAGGCGCGCATCTGCCCCTGCTGGAATTGCGCGAGCTGCTGGGCCGGGGCGAGCCACCCCGGCGCCAGGCCAATTGGCGCGCCCCGGTCGGCAGCGGCCAATTGTGGAGCGAGGAGGGCACGCAATGGCAGGAGGGCCTGACGGTGCTGCTGGAGCAATGGCTGGCCAGTGGCCAGTGCCTGGCCTTCGCCGAAAGCCGCGGCTCGACCAGCCGCGACCGGCGGGAGGTGGCCCCCAGCGGCCTGCTGCTGTCGCCCCAGCGCCTGCAACGCCTGGCGGACGAGATCGAGAGCCGCCTGGCGCCCCCCGATAGCTGGCGTCGACGCCTGTGCGAGTGGGCCTTGGCCCATCCCCAGGGCCTGTTGGCGCGCCTGCTCAAGCATCGGGTGCGCCGCCTGCTGGGCTTTTCTCGCCTGCAATTCATCTGGCAGGCCCCCCAGGCCACGACGCCACCGGCCACCCCGGCCTGGATCGTCGAATTCACACGGAACATTGCATGAGCCACGCCGAATCCATTTTGCAAGTCAGTGACATCTCCCTGTCGTTCAAGGGGGTCAAGGCCATCAATCAACTGTCGTTCGAGGTGCGCCGGGGCGAGATCTGTGCCCTGATCGGCCCCAATGGCGCGGGCAAGAGTTCGCTGCTCAACGTGCTCAACGGGGTCTATCGCTTTGACGCCGGGACCATCGTGTTCGAGCGCCAGCCGTTGCAGCGCATCGACCCGCTGGACGCCGCGCGCCGGGGCATCGGCCGCACGTTCCAGAACAACGCGCTGTTCAAGAAGATGAGCGTGCTGGACAACCTGCTCACCGGCCTTTCGCGCCACTCCCGCGCGCGCTTCATCGAACAGGCCCTGGGCTTGCCCCGGGCCCGCCGTGAAGCCCGGGCATTCCGCCAGCTGGCCGAAGGCATCCTGCAGTTTCTGGAATTGCAGGCATTGCGCGATGTGCCGGTGGGCAACCTGGCCTATGGCCTGCAAAAGCGCGTCGAGTTGGGCAGGGCGCTGATCGCCGGGCCCAGCCTGTTGCTGCTGGACGAACCCCTGGCCGGAATGAATGCCGAGGAGAAGCAGGAAATGGCCCGCTTCATCGCCGACATCAACCGTGACCTGGGCACCACCGTGGTGCTGATCGAGCACGACATGGCGGTGGTCATGGACCTGTGCGACCACGTGGTGGTGCTCGACTACGGACGCAAGGTGGGCGATGGCACACCGGCCGAGGTCCAGGCCAACCCCGAGGTGATCGCCGCTTACCTGGGGGCCGTGCACTGATGGCATTCTTCTTCGAAACCCTGCTCGGCGGTCTGCTGGCCGGCACCCTGTATTCACTGGTGGCCATCGGCTTCGTGCTGATCTACAAGGCCAGTGGCGTGTTCAATTTCGCCCAGGGCTCGATGCTGCTGTTCGCCGCGCTGACCTTCGTCAGCCTGCACGAGCAGGGCGTGCCTTTCGCCCTGGCACTGTTGCTGACGGTGCTGGTGATGATCCTCGGCGCCTGGCTGATCGAACGCCTGGTGCTGCGGCCCTTGGTCAACCGCTCGCCGATCACCCTGTTCATGGCCACCCTGGGCCTGTCGTTCATCATCGAGGGCCTGGCCCAGGGCCTGATGGGCTCCCAGGTGCGGGCCCTGGACCTGGGCATCGACGATGTGCCGCTGTTCCTCGGGCCGCTGATGGTCAGCCAATTCGACCTGATTGCCGCGGCTACCGCCCTGGTGCTGGTGACGGTGCTGGCGCTGCTGTTCAACAAGACCCGCATCGGCATCTCGCTGCGGGCGGTAGCCGACGACACCACGGCGGCGCTGTCCATCGGCATCAACCTCAACCGCATCTGGCAGATCGTCTGGGCGGTGGCCGGGGTGGTGGGGCTGGTGGCCGGGCTGCTCTGGGGGGCCCGCCAGGGGGTGCAGTTCTCTCTATCGCTGGTGGTGCTCAAGGCGCTGCCGGTGCTGATCATCGGCGGCTTCACCTCGATCGGCGGGGCGATTGCCGGCGGCCTGATCGTCGGCGCCGCCGAAAACCTGGCGGAGGTCTATATCGGCCCGCTGATTGGCGGCGGCATCAGCCCCTGGTTCGCCTATGTCCTGGCCCTGGCCTTCCTCTACATCCGCCCCGCCGGCCTGTTCGGCGAGCGGGCCATCGAGCGAGTGTGAATTGATGTCCCTTCTTCTGACGCGGCAAACCGCCCCCTTGCTACTGGTCCAGCGCCGCCTGCCCTGGGGCCTGGCCGGCCTGTTGCTGCTGGCCTTCGGCGTGGTGCCGGTGCTGGGCAACGACTATTGGCTCAACGCGATCCTGATTCCCTTCCTGGTGCTGTCCCTGGCCGGGCTCGGGCTCAACCTGCTGACCGGCTACACCGGCCAGACCTCGGTGGGCGCCGCCGGCTTCATGGCCGTGGGGGCCTTTGCCACCTACGGTATTCTGCTGCGCCTGCCGCAGCTGGGGCTGCCCCTGGCCCTGCTCGGCGGCGGCCTGATCAGCGCCCTGGTGGGCTGGCTGTTCGGCCTGCCCAGCTCGCGGATCAAGGGTTTCTACCTGATGGTCAGCACCCTGGCGGCGCAGTTCTTCCTGGAGTGGCTGTTCGTCAAGTTTCCCTGGTTCTACAACTACGGTTCCTCGGGCACCATTTCGGCGCCGCAGTTGAGCCTGCTGGGCCATGACCTGAACCACCCCCAGGGGCGCTACCTGCTGACCCTGGTGACGGTGCTGCTGTTGACCTGGGTCGCGCAGAACCTGGTGCACAGCCAGGTCGGGCGCAACTGGATGGCGATCCGCGACATGGACACCGCCGCCGCGGTGATCGGCATCCCGGTGGCCCGCTACAAACGCCAGGCGTTTGCCGTCAGCTCGTTCTACCTGGGCATCGCCGGTGCGCTGTGGGCCTTCGCCTACCTAGGCACCGCCAGCGCCAGCAGCTTCGATATCAATCGTTCGTTCCAGATCCTCTTCATCATCATTATCGGCGGCATGGGCAGCGTGGCCGGCAACTTCGTCGGCGCGGCCTTCATCAGCCTGTTGCCGATTCTCCTCAGCCATGCCGGGCAGGCGCTGCTGGGCGGGGCGGTGGACGCCGGGCAGTTGCAGAACCTGCAGAAAATCATTTTCGGCGTGCTGATCATCCTGTTCCTGATCAAGGAACCCGAGGGCCTGATCCGCTTGCTGGGCAACTTGCGCGAGCGCCTGCGGCACTGGCCGCTGCGCTTCTGAATTCCTCCTCCCAGAACAGAGAGACAACATGCGTGCATCCTTGAAAGCTTCCCTGGCCGGCGCGGCGTTGCTGCTGGCGGCGGCCGTTGCCCCGGCAGCCCAGGCCGGGCCGGACCAGCAGTTCTTCCCCCTGGCCACCTACCGCGTCGGCGCCTATGCCTCCAGCGGGGTGCAGGTGTGGGCCGGGATGATCGACTACCTGAACTACATCAACCAGGTGGAGGGCGGCATCAACGGGGTCAAGCTGGTGTGGCAGGAGTGCGAGACCGAATGGACCGCCGAGAAGGGCATCGAGTGCTACGAGCGCTTCAAGAACGGCCTGGATGGCGCACCGGTGGCGGTCTACCAGCCCAACGGCGCACCGGCGGCCTATGCCCTGAGTGAGCGTGCCGAGGTGGACAAAATCCCGCTGATCACCCTGGGCTACGGCCGCACCGAAGCCACCGACGGCACGGTGTTCCCCTACAACTTCCCGGTGATGCTGACCTTCTACAGCGAGGCCTCGACCCTGGTGAACTACATCGCCCAGCGCGAGGGCGGGTTCGACCGGCTCAAGGGCAAGAAGATCGCCACGCTTTATCACGACTCCGCCTATGGCCGGGAAACCCTCGGGCCGCTCAAGCTGCTGGCCGAGAAGTACGGTTTCGAGAACATCCAGATCCCGGTGGCCGACCCGGGCAACGAGCAGTCGGCGCAATGGCGGCAGATCCGCCAGCAGAACCCGGACTGGGTGTTCCTGCGCACCTGGGGCGTGTCCACCCCGGTGGCGGTGAAGACCGCCGCGCGCTTCGGCTTCCCGGTGGACCACATCATCGGCGATATCTGGGCCAGCTCCAGCGAAGACGTGCTGCCGGCCGGCGCCGCGGCCAAGGGCTACCTGGCGCTGACGCCCTACCCGGCGGGCAGTGACTTCGAGATCCACAAGCGCCTGAAGCAGTACATCCTCGATACCGGCAAGAGCGACCTCAAGGACCTGAAGAATTTCGGCAGCGTGTACTACAACTCCGGCCTGGTGAACGCGGCGGTGGCGGTGGAGGCGATCCGGACCGCCCAGGGCAAGTTCGGCAAGCGCCCGCTCAATGGCGAGGAAGGGCGCTGGGGCCTGGAACACCTGAACATCGACGACGCCCGGCTCAAGGACATGGGTTACCTGGGGCTGATGCAGAACCTCAAGCTGTCCTGCCGCGATCACGAAGGTGGCGGCGCGGCCCGGGTGCAGCAATGGGACGGCGCCAACTGGACCCTGATCAGCGAGTGGATTGCCGCCGACCGCGCGCTGCTACGGCCGCTGATCGACGAAAAGGCCGCGGCCTTTGCCAAGGAGAAGCGCCTGGTGCCCCGTACATGCAACGAGGGTGACTGAACCATGAGCCACAGCGCTACGGCCGCGACGGCCGAGACCTTGCTGCAGGTACAGGACATCGAGGTGATCTACGACGGCGTGATCCTGGCGCTGGCCGGGGTATCTTTGAGCGTGCCCCGGGGGGCCATCGTCGCCTTGCTGGGGGCCAATGGCGCCGGCAAGAGCACCACCCTCAAGGCCATTTCCGGGCTGGTGCGGGCCGAGCGTGCCGAGCTCAGCCGCGGCGCCATCGCCTTTGCCGGGCAGGACCTGGCCGGGGTCGACCCCAGCCAGCGGGTGCGCCAGGGCATGGTGCATGTGCTGGAAGGGCGCCACGTCTTCCCCCAGTTGACGGTGGAAGACAACCTGCGCGCCGGCGGCTTTGTCCGTGGCCTGGGCCGGCGCCAGCTGGAACAGGACCTGGAGCGTATCTACAGCTGGTTTCCGCGGCTGCTGACCAAGCGCCGGGTGCGCGCCGGGCTGACCTCCGGTGGCGAGCAGCAGATGCTGGCCATCGGCCGGGCGTTGATGACTCGTCCTACTTTGGTACTGCTGGATGAACCGTCCATGGGCCTGGCGCCTATTATCGTCCAGGAGATTTTCCAGATCGTCGCCCAGCTCAATCGCGAGGCGGGGGTGAGCTTTCTGATCGCCGAGCAAAGCATTAATCTGGCGCTCAAGTACGCTTCCCATGCCTACCTGCTGGACACCGGCCGCGTGGCCTTGTCCGGCAGCGCCGAGCAACTGCTGGCCCGGGGCGACCTGCAGGATTTCTACCTGGGCAAACACTGACCGTGAGCATTCCATGAGCCAAACCCACACCGGACAGGCAACCCCTGCCACCCGTGATGCGCCAATCCTGATTGTCGGCGGCGGCCTCAGCGGCGCCTTGCTGGCCGCCCAGTTGCTGCGCCTGCCGGGCCAGCGACGGATCCTGGTCATAGAACCGCGCAGCGAGCTGGGGCGCGGCGAGGCCTACAGCGCCGTGGAGCTGGGGCACACCCTCAATGGCAACGCCGCGCGCATGAGCGTCGACCCGGACAACGCCGACGACCTGACCCAATGGCTGGCCCGACACATTGCCGAGGGCGGCTGGCCCGAGTCGGACCGCCAGCATGTGCCGGTCAGCGAACTGTTTCCACCTCGCGGGCTGTTTGGTGTCTACGTCCAGCAGCGCCTGGCCGAGGCCCAGGTGCAGGGCCGGGCGCAGGGCTCCTCGTTGAGCCATGTGCAGGGCGAGGCGGTGGACCTGGAAACCGGCCCTGACGGCGTGCTACTGACCCTGGCCGATGGCCGGCAACTGCCCGGCGCGGTGGCGGTGCTGGCCACCGGCATGTTCCCGGCGGCGCGTACCCCGCAGACCCGCTCCAGCGGCCTGAATGCCGCGGCGCTGGACCCCTGGGATGTGGCCGCCATGGCCCGCCTCGATCCCCGGGCGACGGTGCTGATCATCGGTTCCGGGCTGACCATGGTGGACGCCGTGGTGTCCCTGGAGCAGGCCGGGCATCGTGGGCCGATCGAGGTGTTTTCCCGGCATGGGCTGCTGCCGCACGTGCGCCGCCAGCCCCCGGCCTGGGAAGACTTTCTCGGCGCCGACCCGAGCATCCGCAGCCCTCGGCAACTGCTGCGGGCGCTGCGCCAGCAATGCCGCGTGGCCGAGGCCCAGGGCATCGACTGGCAGGCCCCGCTGGACACGGTGCGGGTGCATATAGGGCGCCTGTGGAGCCAGGCCAGCGAGGTGCACAAACGCCAGTTCGTGCGCCATGTACGGCCCTGGTGGGAAAGCCATCACCATCGCTCGCCGCCCCTGAGCGCCGAGCTGGTGGCGCGCCTGCATGAAGAAGGGCGGTTGCGGATTCATGCCGCTTGCTACCAGGGCCTGGAGCCGGGCGACGAAGGCCGGCTGGCGATCCGCCTGCGCTACCGCGGCAGCCAGGATAGCGTGCGCATGGCGGGCGATGCCCTGATCAACTCCAGCGGCATCGAATACGACTGGCGCCGGGTGGCGCGGCCCCTGCCGCGCCAGCTGCTGGCTCGCGGCCTGGTGACACCCGGGCCTTTGGCCCTGGGCATCAGCGCCGCACCCGATGGTGCCGTGCACAACGCCCAGGGCCAGGCCTGCGAGCGCCTGTTCGCCATGGGGCCGCCCCTGCGCGGCCTGTGGTGGGAAAGCACCGCCGTCACCGACGTCGCCCTGCAGGCCAAGGCCCTGGCCGCGCGCCTGGCCAACCACCAACCGTAGGCGCTGGCTTGCCAGCGAAGGCGCCCGCAAGATCGCCTTCGCCGGCAAGCCGGCTCCTACAGTGCCACCCAGCGCTGTTCGGCGGCGGCAGTGCGGATCGCCGCGGCCAGGCGCTCCACTTCCCAGGCTTCAGCGAAATCCGTGCCGTCCCGGCCCTGGCCGCACAGGGCCATGATCAATTCGTGAACTTCCAGGGTCTTGAGTTCGTTGTAGCCCAGCTGGTGCCCCGGGGCCGGGCTGAAGGCCGCGTAGCCGGGCAGGGCGGGCCCGGCCAGCAGGCGCTGGAAACCCTTCTGGCCGACCCGGTACAGGCGCAGTTCGTTGAGGCGTTCCTGGTCGAACGCCAGGGTGCCGAGGGTGCCGCTGATCTCGAAGCTCAGGTGGTTCTTGTAACCATGCTTGATCCAGCTGCTGCTCAGCGTGCCCCGCGCGCCATTGGCAAAGCGCAGCAGGGCATGGGCCTGGTCATCCACGGCGATGGCGCGGCGTTCCTGGCTGCCGGCTTCGGTGGGGCGTTGCAGGTGCACGGTCTGGGTATCGGCGCACACCACCTGCACTGGCCCCATGAGAAAGCGTGCCATGGCCAGCAGGTGGCTGCCCAGGTCCGCCAGGGCGCCGCCGGCGTGCTGCGGCTCGCAACGCCAGGACCAGGGGGCATCCGGGTCGGCCATGAAGTCTTCGCTGAACTCGCCCTGGAAACTCACCAGTTGCCCCAGTTCGCCGTTGCCGATCATGTCCCTGGCCTGGGCGATCACCGGGTTGTGCTGGTAGTTGTAGCCCACCCGGGTCACCACCCCGGCGGCCTGGGCCGCGTGGTGCATCTGCCGGGCCTGTTCGACGCTGACCGCCAGGGGCTTTTCGCAGTACACCGCCTTGCCCGCCGCCAACGCCGCCATGGCCATGGGGAAGTGCAGATGGTTGGGGGTGGTGATGGCCACCAGATTGACCCGGGGATCGGCGATCAGGTCATGCCAGTCGCGGTGGGCCTGGGCAAAGCCCCAGGCGCCGGCGCAGTGTTCGCCGCGCTGGGCGTCGGCGTCGGCCAGGGCCGCCAGGTGCAGGCGCACCGGCAATTCGAAGACCGCGCCGGCACTGCGAAACGCCAGGGCGTGGGCACGCCCCATGAAACCGGTGCCGATCAAACCAATGCCGAGCTCGTCCATAACCGCACCTGCAGAATTATTGTTCTAGGGAGGGCTAGTTATGGAATAAATATTCTTTAATTGCAATTGGTGGAATTAAAATTTTGAAAGGCGCTTGCATGAACCGGCTTGCCGGCGAAAGGGGCCGCTTGGGTTGCGCTGGGCTCAAGGCCCTCTTCGCTGGCAAGCCAGCTCCTGCGGGAAATGAAAAAGGCAGCCCGGAGGCTGCCTTTGTTGTGGTGCAAGCGGGCCTCAGGAGAGGAAGCCGCCGTCCACATTGAGCGAGACACCCGTGGTGTAGCTGGAGGCGTCGCTGGCCAGGTAGAGCACCGCGCCGGCCATTTCGCTGGGGTCGGCTACGCGCTTGAGGGGGATCTGCGCCAGGGCTGTCTTGAGGATGGCGTCGTTCTTGACCAGGGCCGAGGCGAACTTGGTGTCGGTCAGGCCCGGCAGCAGGGCGTTGCAGCGGATGCCGAACTGCGCGCATTCCTTGGCGAAGACCTTGGTCATGTTGATCACCGCGGCCTTGGTCACCGAGTAGATGCCCTGGAAGATCCCCGGCGAGATGCCGTTGATCGAGGCCACGTTGATGATGCTGCCGCCGCCGTTTTCGCGCATCAGCTTGCCGGCTTCCACCGACATGAAGAAGTAGCCGCGGATGTTGACGTCGACGGTCTTCTGGAAGGCTCCCAGGTCAGTGTCCAGGACGTTGCAGAATTGCGGATTGGTCGCGGCGTTGTTGACCAGGATGTCCAGGCGCCCGAACTGTTCGCGGATGCCGGCGAAGACTTGGCTGATCTGCTCCATTTCACCGATGTGGCAGGCAATGGCGGTGGCCTTGCCGCCGGCGGCGATGATCGCGTCGGCCACGTGCTGGCAACCTTCGAGCTTGCGGCTCGACACGATGACATGGGCGCCTTGCTGGGCCAGCAACTTGGCAATGGCCTCACCGATGCCGCGGCTGGCGCCGGAGACGAATGCGATCTTGCCGTCGAGGTCGAACAACTGAGTCTTGGACATGGTTTTTCCTTGTTTTGGCTGTCGAGCGCCGGGGCGCGGTCAGAGGCTGGATTTGTGAATGACCTGCAGGCTCATCTGCTCCAGCAGTTTGTTCATGTGAATGAACTGCGCGAAGCGTTTGTCCTGGGTCTGGCCATGGTAGAAGCGGTAGTAGATCTGCTGCACGATGCCGGCCAGGCGGAACAGGCCGTAGGTGTAGTAGAAGTCGAAGTTGCCGATTTCGATTCCCGCGCGCTCGGCGTAGTAGTCGACGAACTGCTGGCGGGTGAGCATGCCCGGGGCGTTGCTCGGCTGGCGGCGCATCAGTTGCACCGGCGCCGGGTCGCCGGCCTCGATCCAGTAGGCCAGGGTGTTGCCCAGGTCCATCAGCGGGTCGCCCAGGGTGGTCAGTTCCCAGTCCAGCACGCCGATGATCTGCATCGGGTTCTGTGGATCGAGGATCACATTGTCGAAGCGGTAGTCGTTGTGCACGATGCTCGAGGTCGGGTGGTCGGCGGGCATCTTCTCGTTGAGCCAGGCCTTGACCTTTTCCCAGTGCGGCGCGTCCGGGGTCAGGGCCTTCTCGTAGCGGTCGCTCCAGCCCTTGATCTGGCGCTGCACATAGCCTTCGGGCTTGCCCAGGTCACCCAGGCCGCAGGCGCTGTAGTCGACCCGGTGCAGCTCGACGAAACGATCGATGAAGCTCTTGCACAGGGCCTCGGTCTGGCCGGCATCCAGGCCCAGCTCCGGCGGCAGGTCGGAGCGCAGGATGATGCCCTTGACCCGTTCCATGACATAGAACTCGGCGCCGATCACCGACTCGTCGGTGCAGTGCACGTAGGCTTTGGGGCAGTAGGGGAAACCGTCCTTGAGCTGGTTGAGAATGCGGAACTCGCGGCCCATGTCGTGGGCCGACTTGGCCTTGTGGCCGAAGGGCGGGCGACGCAGGACAAACTCCTGCCCGGGGTATTCCAGCAGGTAGGTGAGGTTCGAGGCACCGCCCGGGAACTGGCTGATCTGCGGCGTACCGCTCAGGCCGGGAATGTGCGCCTTGAGGTACGGGTCGATCAGGTTGGCATCGAGTTCCTCGCCGGAGCGAGTGCGGGTGGACTGGTCTGTAAGCGCCATGCTTATCCCTTCTGCTTATTCTGGAGGCCAGAGATTATTGGCTAATCTAATGCGCCTACCGGCCCCTCACAATCGCGGCGGGCCTTTATAGGTGCGCGTGTTGCCGGACAATCATTGCTTTTGATACAAGCGTTTGAATTTAGCCCCGTGTGTCTACGACCCGATGAGACCAAGCCGGCTCCTACACCAGTCATGCAGGCACAGAGGTTGTCCGCCCCACGAGCATAGGCGTTGACTCGGGGCTGGGTCAGTTCGGTGCCGGCAGGGCCAGCGGGGTCAGCAGTGGCCGGCCTTCGAAGTGGGCCAGCAGGTTCTGGCCGACCATCGCCACGGTATCGCGGCTGGCCTGGGGCGAAAGGCCGGCGACGTGGGGCGTGAGCACCACGTTGTCGAGCACCTTGAGGGCGTCCGGGACTTGGGGTTCGTCATCGAACACATCCAGGGCCGCGCCGGCAATCCGCCGCTGCTGCAGGGCCTGCAGCAGGGCGTTGGTGTCCACCACGCTGGCCCGGGCGATGTTCACCAGGAAACCTTCGGGGCCAAGGGCTTCCAGCACCGGCTGGTCCACCAGGTGCCGGGTGTCGGCGCCGCCCGGGGTGGCGATTACCAGGACGTCCGAGTCCCGGGCCAGTTCCACCAGGGTCGGGCAGAAGCGGTAGGGCTGGTCGGGGCGTGGCTGGCGGCTGTGGTAGCTCACCGGCATGTCGAAGCCCAGGGCGCAGCGCCGGGCGATGGCCTGGCCCACGGCGCCGAGGCCGAGCACCCCCAGGCGCATGCCGGCCAGGGACGGGCGCAGCACCTTCGGCCAGTGCCCCTGGCGTACCGCGGCGTCGGACTGGGGAATGCCGCGCACCAGGGCCAGCAGCAGGGCCAGGGCATGATCGGCCACGGACGAGGCGTTGACCCCGGCGCCATTGGTTACTGCGATCCCGCGATTGCTCGCCGCTTGCAGGTCCACTTGCTCATAGCCGGCGCCGATCACGCAAATGATCTGCAATCGGGGCAGGGCGGCGATTTCCGCCGCGCTCAGCCCCAGGGGGCCACGGGTCAGCACCGCATCGATCTGCCCGGCGTGGTCCCGGATCGCCTGGGCCCGGGTCTGTGGGGTGGGCGCCAGGATCAGCCTGAAACCCAGGTCTTCGAGGTGCGGCAGGTAGGCGTTGACGTTTTCAACCAGGACCAGAACGGTGGCGCGCATGGCGGACTCCTCGTGGGTTAGCGGGGCAGGGGTTGGCGCAATTGAAAGATGTTGCCTTCCGGGTCGATGCCGTCGCAGGCCCGGGCGTCCTTGAATTGCCATTCGCGCTCGGCTTCGTACACCCGGCCACCGGCCTTGGCAGCGCGCTGCCGGGCCCGGGCCAGGTCGTCTACCTGGAACAGCGGCTTGCAGGCGCAATCGCTGCGGGGCAGCGGCGGTTCCTGGAGGACGATGCGCGCAGCAATCGCTGGCGGCACCTGGACCAGGGTCAGCTCGAAGCCCTGGTGGGCCAGTTGCTGGTAGTCGGCTTGCTGTTCGGTGATGGGCCAGCCCAGCAGTTCGGCATAGAAGCGGGCGAGGGAAGGTGGATCAAGGCTGTAGAGGAGGCAGCCGGCGATCGTCGTGGCGCTCATGGAGGGTTCCATACGGGCAGGGGCGAAGGCTCAAGGGTGCGGGTTGCGAGGGATTTTGGCAATGCTCGCCGGCACCGTTCCCGGGGGCATCACGCCATGTTCGGCGTGCCCGGGGCGGTGTGGGGACGATGGGGTCAGAAGGTTACGTCGGCGGTCGTGGCCAGGCGCACGAAGGGGCCGTTCAGGGTGGCGTTATGGTGGGCGATGATGGTTCTTGCCCCGATCAGCGGCGTGTCCATGCAGGTATGGGCGTCCTCTACCAGCACGGCGGCAAAGCCCAGGTCGCCGGCGGCGCGGCAGGTGGTATCGACGCAGTACTGGGTCTTCATGCCGGCGATCACCAGTTCATTGACCTGGGCCTCCTGCAGGCGCTCGGCCAGCCCGGTGCCGACAAAGCAACTGGGGCGCGTCTTGTCCAGTACGCAGTCCAGCTCTTCATCCACTTCCAGGGTCGGCAGCAGTTGCCAGAATGCACTGCCAGCGGCAATCGGGGATTCGGCGGGGCCGGTATGGCGCACGGCGAAGATCGGCGCTCCGGCCTGGCGGGCGCGGCGGATCAGTTGGTTGATGTTTTCCAGGACCTGCTCGCGCTTGTAGGGCTTGTCCGGTCCATTGAACAGGCCAACCTGCATGTCGATCACCAGCAGGGCACGCTTGGCGTTGGATAAAGGCATCTTGTCTCTCCTTGTAGTGCCAGCTGGACGGAGAAACAAAAGGCCCCGTCCATTGCTGGCGGGGCCTTGGTTCTACTGTGCTTGTGTCATCCCGCACAGCCACCACACGACCCGCCGGAGGCAGTCGTGGTGGTGGAGGTAGGGTTCAGCGCGTAGATATTCATGGGGTCCGATCATGCCGCCTGCCCGTGAGGCTTGTCAACGCGGCCTACTAGGGGCCGGCTTGCCGGCGAATGGCGTCTTCAGGCGGGCGCCTTTCGCTGGCAAGCCAGCTCCTGCGGAACCCGGATTGAGCGGGAGAGGGCCGGGCCAGACGCTTTCCCATCAAACGAAAAAATACCTGCAGCGCATAAACCGTTCCTCAGCTGAGTCTATGCAGCGCCCTTGGAATCCCGGACAATCGCGCCCCCTCTTTTCGCTCGGGCACTGCCTGTCGGGTACTCCGATACGCCCGGGTGAATGGCAAACGACCGGAATGTGGAGATCCCACCGGATGAATGATCAGGCCAACAGCGTTGATCAACGCTTTGAAACCGCGGCCCCAGCGACCCTGACCCGCTGGAACCGCCAAGACACCACCTGGATGCTCGGCCTGTTTGGCACGGCCATCGGTGCCGGTACCCTGTTTCTGCCCATCAATGCCGGCATCGGCGGTTTCTGGCCGCTGTTGATCCTGGCGCTGCTGGCCTTCCCCATGACCTTCTATGCACACCGCGGCCTGACCCGCTTCGTGCTTTCCGGGCGTGACGGTGCGGACATCACTGACGTGGTGGAAGAGCATTTCGGCCTCACCGCCGGTGCCCTGATCACCTTGCTGTACTTTTTGGCGATCTTCCCGATCCTGCTGATCTACAGCGTGGCCCTGACCAACACCGTCGACAGCTTCATGACCAACCAACTGCACATCGCGCCGCCACCGCGGGCGATCCTGGCCCTGGTGCTGATCTTCGGCCTGCTGGTGGTGGTGCGTTGCGGCGAGCAGGTGATCGTCAAGGCCATGAGCCTGATGGTCTACCCGTTCATCGTGGCCCTGCTGTTCCTCGCGGTGTTCCTGATCCCGCACTGGAATGGCGGCATCCTCGCCACCGTCAGCGATGTCCCGGCGCCTTCGGCCTTCCTGCATACCCTGTGGCTGGCGATTCCGGTGATGGTCTTCTCGTTCAACCATTCGCCGATCATCTCGGCCTTTGCCGTGGACCAGAAGCGCCGCTATGGCGTGCACGCCGAAGAGCGCAGTTCGCAGATTCTCTCCCGCGCCCACCTGCTGATGGTGGGCATGGTGCTGTTCTTCGTCTTCAGCTGCGTACTGACCCTGAACCCGGCGCAGCTGGCGGAAGCCAAGGCGCAGAACCTGTCCATCCTGTCCTACCTGGCCAACCATTTCCAGAATCCGACCATCGCCTTCGCCGCGCCGTTGATTGCCTTCGTGGCCATCGCCAAGTCCTTCCTGGGCCACTACATCGGTGCCAGCGAAGGCCTCAAGGGCCTGATCGGCAAGAGCGGCCGGCGCCCGGGCACGAAAACCCTGGACCGCGTCACCGCCGCCTTCATGCTGGTGATCTGCTGGGCCGTGGCCACCCTCAACCCGAGCATCCTGACGATGATCGAGACCATGGGCGGCCCGGTGATCGCGGCGATCCTGTTCCTGATGCCGATGTACGCCATCCGCAAGGTGCCGGCCATGGCCCGCTACCGCGGCCAGGCTTCCAACGTCTTCGTGACCCTGGTGGGCCTGGTGGCCATTACTGCCCTGGTGTACTCCCTGGCGTCCTGACAGCCTCCCGGCGCTTTCCGGTAGGAGCCGGCTTGCCGGCGAAGAGGCCCGCAAGCCAACTGCAAGGTGCGCGGACGCCTCCCTGGCGAACCCGCTGCTGCACACAACGCCGTCGGTACTTCACTGTACCGGCGGCGTTGTCGTTCAAGGCATTGATCAGGATTGTTTGCTGCCTTGAATAAAGGGCTAAGCTGGTGCTCTTATTGCTGCCAGGAACCCGCCCGTGGCCATTCCCGCTCCTCTGGCTGCAAGCCTGCCCAAACACGTTTATTCCGTTGGGCGACACCCCCTGAATCTGGATTTTGCGTTGTCACGGATGAACCCGATTGGCCACTGAACCCCTGATCCACCCAACCGCTGCACCCAAGCGCACCCGCGACCTGCTGGCCGGCCTATCCATTGCCGGCCTGTTGTTGCCGGAAGCCGTAGCCTATTCCAGCATCGCCGCCTTGCCGCCCCAGGCCGGGGTCATTGCCCTGTTTGCCGGGTTGCTGTGCTACGGCCTGTTGGGCACCAGCCGCTTTGCCATTGTTTCTGCCACTTCATCGTCGGCCGCAGTGCTGGCGGCGGCCACCCTGTCCCTGGCCGGTGGCGACGCCCAGCTGCGCCTGAGCCTGGCCTTTGCCCTGGTGCTGCTCACTGGGGTGTTCTTCCTCCTGGCCGGGCTGTTCCGCCTGGGCGGCGTGACCGCCTTCATTGCCAAGCCGGTGCTGCGCGGTTTTGCCTTCGGCCTGGCGTTGACCATTGTCCTCAAGCAGTTCGCCACCGTGGTCGGGGTGCACCTGAGCACCGGTAACCTGGTGCGCTTCCTGCCGCAGTTGCTGGAGCAGTGGCCGCAATGGAACTGGGCCGGCGCCGCGGTGGCGGCGGTGGCGCTGCTGGTGCTGGGGATCTGCTCGCGAATTCCCTATGTGCCCGGCGGGCTGGTGGCGGTGGTGATCGGCATTGGCGCCGGCCAGTGGTTCAACCTGCCGGCCCATGGCGTCGACCTGATCGGGGTCATCGAACTCAAGCTGGAGGTGCCGAGCCTGCCGCAACTGCCTTTTGCCGACTGGCTGCGCCTGGGGGAGCTGGCGTTCGCCCTGGTGATGATCCTGTATGCCGAATCCTATGGTTCCATCAGCTCCTTTGCCCTGAAGCATGGCGACCGGGTTTCCTCCAACCGCGACCTGCTGGCCCTGGGCGCTTCCAATCTGCTCTCGGGGCTGTTCCATGGCATGCCCGCCGGGGCCGGCTACTCGGCCACCTCCGCCAATGAAGCGGCCGGGGCGCGCTCGCGCCTGGCAGGGCTGACCGCGGCGGCGGTGATGCTGCTCATCGTGCTGACCGTGCTGCCCTATATCGCCCTGACCCCGGAGCCGGTGCTGGCGGCGATTGTCATGTACGCCCTGGGCCATGGCCTGAGCCTGCAACCCCTGGGGCGCTACTTCATCTGGCGGCGTGACCGGGTGCTGGTGATCTGCGCGGTCAGCGCGGTGCTGGTGCTGGGGGTGCTGGACGGGCTGCTGCTGTCAGTGGGCATCAGCATCCTGTTGCTGCTGCGGCAGATGTCGGCGGCGGATATCCAGATCCTCGGGCAACTGGGCAGCGGCCACGACTTTGTCGATCTCAGCCGTCATCCTCAGGCCCGGCAGGTGCCCGGCGTGCTGATCCTGCGGCCGGGGGAGGCGCTGTTCTTCGCCAACGCCGAACGCATCCTCGGCGGCGCCCTGCGCCTGATCCGCCATGTGCAGGCGCCGATCCACAGCATCATCCTCAGCCTGGAGGAGTCCCCGGACCTGGACGGCACCAGCATCGAGGCCCTGGACGAGTTCTTCCGCCAGGTCAGCCTGGAGCACAAGCACCTGGCCCTGGCGAGGCTCAAGCACGAGGCCAAGGACGCCCTGGCACTGCTGCCGTCGAGCCGCGAGTACCAGGTGCTGCTCAGCGGCACCAGCGTCGACGACACGCTGCAGGAGAGCCTGCGGGGCTGGAAGGCCGGGGCTTTTTCCCAGGCATAAAAAAACGCCGCGTATCGTGGAATACGCGGCGTTCCTTCTTACAACGCTACAGCCTTAGGCTTGCACCACCGGGATGTTGGCGTTGGCAGCTGCTTCACGGAACTCGGCGATCTGGTCGAAGGACAGGTAGCGGTAGATATCGGCCGCCATGCTGTCGATCTTGCCAGCGTATTCCATGTACTCCTCGACGGTCGGCAGGCGACCCAGGATCGAAGCCACCGACGCCAGCTCGGCCGAAGCCAGGTAGACGTTGGCGCCGTCGCCCAGACGGTTCGGGAAGTTACGGGTCGAGGTCGACACCACGGTGCTGTTCGGCTCGACGCGTGCCTGGTTACCCATGCACAGCGAGCAGCCTGGCATTTCCATGCGTGCGCCGGCCTTGCCGTAGATGCCGTAGTAGCCTTCTTCGGTCAGTTGGTGAGCGTCCATCTTGGTCGGCGGCGACAGCCACAGACGGGTTGGCAGCTGGCCCTTGACCTGATCCAGCAGTTTACCGGCAGCGCGGAAGTGACCGATGTTGGTCATGCACGAACCGATGAACACTTCGTCGATCTTCTCGCCAGCAACGCTGGACAGCAGACGGGCGTCGTCCGGGTCGTTCGGCGCGCACAGTACCGGCTCGCTGATGTCGGCCAGGTCGATTTCGATGATTTCGGCGTATTCGGCGTCGGCATCGGCTTCCATCAACTCAGGGTTGGCGATCCAGGCTTCCATCGCTTGAGCGCGACGTTCCAGGGTACGTGCGTCACCGTAGCCTTCGCCGATCATCCAGCGCAGCAGGGTGATGTTGGACTGCAGGTACTCGGTGATCGACTCTTTCGACAGCTTGATGGTGCAACCGGCAGCCGAACGTTCGGCCGAGGCGTCGGACAGTTCGAACGCCTGCTCCAGGGTCAGGCCTTCCAGGCCTTCGATTTCCAGGATGCGGCCGGAGAAGGCGTTTTTCTTGCCTTTCTTCTCGACGGTCAGCAGGCCGTTCTGGATGGCGAAGTAAGGAATGGCATGGACCAGGTCACGCAGGGTGATGCCAGGTTTCATTTTGCCCTTGAAGCGCACCAGGATCGATTCCGGCATGTCCAGCGGCATGACGCCGGTGGCAGCGGCGAACGCCACCAGGCCGGAGCCGGCCGGGAACGAGATGCCCATCGGGAAACGGGTGTGGGAGTCACCACCGGTACCGACGGTGTCCGGCAGCAGCATGCGGTTCAGCCACGAGTGGATGATGCCGTCGCCCGGACGCAGGGAAACGCCGCCGCGGGTCATGATGAAGTCAGGCAGGGTGTGGTGGGTGGTCACGTCGATCGGCTTCGGATACGCCGCGGTGTGGCAGAAGGACTGCATCACCAGGTCAGCGGAGAAGCCCAGGCACGCCAGGTCTTTCAGTTCGTCACGGGTCATGGGACCTGTGGTGTCCTGGGAACCCACGGTGGTCATCTTCGGTTCGCAGTAGGTGCCAGGACGAACGCCTTTGCCTTCTGCCAGGCCGCAGGCCTTGCCGACCATCTTCTGCGCCAGGGTGAAGCCCTTGGTGCTTTCAACAGGGGCTTCGGGCTTCTTGAACAGGTCGAACGCAGGCAGGCCCAGTTCGGCGCGAGCCTTCTCGGTCAGGCCACGGCCGATGATCAGCGGGATACGGCCGCCGGCACGGACTTCGTCGAGCAGGACCGGGGTCTTCATTTCGAAGGTGGCCAGGACTTCGTCGGTACCGTGCTTGCAGACTTTGCCTGCGTGCGGGTACAGGTCGATCACGTCGCCCATGTTCATCTTCGACACGTCGAATTCGATCGGCAGGGCGCCGGCGTCTTCCATGGTGTTGTAGAAGATCGGGGCGATCTTGCTGCCGAAGCAGAAGCCGCCGGCACGCTTGTTCGGAACATAAGGCACGTCGTCGCCGAAGAACCACAGCACCGAGTTGGTGGCCGATTTACGCGAGGAACCGGTACCGACCACGTCGCCGACGTAGGCGATCGGGAAGCCTTGACCGCGCATTTCTTCGATCTGCTTCATCGGGCCGGTCTTGCCTTGCTCGTCCGGAACGATGCCGTCACGGGCCATTTTCAGCATGGCCAGGGCGTGCAGCGGGATGTCAGGACGCGACCAGGCGTCTGGTGCCGGGGAGAGGTCGTCGGTGTTGGTTTCGCCGGTGACCTTGAACACCCGCAGGCTGATCTTGTCGGCCAGTACCGGGCGATTCTTGAACCACTCGCCGTCGGCCCAGGATTGCAGTACGCCTTGGGCGTGAACGTTGCCGTTCTTGGCTTTTTCCGCGACGTCGTGGAAGGCGTCGAACATCAGCAGGGTGTGCTTGAGTTGAGCGGCGGCCACTGGCGCCAGTTCGGCGTCGTCCAGCAGGTTCACCAGGGTCACGATGTTGTAGCCGCCCTGCATGGTGCCCAGCAGTTCAACGGCGCGCTTCTTGTCGATCAGAGGGGAGGAGGCTTCGCCTTTGGCCAGCGCGGAGAGGAAACCGGCCTTGACGTAGGCGGCTTCGTCGACTCCTGGTGGAACGCGATTGGTGATCAGGTCAACGAGGAAAGCTTCTTCGCCAGCCGGGGGATTCTTCAGCAGCTCGACCAGGCCTGCAGTTTGTTCGGCGTTAAGCGGCTGGGGAACGATACCCAGTGCTGCACGCTCTTCGATATGTTTGCGGTAGGCTTCAAGCACAGTTATTACCCTCATCAGTGGTCCCAAATGGGTGTCCGGGACGCTCATCCCGAAATTGCCGTACTCATGCGCTGCGTGGCGTTGTGGGCCACTTAGCCAGAATTACCGACAATTCCTTACAGAAGCTGCTTTCAAAGTTTTACGCCTGCAGAACGGGGAGCTGATGAGGGTTGGCGTTGGGTTTTTCCCCGCTGGAAAAACCCCTCGCCAACACCGCTCTGAAGGAACGACTGTGCTCGTGACGCTTTGAAAACAGCTTCAAACGGACATTGGCGCCTAAAAAGGCTGGCTGATTCTACGGTAAAAAAAGCCTCAACGTAAGTTGCTGTATTGAAGTTTGAGGGGTGATCAATCTTAGACAAAGGGCTAACATTGCCCACTGTTTTGCTTTTGCGTGCGTTGTCTATCTATGCCCAATCAGACCATCAAGACCCCCTGCGTCGGCCTCTGTTCCACGGTTTACGGCGATCTGGTATGCCGTGGCTGCAAGCGTTTCCACCATGAAGTGATCAACTGGAATGGTTACAACGAGGAGGAAAAACGCGCGGTCTGGCTGCGTCTTGAGCACCTGCTGGTGCAGGTGATGGCGGCCAAGCTGGAAGTCTTCGATCCGGTGCGCCTGCGCGAGCAGCTGGAGCAGCGCAAGATCCGCTTCGTGCCCCATCAGTCCGAGTATTGCTGGGCCTACCAGCTGATTGCCCGTGGCGCGCGGGTGATCAACCAGCTCGATGCCTATGGGATGGTGCTGCTGCCTGAGTTTCGCGACTGGGCCCTGCCGGAGTTGCGCGACGCCATTGATCGGGAATTCTTCCTGCTGTCCGAAGCCCACTACCAGCGCTACATCGCCCCCGGCTTTCTCAAGGATGCCCTCGGCTGAGTGCTCCGCCGCCAAGGTCCCCCCACGCAAATGCCACTGTAGGAGCTGGCTTGCCAGCGAAGACGGCCGCCAGGGCGGTGCAAGGCTTGTAGGCCTCTTCGCCGGCAAGCCGGCTCCTACGGGGTGAGGTTGATCGGGCTCTGTAGGACTGGCTTGTCGGCGAAAGCGCCGTCATGGACGGCGCAGATTACGCGATGGCGTTGCGGGGGAGGGGGCTCAAGCCTTGGCCGCCAGCTCTTCCAGGTGATCCATGATGTCCGCCGGCTTGAGCACCAGCACGTCGCTGTCCAGGGAGTCGAGCACCACTTCGGCGGTGTTGCCGATCAGTGCCCCGGAAATTCCGGTGCGGGCCACGGTGCCGATGATGGTCAGCACGGCGCCAAGCTTGTGGGCCAGGTGGGGAATCAGCACATCGGCCGGGCCTTCCTCGATATGCAGGTGGGCGTCGTCGATGTCGAACTCGGCCTGGAACGCCTTGCACTGCTCGCGATAGCGCGCCTCGATGGTTTCCTTGAGCTGGAACACCGGGTCGGCGGCCGACAGCATCGGCGACGGGTGAGCGCTGATCACATGCAACTGGGCCTTGGCCAGGCTGGCGATATCGAAGCCGTGGTCGACGATACTGGCGTGCAAGGCCCGGTGCTCGCCGTCCATGTTGCCGACGTCGATAGCGGCCATCACCACGCCGCCGACCCAGGGCGTGGCGGTCTTGACCAGCAGCACCGGGGTCGGGCAGTAGCGCAGCAGTTTCCAGTCCGCCGGGGTCAGCAGGGCTTTCTTCAGCGGGGCGTCCGGCAGGTGCTGCTTGATCACCAGGCCGCAGCCCTCGGCCTGCTGCACATCGATGATGGTTTCGTGCAGGCTTTCGTTCCAGGCCTGCTCGGTGGTGACGCTGTAGCCTTCGCCGGTGAGGCTGCTCTTGAGTACGCTCAGCAGCGCCGAATGCTCGTGCTTTCTGTCGCAGACCAGCAGGTGCAGGTGGGCCTGGGTGACCCCGGCAATCAGCTTGGCGCGCTTGAGGGCAAGGCTTTCGCCGGGCGTGGGATCGATGACCACCAGGATACTGCGGATGCTTTGCATGATCGGGATCTCCAGGAAGGGATGAACGGTTAGGGTCTGTTCCCGTTTGGCCCAGCGACGCGGCTCGTCACCAAACGGGAACAGACCCTAGCGTGCACAACTATAGTTGCTGGCGCCCGGGCCGGATGTTGATGCATATCAATCGCGGCCGCTGGTGGTCTGCGGCTCGGCCGGTATAATCGCCGGCCTTTCGCTATGAAGCCTTTTGTCCCGTGAGCCTCATGTTAACGATCACTGATAGTGCTGCCTGCCGCTTTGCGGTGGTGGCTGATTGTTCGGAAATGCGCCGATGAACTTTCCTGAAATTCCCGACTTTCTTGGCTGCCGCACGCCCGACGCCTGGGTCCAGGCGGCCCTGGCCGACCAGGAAACCCTGCTGATCGACCACAAGAACTGCGAGTTCAAGGCCGCCAGCACCGCCTTGAGCCTGATCGCCAAGTACCACGCCCATGTCGACCTGATCAACATGATGTCGCGCCTGGCCCGGGAAGAGCTGGTGCACCATGAGCAGGTCCTGCGCCTGATGAAGAAGCGCAAGGTCGAGCTGCGCCAGTTGCATGCCGGGCGCTATGCCTCGGGCCTGCGCAAGGTAGTGCGCAGCCACGAGCCGGTGAAGCTGGTGGACACCCTGGTGGTGGGCGCCTTTATCGAGGCCCGCAGCTGCGAGCGTTTCGAAGCCCTGGTGCCGCACCTGGACGAGGAACTGGGCAAGTTCTACTTCGGCCTGCTCAAAAGCGAGGCCCGGCACTACCAGGGCTACCTGAAGCTGGCCTATCAGTATGGCGACGCCAAGGACATCGCCCAGGTCATCGACCGGGTGCGGGCGGCGGAGCAGGAACTGATCGAGTCGCCGGATCCGGAGTTCCGTTTTCACAGTGGCGTGCCGGCCTGGTGAACGACTGCCCTTGTGTAAAAGCAGGGGCAAATTGTTAAAAACTCTTAAAAGAATGAAATATCGCGCAAAACCGCTGCAAGTCCCGGGTTTTGTGGCTTGCGTTATCCTTTCCTTAACCTCTTGCCCCCTATAATGCGCGCGCACAAATTGTGCGTTCACAGATTGGCAAATATGGAAAACCTGGGTCTTGGCAAGGTGTTGCTGGTGGAAGATGACGAGAAGCTCGCCGGGCTGATCGCGCATTTTCTGTCCCAGCACGGCTTTGAAGTGCTGACGGTCCACCGCGGCGATACCGCCCTGGCGGCATTTCTCGAATTCAAACCGAAACTGGTGGTGCTCGACCTGATGCTGCCCGGCCAGAGCGGCCTGCACGTGTGCCGGGAGATCCGCGCCGTGGCGGACACCCCCATCGTCATCCTCACCGCCAAGGAAGACGACCTGGACCACATTCTCGGCCTGGAATCCGGCGCCGATGACTACGTGATCAAGCCTATAAAACCGGCGGTGCTGCTGGCGCGCCTGCGGGCCCTGCAACGGCGCCAGGTGCCGGAAACCACCACCCTGCGCGGGGCCCTGGCATTCGGCGTGCTGAGCATCGACCGCAACAGCCGCGAGGTGCGCCTGGCGGGCGAGCCGGTGGAACTGACCACCATGGAATTCGAGCTGCTCTGGCTGCTGGCCAGCGCGCCGGGCAAGACCCTGTCCCGGGACGACATCCTCAACCGCATGCGCGGCATCGAGTTCGACGGCCTCAACCGCAGTGTCGACGTCTACATCAGCAAGCTGCGGGGCAAGCTCAAGGACAACCCGCGCGAGCCGGTGTGCATCAAGACCGTGTGGGGCAAGGGCTACCTGTTCAATCCGTTCGCCTGGGAGGTTTGAATGCTGCGTCTGTTTCTGGGGCTCTACCTGTTCCTGGCCCTGGGCTTCGCCGGGGCCATGACCGCGGTGCAACACATCTTCATCAACTACCTGGCCGCCGACCTGATCGAGTCCTACAACCGCGATGCGGTGCGCGGGCCGGCCTACAGCCTGAGCGAACAGTTGCGGCCGTTCGACGAGGCCGGGCGTCAGCAGCAGTTGGAGCAGCTCAAGCCGCACTACGGGCTGCTGCTCAAACTGGTGCAGGCCGACGACCTGGACCTGAGCGTGCGCGAACAGGCCCTGCTGGATTCCAACCAGTTGGTGGTGCGCGAGGAGTTCACCGAATTCATCGGCAGCATCGACGGCGGCAAGCAACTGTTGAGCATCAAGCTGCCGGAAGACCCGCCCCTGACCCTGCTCTACAACATCGCCGCCTATGCCTTGCTCGGCGCGCTGCTGGCCATCGTCCTGTACTTCTGGGTGCGCCCGCACTGGCGCGACCTGGAGCGCCTGCGCCTGGCCGCCGAACGTTTTGGCGACAACGACCTGGGCACCCGGCTGCACCTGTCGCGGCGTTCCAACATCCGCGACCTGGCCCAGCACTTCAACCGCATGGCGGCGCGCATCGAGGGGCTGATCGCCAATCAGCGCGAGTTGACCAACGCGGTGTCCCACGAACTGCGCACGCCCATCGCCCGGCTGTCCTTCGAGCTGGACCAGTTGCAGCAACAGCCAGATCCGGATGAAAACCGCGAGTTGATCGCCGACATGTATGCCGACCTCGGCGAGCTGGAGGAAATGGTCTCCGAACTCCTCAGCTACGCCAGCCTGGAACATGGCGCGGCCACCATCAACCGGGAAAACATCCAGGCCCAGAGCTGGCTCGACAGCGTGGTCGGCAGCGTGGCCCTGGAGGCCGAGGCGGCCGGGGTGCAACTGCTGATCCGTTCCTGCCAGGTGGAGTACGTGCGCATCGAACCGCGCTTCATGGCCCGGGCAGTGATCAACCTGCTGCGCAACGCCATCCGCTACGCCGACCGCCGGGTCGAGGTGTCCCTGGTGCGCCTGGAGCATGGCTACGAAGTGCGGGTCAACGATGATGGTCCCGGGGTGCCGGTGGATGGCCGGGAGAAGATCTTCGAGCCGTTTTCCCGTCTCGACGCCAGCCGTGACCGGCGTACCGGCGGTTTCGGCCTGGGCCTGGCGCTGGTGCGGCGGGTCTCGCAATGGCACGGCGGCAAGGTCGAAGTGGCGGATTCGGAGTGGGGCGGTGCCTCGTTCCGCATGACCTGGGCCCACCTCGACTGAGGTTCGCGCGCAGCCCTGAACCTGCGCAGCAACGCGGCCCGTGATCACGGGCCGCGCGCTCCCTTTCTTAGAAGCTGTACTCAAGTTGAGTGGCGATGCTGGTCTGCATGCGCCGGTCGACGATCGGGCTGTCGCCGGCTTCCTTGCTCAGGTACTTCATCGACAGCAGGGTTGAGACCTTGGTCTGCTCATTGAGGGGCAGGGTCCAGGCCAGGTCGGCGCCGCTGCTGACCCGTCCACCCTTGGCCCGGTAGGCGCCGAAGCGGCTGTGGGCCGCCTGGGTGTCGCTCACCCCGTACCAGGTCTGCATGTAGTCGGCGTTGCCGAACAGGCTGTTGAGGCTGGCATCCAGGCTGCCGAAGCGGCCCTGGTAGAGGTTGCTGCCAATGCTCAGTTCCAGTGCGCTGTAGGCCGAGCCGGTGTCGCGGTTGTCGTTCTTCTTCACCGCGTGGGTCAGGGTGGCGCCCAGTTCGAACGGCCCCAGGTCATAGCCCAGGTGCGCGCCGAACTGTGCCCGGGTCTTTATTTCGCCCATGCCCCTGAGGCGCTTGGAGCCCTGGCCCAGGTGGTTCTTGTCGCGCCGTGATTCGCTCGGGCCGACCCAGGTACTGAACGACAGGTCGCCCCATTCGTTGCCCCAGCCCAGGCCCTGGTCGGTATTGAGGAACACGCCCCAGGGGCTGATGATCTCGCCGCCGAGAATCGGCGCCAGGGCGCGTTCGTCACTGCCGCTGTAGCGCGGCACGCTGGCCACCCCGGCGTGCACGCCGTACTTCCAGTCTTCGGCGTGCAGCGTGCCGCAGACCGTGCTCAGGCCCAGGGTGCCGGCCCACAAGGCGGCGGTGGTGGAGTGTTTCAGGGTTTTCATGAAGGGTCAGAACCTCAGGTGGTTGGCGTTATAGGTGCGTTTGAATGAGTAGCCCAGGACGTTCACGCCGTTGACCTGGCGGCGCACGGTGTCGCCCAGGCCCGGGCCGTTGCCGGCGATCACCGCGTGGGCGTTGTCCACCGGGGCGAGGATGTAGTCGGTGAGGGGACGGCCTTGCTGCAGGCTGCGGATCATCAGGAAGCCGTCCTCCAGGGCGATGTCCATGCCGTTGATGGGCGGTTCGCCGGGGTCGTCGCTCAGAGCCTGGTAGGTGCCGACCGTGGCCAGCCAGTTGTCCGTCAGGGGCACCGGCTCGATCCGTTCTCCCACCGCCAGCAACTGGCCGTGGCTCTTGGCGGTGAACACCCGATGGCCCTGGACCTGCATCACGTCCAGTTGCAGTTGCCCCAGCGGGCCCAGGTCCTGGGGCCAGAGCCCGAGGCGCTTCTTGCGCACCCTTAGCCAGCCCTGTTCGTCCCGCAGCAGTTCGTAGCGCTCGCCGGCCAGCTCGGCGTACAGGCGCTGGTGCTGGTCGCGGATCCGCAGCACACCCCAGCGGGTGGCATAGAAGCCCGCCAGGTGCCGGCGATCCGCCGCTTGCGGAACCCGACGTTGCTGGGCCTGGGGGGCCGTGGCCGGTTGCGGTGGCGGGGTGCCGTGGGCCTGCAGCAGCATGCGCAGTACCTGGGGCACCAGGGGCTGGGCCAGGGCCTCGCCGCTGTCGGAATTGCTCATCACGATCACCGCCAGCTGCTGCTCGGCCAGCACGCTGATCCGGGCATGAAAGCCCTCGCCGAAACCGCTTTGCTGCCAGGTGCGCATATCTGGCCGGACCCATTCCTCGCCGCAGGGCGACAGGAACCAGCCAAGGCCTACCTGGCAGTCGAAATCCAGCGGGTTGCCGGCGTTCTGCGTGCGCACCATTTCGTCGATGGATGCCGCCGAGAGCAGTTGGCGGTCCTGGTACCGGCCCTGGGCGAACAGCATGCGCACATAGCGGCTCAGGTCCCGCGGGCTGCTCCACAGGCCCTGGGCGGAAAGGTCGCGGACCAGCGCATCGCTGCTGACACCGTCTTCATAGCCTCTTGCCCGGTAGGGCTGGGCGCGGCTGTCCCCGACAAAGCTCGACTGGCTCATGCCCAGTGGGCGCAGCAGGCTCTTCTGCAACTGCTGTTCGAAATCCACGCCGCTGCTGCGCTCCACCGCTGCCCCGAGCAGGGCATAACCGAGGTTGGAGTAGGCGGTCTGGGTTCCCGGAGCGTTGCTCAGCCACAGCCCGCTGAGCTTTCCCGGCAGTTCGTCGAGGGCGTTGGGGGTGCGTGCGTCGCGCAGGTATTCGCTGGGAATGCCGCCCTGGTGGCTGAGCAGGCGGCGCAGAGTCACGGCCCGGTCGGCGGCGTTCTGGTCCTCGTGGAAGCGCGAGCGGACGTAGAACTCCCTGAGGGTGTCCTGCAGCGGCGCGTCCAGTTGCAGGCGCCCTTGTTCCACCAGTTGCATTACCGCCGTGGCAGTCAGCAATTGCGACAGGGCACCGGCGCGAAACGCGGTGTTTTCGGTCACTTGCAGGCCCCGGGCCTGGTCGGCGAAGCCAAAGCCCCGGGCCCAGATCAGTTGCTGGCCGTCCACCAGGGCGATGGACAGCCCGGGCACCTGATGTTCGGCCATCTGTTGCGGGATGTACTGCTTCAGGTAGCCGATGATGCTGGCGTAATCGCCGGGCGCGATGGGCGGCGGCGCCGGAGGCTGGCCGTTGCAGCCGAGGTTGCTCAAGAGCAGGCCCACCAGCGGCAGGCCGAGAAGTTTGCGGGACATGCAGCACCCGAGGGCCAATTGGATCAGCGGATGCTAGGGAAGGGGGGCGTGGCAGTCTTTGACAGCTTTGTCGGGAAACTGTCAAAGACTGTTAAGCCCCGGTTGCGCTCAGGCCTCCAGCCCCAGGCGCTGGTGCCACTGGGCAATCGATTCCTCGGGGTATTCGGCGAACTGCAGGTCGTGCGCCCCGGCATCGACCTCGACCCAGGGCGCCCTGGAGTCGAGCATCAAGTGGGTGTGTTGCGGCGGCACCGGCAACGGGGTGTCGATGGCCGAGGCAAAAGGGTGGATCAGCTCCGGCCATTGCGGGCTGAACAGCCACAGCCCGGAGCCGCAGCGCCCGCAGAAGTGCCGTTCGGCGCTGCTGCTGTGGGCCCGGGCGGCACCGGTGGGCTTGAGCCGGGCATGGTAGATGACGATGTGCTTGCGCCCGCGTACCTTGAGGCTGGCCGCATCGCCCCCCAGGTTGATGGCGTAGCCGCCACCGCCCTGGGTCTTGCGGCAGATCGAGCAGTAGCAGCGCTGGTAGGGATAGGGATGGCGGCTGGACAGGCTGAAGTGCACGGCGCCGCAATGGCAGGAGCCCTGGAGTTGCATGGGGTACCTCCACGAATCAACGGGTGGATTGCACAGGCTAGCCGCTGTGCGAGCAGCTGTCGTGGCGCGGTGCTGATGAAATTTTCACATGTGCCCGGCTAAGCTGCGCGCCTCTTTGGGGAGTAGCCTGCCACCGCGCCCTGCGGTGGCGCCCGTATCAACATTCTCGGCAACCTGCCGTGGTACGGGCACCGTTTCGGTTGGTGAGACCATCGACATACCTGCGCTGAAGTCGGGCGCGTGGGCATGTCGTGGACTCAAGCCCGACCGGAAGACTCAACGTGAACCCAGCCTCGATCATCTTTCTCGCCTTCGCCATGTCCACCGATGCCTTCGCCGCCGCGGTGGGCAAGGGTTCGGCCATGCTCAAGCCGCGCCTGCTGGAAGCTTTGCGCATCGGCCTGATCTTCGGCGTCATTGAAGCCATCACCCCGGTGGTGGGCTGGTTCATCGGCCAGGCCGCGACTCAATGGGTGGCCAACTGGGACCACTGGATCGCCTTCAGCCTGCTGCTGTTGCTGGGCCTGCACATGATCTACAACGGCACCCGCCAGCAGGCTGAGGCCGAGGAAGAAAAACCGCGCCAGCACGGCTTCTGGCTGCTGGCGGTGACCGGCTTGGCCACCAGCATCGATGCCCTGGCGGTGGGGGTGGGGCTGGCGTTCGTCAACGTCAACATCTGGGTCGCGGCCAGCGCCATCGGCCTGGCCACCATGACCATGGTCACCCTGGGAGTGATGCTGGGCCGCGCCATTGGCACGGTGATGGGCCAGCGCGCCGAAGTGCTGGGCGGGGTGGTGCTGATCATCGTCGGCTCGGGAATTCTCTACGAGCACCTGTCGGCTGTGGCTTGACTTCAGTATCGGCGGCGGGGCGGTTCTGCGGGCAATGCGGCCGCGCCTCGGGCCGAGGCGCGGAGCGCTCTGGCGTTACAGCGCCAGGCTGTGGATCACCTGGGTGGCGTCATCGGGGTCGATGGCGCTGCGCATGCCCAGCTGTTTTGCCAGGCGGCGCATGCTGTAGTTGGCGGCGGAATCCACCGAGTACATCTGCTGGAAACCGTTGTTGCGGGCTTCGTCGATCAGGTGCTGCATCAATAGCGCGCCGAGGCCCTTGCCTTGCCACTCATCGGCGATGGTCACGGCGAACTCGCAATGCGAGGGCTGCTCGTCTACCTGGGCGTAGCGGCTGATCCCCACTTCCCGCAGTTCGCCGTTGTCGTGGACCAGGGCCACATAAGCCACCCGCTGCGGCGTGCCGACATCCATCAGTTGATTGAGCAGTTGCTCGCCCACTTCCTTGATCTCACCGAGAAAGCGCTGGTGCCGGGTGGCCGGGGAGAGGTTTTCGATAAAGGCCTTTTCCCGCTCCCGGTCCTGGGGCCGCAGCGGGCGGATCAGCACATGGCTGCCATCGTTCAGGGCGTCGATCCAGTATTGGCCTTGCTGCGCCGGGAACGGTGGGTGGGCGAGGGTATCGAGAGCGGTGCTGGGCATGGTCAAGTCTCCGCGGAGCCAAAGGGCGGGCTGCGCACACAGCCCTGATTGGCTTCAGGTTTACTCCGCTGGCGAGGCGGGCACTTGATCGGCATCAATGTCTCTGCTTGCGCTGCCGGCCAGGGCGATCACCGGTCACGACCCGTTCAAGCCGCCACCGCTGCTGGCGTACAGGCATTTGGCTATTAATGCTAGCGCCTAATGTTCTTTTTCCTGGCGCGTTGCCGTGAGAGCGCTGATCTACGCTCTCGAACAGCCAAGGGAGGAGTCAGGATATGGAGCATCAACAAGACAAGAATCGTTTGCAGCGGCAGGTTTCCTACATTGCTATCAGTGTTGGTCTGGCGCTTCTGGGCGGCGTTTCGAACGCCGCCCCGGTGTCGATAACCGTATCGCCCGAGGTACCCGCCGATATACCCGGGGGGGCATCCCAGGCAACGTTGGCACAGGCTGCGGCCTTCGCCTGGCAGGAGTTCATCGCTCTCAACTGGCCGGCCCTGGGCGGGCAGCGCGATGTGCCCGATATCCGCCAGCCTTTCGGCAGCCAGGGCGTGCCTCTGGTGTGGCATACGTACCGAAGCAAGGTTGAGATCTTTCCGGGCAAGGGCAGTGCCAACGTCGGCCCCCCGGGCTACAAGCCTGATGGCGCTCCCAGTTATGGTTATGGCACTGCGCCAACCTATGACTACAGTTTTGCCGTGCCAGCCTGCTCTGGCCAGATCGCACCCAAACTGCCGGCCTGGATCAACCTCGACGAAAGCACCCAGATCGGCCTCGACCAGATGTATGCCGGTGTTGTTCCGGCGACTCCCACCGGAGGCAATTCCAACCCCCAGCTGGTGCGCTTCCTGGCCAAGGCCAATCAGGTGCAATACACCTACGTCGCCGCCAACCAGTTCTGGTACGCCAACCCCGCGCTGGCACAAGCCGCGCGGAACTTCTTCAACGCGGTCAAGCAGACACCTCCGACTTTCCCCAGCGCGCCGCGGGTCAACTTTCCCAACGGCACCATTGAGGTCAAGTCCGCCTGGCGCCAGCTGGGCCCCGGCGAGGACCCCTCGCGATTCCACAGGCAGACGGTGCGCTTCTATGAGCAACCACCGGGCAAGGGCACCTGCTATTTCGAGGCGCAATGGGCGATGGTGGCGTTGCACATCATCCAGAAGACCCCCACGGCCCCGAGTTTTATCTACGCGACCTTCGAACAGGCCGACAACATCCTGCTGCCCAGTGGCAAGCCGCTTGAGGATGAGAACGGCCGCATCATCAATCCAGCGCCGGGCCCCATGCCCACCAATCCCGGGCTGAGTTACCAGGACGACCCCAACAACCCTCAAGTCAAGGCCCAGGGGGCCTTCTGCAAGCCCGGCAAGCAACTGTATCTGCGCGAGATTGCCAAAGGCGGTACTCCGGCGGGCGGCCCGATCTGCATCAACCAGCGCTATGAGCCGATTGCGGCTGACGTGATTCAGGTCAATCAGGCGGCGCATCAGGCTATCCAGAGCTATAGCCAGGCCAAGAATGTCAAGAATTCGCCCTGGCAGTACTACAAGCTGGTCTCGGTCCAGGCCCAGCCGTTCGACACCACGCAGCTATCGAAAACCGATCCCAGCCACTCTGCCGCGGTGTACTACCAGGCCAATATCATGGTTGAAACGGACTATACCCTGCAGCAATTCAGGGGCCGGATTGCTGCTAACGGTGCTCCGACTTCCTTCCAGGCCGCAGGTGCGCCACCCCCTCCGAACGTGTTTGCCCAATCCGCCGGTTCCGCCGCTGTGCATGGGGTGAACATGGGAGGCTGCATGGGTTGCCATGGCAATGCCCAGGTGGCCGGCTTCGATTTCAGTTTCATCCTCAAAGGCGGCAACGTTCGGGCTCCCGAGACGGCAGGGGCTGAGTCGGCGGCAGCGGCCAGCCAGCGTTATCTGCAATTGTTCACCCCATCTAGCACAGGGAAATAGTCATGGCACTCAACACCTTCAAGGATGTACAGAACCTGCTCGATGCCTTCGTTGCGCAGAACAACCTGCCGATCTCCGGAGCGCCTCACGGGGCCTTCTGGCAGACCTCCTACCAGTCGTTCGTGACCGGTAATGTGCCGGGTATCCAAAACCCTGAAACAGGGCAGGCGGTACCTATCCTGGTCAAAGGCGATGGCGCGCATTCCAACCTGATTTATGCCCTGAGCGGTACCCCGGGCACCCCCTGGGGGCCGGATGGGGATTTTGGCCAGATGCCCCCCGGCGGCCCCTTTCTGCCTCAGGCCCAGATCGACGAACTGAGTGCCTGGATCAGCCAGGGTTGCCCGCAATAGAAGGTTCCTGGCTGGCCGGCATCAGCGTCGCGATCAGCGCCCGCACGCTGCCGGGCAGGGCCTCCAGTTCGCGGACGATGATGCTGCGTTCGCGCACGGCCCAGCTTTCATCCAGCTTCACCGTCACCAGCTGCATGGTGCGGCTGTGCCGCAAGGCCGCGGACTCGGGAATGATGCCGATGCCGACCCCGGCTTCCACCATGCGGCAGATCGCTTCGAAGCTCGACACCTGGATGCGCAGCGAGAGTTGCTTGCCCAGGCGCTCCACGTGCTCGCGCAGGAAGGTCAAGAGGGTGCTGCCTTCATGCAGGCCGATGTGCTGGTAGGCCAGGGTCTGTTCCAGGGTCACTGAAGCCTGCCCCGACAGCGGGTGGCCCACGGGCACCATCAGCACCAGGTGGTCGGTGCTGAAGTGCAGCACCTGCAGGCCGCTGGCTTCCACCGGGCCGGCGATGATGCCCATGTCGCTGGTGCCGTCCAGCACACCGCGAACGATGTCCCGGGACAGGCGCTCCTGCAGGTCCACCGTGACTCCCGGGCGTACCGAGAGAAATTTCGCCAGCACTTCCGGCAAGAATTCGGTGACCGCCGTGGTGTTGGCGAAGATGCGGATGTGCCCGGAGGAATCACCGCCGTACTGGGTGAATTCGCTTTTCAGGTAATCCACCTGGCGCATGATCAGCCGCGCGTGCTGCAGCAGCCGTTCGCCGGCGGGGGTGACTTCCACGCCACGGCTGTCGCGGTACAGCAGGCGGGTTTCGAGCTGGCCTTCCAGGGCCTTGATCCGCGCGCTGGCGGCCGCTGGCGAGAGGAAGGCGCGGCGCGCGCCCTGGGTCAGGCTGGGGGATTCGGCAATATGGATAAACAGGCGCAGGTCCGCCAGATCGAAATGCATGTCCGTGCTCCTGAAGGCAGGGGTAGGGGCGAATGGCGTTCAGCATAAACGAACGCCGGTTTATAGAAATGCAAATTCTCCATACGCGCCAGCCCCTTGCATGATGGCCGCCATCACCTTCGTGCCACAGGACCCTGCCACCATGAGTGCCACCGACCCCAGCGCCTGGATCGGCCGCAGCCAGCGGATCGACGACCACCTCAGCCATAACCTGCTGGCCCGCATCGCCGCCACGTTCGGCCAGCCCGCCCCGGCCCCGGGCGAGGCCCTGCCGCCGTTGTGGCACTGGTGTTTCTTCCAGCAGCCACAGCCGGCCTCGGCCCTGGGCGGCGACGGGCATCCGGCGCGGGGCGGTTTCCTGCCGCCGGCGGCCAACCGCAACCGCATGTGGGCCGGTGGCCGCCTGGCGTTTCACCGGCCGCTGCGGGCCGGCGCCGAGGCCAGTTGCACCAGTACCATCCTCCACGTCGAGGAAAAGGCCGGGCGCACCGGCAAGCTGCTGTTCGTCACCCTGTGCCACGAATATTTTCAGGACGGCCATCTGGCGCTGCGCGAAGAACAGGACATCGTCTACCGCGAAGCGTCCCCGCCGAAAATGAGCAGTGGCGAGCTGCTGCCCGAAGGCGACTGGCGCGAGCCGGTGGAGCCCACGCCGACCCTGCTGTTTCGCTACAGCGCGGTGACCTTCAACGGCCATCGCATCCACTACGACTATCCCTACGTCACCGCCACCGAGGGCTACCCGGGGCTGGTGGTGCACGGGCCGCTGATCGCCACCCTGAGCCTGGGGGCCTTCTGCCGGGCCCACCCCGAGGCGCGCCTGCGCCATTTCGCCTACCGCGGCCTGCGGCCC
Source organism: Pseudomonas sp. 8(2025) (assembly GCF_052665325.1). NCBI lineage: Bacteria > Pseudomonadati > Pseudomonadota > Gammaproteobacteria > Pseudomonadales > Pseudomonadaceae > Pseudomonas > Pseudomonas sp. 8(2025). The sequence continues at coordinate 70,384 of NZ_JBQOIE010000012.1, read as the reverse complement.
TTGATTGCCCCGCAGCCTTTCGAGGTCGGCGGGCGCATCAGCGCCCCTGGCCACGCCGAACTGTGGGCCGGCGACGGCTCCGGGCTGGCCCAGCGCGGCGAAGTGCAGTTCGACTGAATTCCAACAATAAGCAAAGGCGGAGTGCCGATTGATGACCCCCCATGACACTGAAGAACTCAATGCCATCCGTGAAGGCGTGCGTGCCCTGTGCGCCGAATTCGACGCCGCCTACTGGCGCGGCATCGATGAGCGCAAGGGCTTCCCGGAAGCCTTCGTCAAGGCCCTGACCGAGGCCGGCTGGCTGGCGGCGATGATCCCCGCCGAGTACGGCGGCTCCGGCCTGGGGCTGGCCGAAGCCTCGGTGATTCTCGAAGAGGTGAACCGCTGCGGCGGCAACTCCGGCACCGTGCACGGGCAGATGTACAACATGTTCACCCTGCTGCGCCACGGCAGCCAGGCGCAGAAGCGCTACTACCTGCCCAAGCTCGCCAGCGGCGAACTGCGCCTGCAATCGATGGGCGTCACCGAGCCCACCACCGGCACCGACACCACCAAGATCAAGACCACTGCCATCCGCCGCGGCGACAAGTACGTGATCAACGGGCAGAAGGTGTGGATCTCGCGCATTCAGCATTCCGACCTGATGATCCTGCTGGCCCGCACCACGCCGCTGGCCGAGGTGCGCAAGAAGTCCGAAGGCATGTCGATCTTCCTGGTGGACCTGCGCCAGGCCATCGGCAACGGCCTGACCGTGCAGCCCATCGCCAACATGGTCAACCACGAGACCAACGAGCTGTTCTTCGACAACCTGGAGCTGCCCGCCGACAGCCTGATCGGCGAGGAGGGCAAGGGCTTCAAGTACATCCTCGACGGCCTCAACGCCGAGCGCACGCTGATCGCCGCCGAATGCATCGGCGATGGCCGCTGGTTCATCGACAAGGCCAGCGCCTATGCCCGCGACCGGGTGGTGTTCGGCCGGCCCATCGGCCAGAACCAGGGCGTGCAGTTCCCGATTGCCGAGGCCCATATCGAGATCGAGGCCGCCGACCTGATGCGCTGGCGCGCCTGCGAGGAATACGACAGCGGGCACAACGCCGGGGCCAGCGCCAACATGGCCAAGTACCTGGCGGCCAAGGCTTCCTGGGAGGCGGCCAACGCCTGCCTGCAGACCCACGGCGGCTTCGGCTTTGCCTGCGAGTACGACGTCGAGCGCAAATTCCGCGAGACCCGGCTGTACCAGGTGGCGCCGATCTCCACCAACCTGATCCTGTCCTACGTCGCCGAGCATTTGCTGGAGCTGCCCCGCAGCTTCTAAGGAGCCCCCATGAGCCATACCCACGATCTGGCCGGGTTCCTTGCCGGCCTGCGCTACGCCGACCTGCCGGAAAACGTCCTGCTGCGCACCCAAGAGCTGTTCCTCGACTGGCTGGGCTCGGCCCTGGCCGCCCAGGGCGCGCACCCGATCCCCTTGTTCGAGGCCTATGCCCGGCACATGGGCCCGGCCAGTGGCCCGGCGCGCATCCTGGTCAATGGGGCCGGCAGCTCGGCGTATTTCGCCGCCCTGGTCAACGCTGCCTCGTCGCACCTGGTGGAGCAGGACGACCTGCACAACAGCTCCGTGCTGCACCCGGCCACCGTGGTGTTCCCGGCGGCGCTGGCGGCGGCCCAGGACCTGGGCAAGTCCGGCCGCGAGCTGCTGCTGGCGGCGGTGGCCGGTTATGAGGCAGGGATCCGCATCGGCGAATTCATGGGCCGTTCCCACTACCGGATCTTCCACACCACGGCCACCGTCGGCACCCTGGCCGCTGCGGTGGCGGTGGGCAAGCTGATGGAATTCGACAGCGAGCAGTTCATCAACCTGCTGGGCAGCGCCGGGACCCAGGCCGCCGGGCTCTGGGAGTTTCTGCGCGACGCCGCCGACTCCAAGCAATTGCACACCGCCAAGGCCGCCGCCGATGGCCTGCTGGCCGCCTACCTGACCCGGGACGGCCTGAGCGGCGCGCGCAATATCCTCGAAGGCGAGCAGGGCATGGCCGCCGGCATGTCCCGGGATGCCGAACCGGCATTGCTCAGTGCCCGCCTGGGCAGCCGCTGGGCGCTGCTGGAAACCTCGTTCAAGTTCCACGCCTCGTGCCGCCACACCCATCCCGCCGCCGATGCCTTGCTTGAGGTGATGCAGCGCGAAGGCCTGGAACACGGGCAGATTGCCCGGGTGCTGACCCGGGTGCACCAGGGTGCCATCGATGTGCTGGGCCGGGTCCAGGTGCCGCAGACCGTGCACCAGGCCAAGTTCTCCATGGGCACCGTGCTCGGCCTGATCGCCGTGCACGGCAAGGCCGGGTTGCCGGAGTTCCAGCGCCATGGGCTGAACGACCCCCGGGTCGCGGCGTTTCGCGACAAGGTCGGCATGCAGCTGGACCCTGAAGTCGATGCGGCCTATCCAGCGCGCTGGCTGGGCCGGGTCGAGGTGCAGTGCGTGGACGGCCGCACCCTGCACGGCGCCATCGATGAGCCCAAGGGTGACCCGGGCAATGGCCTGTCCCGGGCCGAGCTGGAAGACAAGTTCCAGCGCCTGCTGCAGTTCTCCGGCGCCCGCACCCCGGAGCAGGGCAATGCCTTGATCCGTCGGGTCTGGGCCCTGCGGGACGCTGCCGATCTCAACTCACTGCTCTGAATGCCCGACATCGAACAGGGCGAGGACCGAACATGACTGACAACACAGCACAGCCACGGCCCCTGGACGGCATCACCGTGGTCAGCCTGGAACACGCCATTGCCGCGCCGTTCTGCACCCGCCAGCTGGCGGACCTGGGCGCCCGAGTGATCAAGGTCGAGCGCCCCGGCAGCGGCGATTTCGCCCGGGGCTACGACCAGCGGGTCAAGGGCCTGGCCTCGCACTTCGTGTGGACCAACCGCTCCAAGGAAAGCCTGAGCCTGGACCTCAAGCAGCCCGAAGCCGAGGGCCTGCTGGACAGCCTGCTGGCCGGGGCCGACGTGCTGGTGCAGAACCTGGCACCGGGGGCGGCGGCGCGCATGGGGCTGTCGTTCGAGGCGCTGCATGAGCGCTTTCCACGGCTGATCGTCTGCGATATTTCCGGCTACGGCGAAGGCGGCCCCTATGAGCGGAAAAAGGCCTACGACCTGCTGATCCAGAGCGAAGGCGGCTTTGTATCGGTGACCGGCGGCCCCGAACCGGATCAGATGGCCAAGGCCGGTTGCTCGATCGCCGACATTGCCGCCGGCATGTACGCCTACAGCGGCATTCTTTCGGCCTTGCTGCTGCGTGGGCGCACCGGCCTGGGCAGCCGTATCGACATCAGCATGCTGGAAAGCCTGGTGGAGTGGATGGGCTACCCCCTGTACTACGCCTTCGAAGGCGCCGAACCGCCACCCCGGGCCGGCGCGGCCCATTCCACCATCTACCCCTACGGGCCGTTTCCCGCGGGTGACGGCGGCACGGTGATGCTCGGCCTGCAGAACGAACGGGAATGGGCGGCCTTCTGCGACAAGGTGCTGGAGCTGCCCGAACTGGCCACGGACGAGCGCTTTGGCGCCAACTTCAAGCGTTCGGCCAACCGCGAGGCGCTGCGCCAGATCATCGTCGAGCGCTTTGCCCGGCTCAGCGTCGCCCAGGTGATCGAGCGGCTGGAGCAGGCGCAGATCGCCAATGCCCGGGTCAACGACATGCAGGGCGTGTGGCAGCACCCGCAACTGGCGGCCCGGGACGCCTGGCGCCAGGTGGACAGCCCGGCGGGCCGCCTGCCGGCGCTGTTGCCACCGGCGCGCAACAGCGCCTATGCGCCGCGCATGGACGCAGTCCCGGCGCTGGGCCAGCACAGCGCAGCGATACTCGCCGAGCTGGGCCTGAGCCCGCAAGGCATCGAGCAACTGCAGGCCCGTGGAGTCATCTGAACCCCAACCTCCCCGTAGGAGCCGGCTTGCCAGCGTAGAGGCCGCGAGATCGCCTTCGCCGGCAAGCCGGCTCCTACGGAGGGCAGGGCAACACCAGGCTCTTGCCGTAGGGGCCGGGCAGCAAGCCTGGCCGCCATTGGTCTTCCAATAACAAGGATCCGAACATGTCCAACCCCATTGTCCGCTCCGCGCTGTTCGTCCCCGGCAGCCGCCCCGAGCGTTTCGCCAAGGCCCTGGCCTGTGGCGCCGATGCGGTGATCGTCGATTTCGAGGACGCCGTCGAGGAACCCCTCAAGGTGCAGGCGCGAGAGCACCTGGGGCGCTTCCTGCTGGCGCAGCCCCAGGTGCGGGCCTGGGTGCGAATCAACGCACCCGAGCACCCCCAGCACCTGGCCGACCTGGCGTTCTGCCAGGCCCATGCCGGTGTGGTGGGCATTCTCCTGCCGAAAGTCGAGAGCGCAGCCCAAGTGGCGCGGGTGGCCGCCAGCGGCCGCCTGGTCTGGCCGATCATCGAAAGTGCCCGGGGCTTGCTGGCCCTGGGCGAGATCGCCAGCGCCCCCGGGGTCCAGCGCCTGTCGTTCGGCGGCCTGGACCTGGCCCTGGACCTCAACCTCAGCAGCGGCTCGGCGGCGGCCCAGTTCGCCCTGGACCAGGCGCGACTGGCGCTGATCCTGCACTCCCGGGCGGCGGGGCTGCAGGCGCCGCTGGACGGGGTGTTTCCCGGCATCGCCGACAGCCAGGGCCTGGCCGCCTCGGTCCGCCACGCCTACGCCATGGGCTTTGCCGGTGCGCTGTGCATCCACCCGGCCCAGGTGCCGGTGATCCACCAGGCCCTGGCGCCCAGCGCCGAGGAATTGGCCTGGGCCCAACGGGTGGTGGAAGGCGGGCGCGAGGGTGCCGGGGCCTACCAGGTGGATGGGCAGATGGTCGATGCCCCGGTGCTGCTGCGGGCCCAGCGCTTGCTGGCGATGGCCTGACCCTGCGCCCGGGCCGCGGCGCAGGTAGAATGGCGCGGTCTTTTTATCGAGGTGGCACCATGCACGGCTCAGCCCCATTCACCTGCGGTAGCGTCCGATGAGCAGCCTGGAGCGGGCCATCGCGCTGGCCGCCCAGGCCCATGCCGGGCAAGTCGACAAGGGCGGCGCGCCCTACATCCTGCATCCCTTGCGCGTGATGCTGCGCCTGACACACCCCGAGGCGCGGATTGTCGCGGTGCTGCACGATGTCCTGGAAGACTGCCCCATCACCCCGGAGCAGTTGCGGGGCGAGGGCTTCAGCGAAGAGGTGCTGGCGGCGCTGCTGGCGCTGACCAAGGTTGCAGGCGAGGACTACCCGGCGTTCATCCGCCGCGCAGGCGCGAACCCCCTGGCGCGGCAAGTGAAGCTGGCGGATCTGGCGGAAAACAGCGACCTGTCGCGCATCCCCGAACCGGGTGCCGAAGACCTGCGGCGCCTGGAGAAGTACCGCCAGGCCACGGATTACCTGAACTCACTGGCGCGCGACTGAGCTCGTGATACCTGCGCCCAGCAGCGGCTCAGGCCTGGTCGTCGTCGCTGAGCTCGCCGGCAAACCCCCAATCGCTGCCGTCGATTTCCTGGATCACGATGTGGGTATGCTCGGGCTTCTTGCCCAGTACCCGCACCAGGGATTCGGTGAATTCCTTGACCAGTTGGGCCTTCTGCTGGCGCGTGGCGCCCTTGGTGATCTGCAGGTTGATATAGGGCATGGATCGACACTCCAGGTGATGGTGCATGGACGGGCGGCAGGGCAGCCTACGACAGCCGCTGCCCTCCTGCCAGCCAGGGGCCCTGGTGCGTCAGTTGCTGTAGCTGGACAGCGCCACTTCGGCGGTGCGTGCCGGTGGCTTGCGCCCACGGGTGCGCCAGTGCTCGATCAGCGCCCGGCCATGGGCCAGGCCGGCCTGCAGCGCGGCTTCAGTGCTGGCGTAGTCATTGCCGTAGGGCGGGCAGGCGAAGTGCACGGAAAAGCACGGGTGTTGGCCGTGGCCGGTGAGGCGGCCGACGTAGCTGTAGCTGGAACCGGACTGATGGGGATCAAGGCTGGGAGAGCTCGGTTCACGAATGATCATCACGTAGATGTCGTGGTCGAATTGGGTGTCTTGATACCAACTGCTTGAAGAATCCATGGTCCACCTCCTTGTCCGTGAGCCTTCGCCGTGGCCGGCGTCGGCATTGTGTTCTGTGCGGGTCTAGCGGTTTGCGGGTGACGCCTGGGGGGCGTCGTGCAGCCCGGCGGGGTGGCGGAACACCCCCTCGGGCAGCCGTTTTTCCAGGGCCCGTGCGGCCCTCAGTACCAGGGCGTCGCGGCCGAAGCGGGCGACGATCTGCAGGCCGATGGGCAGGCCCGCCTCGCTCAGGGCGCAAGGCAGGCTCAACGCTGGCTGGCGGCTGAAATTGAACGGGAAGGTGGTGGGCTGCCACATGGCGCTGATCTGTTCCGGCCAGTCCGGCGGCAACAGGCGTTCCACGGCGAAGGGTTCGACCACCGCGGCAGGGGTCAGCAGCAGGTCGTACTCACCCAGGAAAGCGTGAAGCTTCTGCGCCACCTGATGGCGCTCTTGCACCGCACAGGCGTAGTCCAGGGCATTGAGCTGGCGCGCGCGGACCTGGGCCTGCTGGAGAAAGTCCCCCACCAGATGGCGGTCCTCGGCGGGTATTTCCTGGGCCACGGCGCAGGCCACTTCCACCGGCCAGGCCCGCAGGTAGTTCGGCGCCGGGTTGCCGATGTCCGGCGAGGCCAGGACCAGGGTGGCGCCGGCTTCCTGCAACAGCCTGGCAGCGTTCAGGCAGGCTGCGGCGATCTGCGGGTCGACATGGGCGGCGTAGCCCAGGTCGGCGCTGAAGGCGATGCGCAGGCCGGCGACGCCGTCCTCGATGGAACTGAGGAAATCCCTGGGCCCATGGGGCCAGGCAAAGGGCTCGCCGGGCTCGTGCACGGCCATGAGCTCCATCAACAGGGCAATGTCGCGCACGTGGCGGGCAATCGGGCCTTCGGCGGCCATGCCGCCCGGGTCGATGCTCGGGCAGGCGGACACCAGGCCATGGCTGGGCTTGAACCCGACCACGCCGCAAAAGCTCGACGGGGTACGGATCGAACCGGCGGCATCGTTGCCTGTCGCGGCCGGGGCATAACCGGCTGCGACCCCCGCAGTACTGCCGCCACTGCTGCCACCGGCATGCAGGGCCAGGTTCCACGGGTTGCGGGTGATGCCGGTCAACGGGCTGTCGGTCAGGGGCGTGCTGCCCAGTTCCGGCAGGGTGGTCTTGGCAATGAAGATCGCCCCGGCTTCACGCAGGCGTGCCACCAGGCTGGAGTCCCGGGTCATGGCCGGGCGGTTGGCCAGGGCCCGGGAACCACTGCGGGTCTGCCAGCCCTGTACGTCGTTGTTGTCCTTGACCAGGATCGGAATGCCATCCAGCCGGCCCATGGGTTGCCCGGCGGCCCAGCGCGCGGTGGACGCCTGGGCAGCGCGCAGCGCAGCCGGGTCCTGGCGTTCGCAGAGGGCGTTGAGCTGTGGCTCGTGGCGCTCGATCTGCGCCAGCACGGCCTGCAGCACGTCCACCGGGGTGAACTGCAAGGTGGCGAAACCCTGCAGCAGCGCCTCGATCGACAGGTGCGGCAGGGCCGCTTGGCTGGAAGTGGGCAACGGCATATTCGGCTCTTTGTTCAAGCACGCCGGGCGCGGGCTGCGCCACGGCGTGGAAAGGCGGCATGGACGCCGTTGGCGGCGTCCTGGCGGGCCTTCGCAGTGAATGACTCAGCGGCCACTGGTGACCTTGACCCAGGTCCGGGTCCGGGTGCGCTCGGCCTTGGCCGGCAGCGGGGCCAGGGGGTAGAGGCGGGTCATGGTCTCGGCGCTGGGGAACAGGTCCGGGTTGTCCAGCAGCGACTGCTGGATGAACGGCTTGGAATCGGTCACGCCGTTGGGGTAGCCGACGTAGTTGCTGATGGAGGCAATGACCTTGGGTTCCATCAGGTAATTGAGGAAGGCGTGGGCGGTGTCCACGTGCTTGGCGCCGGCGGGAATGGCCACGGTGTCGATCCACACCAGGGTGCCTTCCTTGGGAATGCGCATTTCGATGTGCACGCCGTTCTTGGCTTCGTTGGCGCGGTTGGCCGCCTGCAGGAAGCCCCCGGAGTAGCCCACGGCCACGCAGATGTTGCCGTTGGCGATATCGCCCATCCACTTGGCGCTATGGAAGTAGCGCACGTAGGGACGCAGCTTGAGCAGCATGGCCTCGGCCTTACGGTAGTCCTCGGGGTTCTGGCTGTTGGGGTCCAGGCCCAGGTAGTGCAGGGCCAGGGGCAGCATTTCGGTGGGCGAGTCGAGGAAGGTCACGCCGCACTGGCTGAGCTTCTTCAGGTTCTCTTCCTTGAACACCAGGTCCCAGCTGTTGACCGGCGCGTCGCTGCCCAGCAGCTCCTGGACCTTGTCGCGGTTGTAGCCGATCAGGTTGGTGCCCCACATGTAGGGGATCACGTAGCGGTTGCCCGGGTCGCTCTGCTCCAGCAGCTTCATCACGGCCGGGTCGAGGTTCTTCCAGTTCGGCAACTGCCCGCGGTCCATGGGCTGGAAGGCGCCGGCGCTGATCTGCTTGCTGACGAAACCGCTGGAGGGCACCACCACGTCATAGCCGCTGTTGCCGGTCAGCAGCTTGGCTTCGAGCACTTCGTTGCTTTCGAAGATGTCGTACTTGACCTTGATCCCGCTCTGGGCCTGGAAATCCTTGATGGTGTTGGGAGCGATGTACTCCGACCAGTTGAAGATGTTCACCGTGCGCTCGGGGGCGGCCTGGGCGGTGACAGAGGCGGCCAGGGCCAGGGCACCGAGGGTGCAGGCCGTGGCGAGGCGGGAGAGGGCGGTGTGCAACGATTTCATATGACAACTCCATGTCCGAAATGAGCGGAACCATCCGAGGCGGACATTTTTCGTCGGATAGGTCGCAGAGAGAATGCTTGCAACGGTCAATAGGGGATATTTAGCGTCAATCTTCGGCGCAGTCCGAGAGCGGCCCGAGCTGGCCGGCCAGCTGGCGGAAGCGCCCGGGAGCGACGCCGCTCCAGCGTTGGAAGGCGTGGCGGAAACTTGCGGTTTCCTTGAAGCCCAGGGCTTCGGCGATGCGGTAGATGGGCAGGCTGTGCTGGCCCAGCAATTGCTGGGCGCGGGCGTAGCGCAACTCGTCCAGCAACTGCTGATAGCTGGTGTCCTGGGCCCGCAGGCGCCGGCGCAGGGTGCTGGGGGAGCAGTGCACCTGGCGCGCCAGGCTGTCGAAATCCGGCACCGCGTGCAGTTGTTCATTGAGGATGCGCCGCACCTGGTCGATCCAGGTCGGCCGCGCGCTGAGCTCCTCGTTGAGGCGGATGCAGCGTTGCAGCATGTCGTTCTGGGTCACCAGGTCCGCCAGGGGCAGGCGCCGGTCCAGCCACTCCAGGTCGAAGCCGATGGCATTGCGCCCGGCATTGAACTGCACCGGGCAATTGAAGGCCTGCTCGTAGCTGTCCATATAGGGCTGGGGGCCATGCATCAGTTGCACCTGGCGCAGGGGCAGGGAGCAACCCAGCAGGTCCTGGCAGGTGACCCGGTAGGACGACATGCAGAAATCGGTGTTGAACACCTCAAGTTCGCTTTCGCTGTACTGGTCGGCGGTGAGCCAGGCCAGGCCGTCGCGGACCTCAAGGTCGAGGCGGAAGAAGGTGCCCAGCAGCAAGGGGTAGCGCAGCGCCAGGGACCAGCCTTCGCGCAGGGTGGCGCTGGTCAGCAGGGTCAGGCCGAACATGCCGTAGGCGGAAATGTGCAGGTTGCGCCCCAGCACCAGCCCCAGGTCCTGGCGAAACTGCACGGCGTTGCTGAACACGCGCATTTCCTGGCTGATATTGATCAGGCTGTTGGGCAGCTCCAGGTCCGCCAGCTGGATGCCGCTGCCCTCCAGCAGCACCTGGGCGGGTACGTCGCTGTCACGGAAGGCGTCCAGCACCGCTTGGGTGGTATGCAGGGTGGTCAAGCGAAGGGCGGTCATCGACGATCTCAGAGTGATATCGGGAGGCGTGACTTTAGGGGTTACGCGCCCGCGGTTCAATTGCCCCTTGCAGGCGCTGGCGGGGGCGGCGCAGGGCTAGGGGGCCCTTTCGCCGGCAAGCCGGCTCCTACGGGGAGGTGGGCGGCGCCGATTGCGCAGGCACTGCCCGTTGCAGGAGCTGGCTTGCCAGCGAAGACGCTGGCGGGGGCGGCGCAGGGCTCGGGGGCCCTTTCGCCGGCAAGCCGGCTCCTACGGGGTGGTGGGCGGCGCCGACTGCGCAGGTACTGCCCGTTGTAGCAGTTGGCTTGCCAGCGAAGGCGTTGGCGGGGGCGGCGCAGGGCTCGGGGGCCCTTTCGCCGGCAAGCCGGCTCCTACGGAGCGTTCGGCGGGGGTGAACGCGGGTATCAAAAATTCGAAATTCTCTATACGCCATGCCTTAGGCACTCTTCCCTCAATCACAACAATAAAAAGGTGAAGTCCATGTTCAAGCTCTCAAGAGCGCTGTTCTGTGCCGCCGCATTGCTCGCTGCCGGGGTGGCCCAGGCCGCCGAATCCACCGGCAACCCGATCATCATCAAGTTCGCCCACGTGGTGGCCGAGAACACCCCCAAGGGCCAGGGCGCGCTGCTGTTCAAGAAGCTCGCCGAGGAGCGCCTGCCGGGGCGGGTCAAGGTCGAGGTCTACCCCAACTCGTCGCTGTTCGGCGATGGCAAGGAAATGGAGGCGCTGCTGCTGGGGGATGTGCAGATGCTGGCGCCGTCCCTGGCCAAATTCGAGCAGTACACGAAAAAGATCCAGATCTACGACCTGCCGTTCCTGTTCGACGACCTGGCGGCGGTGGACCGCTTCCAGGCCGCCGAGGGCAAGCAGTTGCTGACCTCGATGCAGGGCAAGGGCATTCTCGGCCTGGCCTACTGGCACAACGGCCTGAAGCAGTTGTCGGCCAACAAGCCCCTGCACGAACCCAAGGACGCCCGTGGCCTGAAGTTCCGCGTGCAGGCCTCCAGCGTGCTCGAAGAGCAGTTCAAGGCGATGCGCGCCAACCCGCGCAAGATGAGTTTCGCCGAGGTCTACCAGGGCCTGCAGACCGGCACCGTCAACGGCACCGAGAACACCTGGTCGAACTATGAAAGCCAGAAGGTCAATGAGGTGCAGAAGTACTTCACCGAGTCCAACCACGGCCTGATCGACTACATGGTGATCACCAACGCGAGCTTCTGGAACGGCCTGCCGGCGGACGTGCGCGGCGAGCTGGAAGCCATCATGGCCGAGGTCTCGGTGGAGGTGAACAAACAGGCCGAGGCCCTGAACCAGAGCGCCAGGCAGAAGATCGTCGAGGCCAGGACCAGCGAAATCATCGAACTGACCCCCGAGCAGCGCCAGGCCTGGCGCGACACCATGCGCCCGGTGTGGAGCAAGTTCGAGGACGAGATCGGCGCCGACCTGATCAAGGCCGCCGACGCCGCCAACCAGCGCCACTGATACGCCCTCCCGGCCGTCCGCGGCGGACGGCCACTGCCCGTTTCGCGAGGTATCTCTATGCAGTCCCTGAGACGTATCTGGGAGCACCTGGAGGAGGGCCTGATTGCCCTGCTGCTGGCGACCATGACCCTGGTGACCTTCGTCTACGTGATGCTCAACAACATCTACACCCTGTTCTTCGCCCTGGCCGACAAATGGGCCGCCAGCAGCGCCTTCTTCAACGCTCTGGGCGACGCCACCATGGGCCTGGCCCAGGACATGACCTGGAGCGTGGCCCTGACCAAGGCGATGTTCGGCTGGCTGATCTTCTTCGGCATCTCCTATGGCGTGCGCACCGCCGGGCACCTGGGGGTGGACGCCCTGGTGCGCCTGACCCCGCGCCCGGTGCAGCGCTACCTGGCGCTGCTCGCCTGCCTGTGCTGCCTGGTGTACGCCGGGCTGTTCATGGTCGCCAGCTTCAAGTGGCTGAGCGCGATCATGGCCGCCCATATCGGCGCCGAAGACCTGGACCGCTTCGGCATCCGGGTCAGCCATATCGTGGTGATCGTGCCCATCGGCTTCGCCCTGGTGCTGATCCGCTACCTGGAAATCTTCTACCGCATCTTCACCCGACGGCAGTTCGGCCTGGGCCTGGCCGACGAGGCGGGCGAGGCCAGCAAGCTGGCGGGCAGCCATGAGGAGCGTCACTGATGGCCGTGCTCTGTCTGTTTCTGCTGCTGTTCGTGTTCATGTTCCTCGGCGTGCCCATCGCCATTGCCCTGGGCCTGTCGGGGGCGGTGTCGATCCTGATGTTCAGCCAGGACTCCCTGAGCTCCCTGGCGATCAAGCTGTTCGAGACCTCCGACGCCTACACCTTCCTGGCGATTCCGTTCTTCCTCTTGTCCGGGGCCTTCATGACCACCGGCGGCGTGGCCCAGCGCCTGATCGACTTCGCCAACGCCTGCGTCGGCCACATCCGTGGCGGCCTGGCAATTGCCGCGGTGCTGGCCTGCATGCTGTTCGCCGCGCTGTCCGGTTCCTCGCCGGCCACCGTGGCGGCGGTAGGCTCGATTGCCGTGGCGGGCATGGTGCGCTCCGGCTATCCCAAGGAGTTCGGCGCCGGGATCATCTGCAACGCCGGGACCCTGGGCATCCTGATTCCGCCGTCGATCGTCATGGTGGTGTACTCGGCGGCCACCGAGACTTCGGTGGGCAAGCTGTTCATGGCCGGCGTGGTGCCCGGCTTGCTGCTGGGCCTGCTGTTGATGGTGGCGATCTACATCGTGGCCCGGGTGAAAAAGCTGCCGGCCCAGCCACGGGCCACCTTTGGCCAGTGGCTGAGTGCTGCGCGCCGGGCGTTCTGGGGCCTGTTGTTGCTGGTGATCATTCTTGGCGGCATCTACAGCGGCATGTTCACGCCCACTGAGGCGGCGGCGGTGGCGGCGGTGTACTCGGCCTTCGTCGCCCTGTTCGTGTACCGCGACATGAAGCTGCGGGACTGCCCCAAGGTGCTGCTGGAGTCGGGCCGGCTGTCGATCATGCTGATGTTCATCATCGCCAACGCCATGCTCTTCGCCCATGTGCTGACCACCGAACAGATCCCCCAGGAAATTACCGCCTGGGTGATTTCCGAAGGCCTGACGCCGATCGGTTTCCTGCTGATGGTCAACGTGGTGCTGCTGGTGGCGGGCAGCTTCATGGAGCCCTCGGCGATCGTGCTGATCCTGGCGCCGATCTTCTTCCCGATTGCCATGAAGCTGGGGATCGACCCGATTCATCTGGGCATCGTCATGGTGGTCAACATGGAGATCGGCCTGGTGCACCCGCCGGTGGGCCTGAACCTGTTCGTGACCTCGGCGGTGACCGGCCTGACCCTGGGCCAGACCATCCGCGCGGCGATGCCGTGGCTGATGATCCTGCTGCTGTTCCTGATCCTGGTGACCTACGTGCCGCTGATCTCCCTGGCCTTGCCCAACTGGCTGGGCATGTAGCGCCCCCATCGCTGGCAAGCCAGCTCCTACAGGCGCGCATAACCCCGTAGGAGCCGGCTTGCCGGCGAACCGCGCAGCGGCCATTGGGCGCGGTTGATGGCGAGGGAATGGGCGATCTTGCGGGCGCTTTCGCTGGCAAGCCAGCTCCTACAGGTGGGCATAACCCCGTAGGAGCCGGCTTGCCGGCGAACCGCGCAGCGGCCAGTCCGCACCGGGTCAAGTGCGCAGTGTTCAGGCCGTCGGCACGCGCCACAGGTACCAGGCAGCGGTGGTACGCCAGGGGCTCCAGGCCTGGCCGATCTGGCGCAGCTGCCGGGGGCTGGGCTGTTTCTCCAGGTCTTTCAGGCGGCGATAACCTTCGCGTACGCCAAAGTCGTCCACGGGCAGTATGTCCTCGCGCTCAAGGCTGTAGATCAGCAGCATCTCCACGGTCCAGCGGCCAATGCCGGGCAGCTGGATCAGGCGCTCTATCAACTGTTCGTCATCCAGGCCACGGGCGCTGGCGGCATCGGGGACGCGGCCGTCCAGGGTGGCCTGGGCGATGCCCTGCAGGGTCGCTACCTTGCGTGCGGAAAAGCCGCAGCCGCGCAGGCTCTCCAGGCTGGCATCGGCCAGTTGCCCGGGCGTGGGGAAGTCCTGGCCGGGAAACAAAGCGCGCAGGCGGCCGAGTATCGCGTCGCCCGCGCGGGCATGCAGTTGCTGGTAGGCCACCGCGCGCACCAGCGCCTGGTAAGGCTCGCGCTCCGGGCGGGGCTGGTGCAGGCAGGGGCCGACGGCGGCGATCAGCGCGGCCCAGTCGGCATCCAGTGCGGCAAGAAAACGAGTGGCGGGGCAGGTGGGCATTGGCGATCCGGAACAAGTGGCGGGGCGAGCGGCAGATTAGCCCGCCGCCCCAAGGCTTGCACCCTGTCTCTTGCGCTGGAACTCGCGGCCCGGGCCTTGCACCCGGGCGCAGGGTTTTCAGTCCTTGGCCGCCGATAGGTAGAGCCGCTCCAGCACGTAGTGCAACGAGGCCGCCAGGGTTTGGCCATGGCTGAGTGTTTCAAAACTGTGGTAGTCCAGGGCCAACCCCGGCACCTGGGCCAGTTGCGCCTGCAACTGTCGGGCGCGCTGGTCGGCCTCGGGCCCTGCTGGCTGGCGCGGGTTGCCCGGCTCGGCGCCGCCGCGCATCAGCAGCAATTGCGCATGATGGCCCTGCAGGCGCTCGGCCAGGCCCTGGGCCTGGGGCAGGATCAGGCCGTCGCCCCACCACAGCGAAGGGCTCGCGGCGGCGTAGTGGCGAAACGCCTGGGGCTGGCTGAACAGCGCCTGCAGCACCAGCAGGCCGCCATAGGAGTGGCCCCACAGGGTCTGTTGCGCGGTATCTATCGGTGCCTGGGCCGCCACGGCCGGGCGCATGCGCTCGCGCAGCAGTTGCACGAAGGCTTGCGCGCCGCCGCTGGGTTGCCCGGTCAGCGGGTCTTGCTGCTGCGCCTGGCCCGGTTGCTGCGGGGTGTAGTCATAGGTGCGGGCGTTGCGCTCGATACGCAGTGGGGTCTGGTAACCCACTGCCACCAGCAGCGGCGCCTGGCCCTGGTCCAGGCGCTTGAGCTGCTCGGGGTCGAGGGCGCCGATGGCGGCGTTGCCATCGAGCATCCACAGCACCGGGTAGCCCTGTGGCGGCGGCGCCTGCAACGGCTTGCCGATCCACAGTTGGTAGTGCCGCTGGCCGTCGGCGGAATCCAGTTGCAGGCTAGTGAAGCGGTAGGGCAGGTCCTGGCGTTGCAGCAGGCTGCGGTCCATGGGCTGGTCCGGGGCGGGGGCGGCCAGGGCCGCTCCCGCAAGGCCCCAGGCCAGGGCCAGGGGCAGGAAAAAAGTTCTCATCAGGCGTTCTCGGCAGGCTCTTGGTGATGGCTCTTGGTAATGGCTCAGAACGAAGCGGTCAGGCTGGTGTACAGGGTGCGCCCGGGTTCGTTGTAGGTGGCGGCGCCGGCCCCGGCAATATTGTTCACGCCCTGGGCATTGCCTTCACGGAACAGGCGTTTGTCGAACAGGTTGTCGACCCCGGCGGTCAGGCTCAGGTTGCGGGTCAGGGCGTAGGTGCCGCTGACCCCGGCAATGGCGTACGGCGCCAGTTGCTGGGTGGCGCTGCCGGTGACGCGGTCGCCGTGGTAGTCGTACTTCTTCGGCGTCTGCTGGCCGTACCAGGCCACGGTCGCCTGCAGCGACAGGTCCTGGGTGGCCTGCCAGTCGAGCATCGAGTTGAGGGTGTAGCGCGGGGTCACCGAGAGGTAGTCGCCGGTTTCCTTGTTCTTCGATTGCAGCATGTAGGTGAAGTTGTTGTTCCAGGTCAGCTGGCTGGCCAACGGAATGGTCAGGGTGCCTTCCAGGCCTTCCACCAGGGCCTTGGGCACGTTTTCCCACTGGTAGATCGCCGAGTTGCGGTAAGCGCCGCTGCCGCCGCTGGCATGGCTCACCGGGGCCAGGCCGGATTCCACCTTGTTCTTGTAGTCGTTGCGGAAGTAGGTCAGGCCGGCCACCCAGCCGTCGGCCTTGTATTCCAGGCCCAGTTCCTTGTTGACGCTGGTTTCCGCCTTGAGCTTGTCGTTGCCCTGCAGGTAGCAGCTGGTGCTCTGGCCATAGCAGCCCTGGCCGCGGCTGTAGAGCAGGTAGTCGGAGTTGAGCTGGTACAGGTTCGGCGCCTTGTAGGCCCGGGCGATGCCGGCCTTGAGGGTCAGGGTGTCGCTCAGGGCGTGGGACAGGTTGAGCGATGGGCTCCAGTTGTCGCCGACGATGCTGTGGTGGTCCAAACGCAGGCTGGGGGTGAGCATGGTGCCCGGCTGCAGTTCGATGTTGTCTTCGGCGAACAGCGAGAAGATCTGCGCGCTGGACTGGGTGCTGCGGTTGCTTGAGCTCAGGCCGCCCACGGCGCCGCCTTCACTGGTGCTCTGGGTGTTGGCGCTGGGGTCGTCGAGCTTTTGCTGGGACCATTCGCTGCCCAGGGTCAGGGTCTGCTCGAAGCCGGCGCGCAGGGGCAGGTTGACCTCGCCATGGGCGGTCAGGTCGCGCAGCACCGCGGTGTAGAACTCGCTGTTGCTGAAGATGCCTTCGGTGCCGCCGGCCAGGCCTTCGTTGATCCGCGTGTTGCGGGTCTTTTCGTATTGCAGGTAGGCCATGGAACTGCCGAAGTCCCATTCGCCACGATGGGTCACCGAATAGGTCTCGCGGTAGCTGCGGTTGGTCTCGTGGCCCAGCAGGTTTTTCACCGTGCTGTTGCTGTTGGTGTTCTGGGTATCGCCGGTGTAGATGTTGCCCTGGCGGCTGAAGCCGGCTTCGAAGTCCAGGCTCTGGTCCGGGGTCAGGTGCCAGCTCAAGAGGCCGTTGAGGTCCTTGTTGCGTACCCCTTCGCGGCCAGCGGGCAGGGTGCCGACCTGGTTGCCGGTGCGCAGGGATTCATGGCCGGCGTTGATGTCGGCGTCGTCGGAATCGGTCTTGGCCACGTTGCCGTAGACCCGGTAGCTCAAGCTGTCGGTCAGTGGGCCGTTGAGGCCGAAGCTCATGCGTTGGGTGGCGCCTTCGTCCTTGTGGGTCGGGAACGAGCTGTAGATCGTCGCGTTGCCGTGGGTCTGGCTGCCGGCCTGCTTGGTGATGATGTTGATCACCCCGCCAGCGGCGCCGTTGCCGTAGCGGGCCGCCGCCGGGCCGCGGATCACTTCGATGCGTTCGACCTGGTCGGCCGGCACCCAGTTGGTGTCGCCGCGGCTGTCGCGCTCGCCGCGCCAGCCGTAGCGCACCGAGTTGCGGCTGCCCACCGGTTTGCCGTCCACCAGGATCAGGGTGTTTTCCGGGCCCATGCCGCGGATGTCGATCTGCCGGTTGTTGCCGCGCTGGCCGCTGGTGGAGTTACCGGTGAGGTTGACCCCGGGCATGGTGCGGATGATCTGCGACAGGTCGTTGGCCGGCGGGCGCTTCTGGATGTCCTCGGCGGTGATCACAGAGACCCCCGGTGCCTGCTTGGTTTCTTCCTTGGCGGTGGCGATGACGCTCTGGGGTTCCAGCTCCAGGACCGGCTGGGTCGAGCCTTCATTGGCAGCCTGCACGGCCTGGCTGAGCAGGCAGCAGGTGGACAGCAGGAAGGGGGCGAAAGGACGCATCGAGCGCATGGACATCGGTGATCTCCGGACAGAAGCAGAAACAGGAAGATCACGAATGATAATGACTGCTATTTGCGAGTAAAGCGCATTAACTTTCTAAACACTTCCAGGTCGGTACGAGGTTCTGTCAGGGAGCCGGGCGCGCTTGTGCCGGGCCTAGGCGGCGGGCAGCAGCAGGTGCATGCACAGCCCGGGGTGGCCGTTGCTGGCCCAGATCCGCCCCTGGTGCAGCTCCACGGCGCGCCGGGCGATGGCCAGGCCCAGGCCGAAGCCGTCGCCCTGGGCCGAGTCCAGGCGCTGGTAGGGCTGGAAGATGCGTTGCAGGTCCTGTTCGGCGACCCCTGGTCCCTGGTCTTCCAGGCACAGGTGCCAATAGCCGCCTTCGCGCCAGCCGCGCAGGCTCACCCGGCCGCCGGCGGGGGAGTAGCGGATGGCGTTGCGCAGCAGGTTCTCCAGGGCCTGGGCGATGCTGTCCAGGTGCACCTGGACCCGGCACTCGGCGTCCAGCAGGCAGGGCAGGCGCTCGGCGTCCCAGGCGCTTTCGAAGCAGGCGTCCTGGCGCAGGGCTTCCCAGATCGACAGCACCTGCACCGCTTCGGTAGGCAGTTGCGGGCGCTCGGTGTCGAGCCAGGCCAGGTCCAGGGTGTCTTCCAGCAGGCGCTGCATGTCGGCGATTTCCCGGTCCAGGCGCTGGCGCAACTGCTCCGGCGGCAACCGGCTGTCATGGGCGATGCGCAACCGCGCCAGGGGCGTGCGCAGCTCATGGGACAGCGTGCGCAGCAGCAGGCGCTGCTGGGCCAGGCTCTGGCGCAGGCGCTCGGCCATGTGCTCGAAGGCCAGGGCCAGTTCCCCCAGTTCGTCGTGGCGGTTCACCAGGGGCGTGCCCAGCCCCTGGCTTTCCAGGTCGTCGGCGCGCAAGGCATCGGCGCGGTCGCGCAGGCGGTTCAACGGCAGCACCAGGTGGCGGTAGAGCAACAGGCCGAGCAGGGCGGCCAGCAGGGTCGGCACCACGCCATGGCTGAGCACGTGGGTCCAGGGCGTCAGGCCGCTGGGCAGCAGGCGCTCGGGCAGTTGCAGCACCAGCCGGCCTTGCTCCGGGTGCTCGGGGAATTCGATGCTGACGTAGGGCAACTCGTCCTGCAGGCGCCGGCTCATGGGCCAGTCGAGCTTGCGCATGAAGGTCAGGTGGCTGGCTTCCTCGGCGGTCAGCGGCGTGCTGCCCAGGCTCTGCAGGCGATCGCCGATCACCGCGACCCAGGTGTCTTCCCGGGTTGCCAGTTGTCGCTGGAACTCATCGACCGCGGCCACGCCGCCCTGGCGCCAGGCGTGCTCGGCCTGCTGGGCGTAGCTGGCCAGGTACTGGCGGTCGGCGGGGTCGAGAAAATAGGTGCTGCGCTCGGCCGACAGGCCCCAGGTCCAGATGATCCAGGTCAGCAGCAGGCAGAAGCCGATCTGCAACAGCGCCAGTTTCCACAGCAGGGGGTGACGGCGCATCAGTGGCGTTCCGCTTCCACCAGGATGTAGCCCGCGCCGCGCACCGCCTGGATCTGCAGGTGCTGCACCCCAAGGTCGGCGAGTTTGCGCCGCAGGTTGCACACGTGTACATCCAGGCCGCGATCGAGCCTCGTGTAGATGCGGTGCAGCACGTGCTGATAGAGAAACGGCTTGCTCAGGGTTTCCCCGGGGTGCTCGCGCAGGGTCACCAGCAGCCGGTATTCCGAGCCGGTCAGGCCCGCTGCGCGGCCCTGGTGCAGTACGTCCTGGGCCTGGTCGTCGAAGCTGAGGATCGGGTCCTGGCGCGTGGCCTGCAGCTGTTGTACCCGGGCCATGCGCCGCAGCAGGGCGTCGGCGCGGGCGTCCAGTTCGGCCAGGCTGAAGGGCTTGGGCAGGTAGTCGTCGGCGCCTCGGGTAAAGCCGGTGATCCGGTCCTGCTCGGCGCCCAGGGCCGACATCAGCATCACCGGCGTGCCCTGTTCCTGGCGCAGGGTTTCCAGCAGGGCCAGGCCGTCCATGCCCGGCAGCATGATGTCCAGCAACACCAGGTCGAAGTGGCCGGCGCGCACTGCGGCCAGCCCCTGGCGGCCGTCGGTGCAGGTGGTGACGGTAAAGCCGCGCTGGCGGAAATGCAGGTCCAGGTCGTCGCGCAGTCGGGCGTCGTCTTCCACGAGAAGCAGGTTGGGGGTCATGGGGCAGAGCACTTGAATGGGGATATTTAATGAGAACGTTTTACATTTGCGAATATTGCAGCAATGCCCTTGGCTATGCAATTGCCATGATGGGCGGGCATGACCGGGATCAATCGAACAAGAAGTTGAATATTCAACAAAGTGTTGATATTTTTCCTGGCCGTTCACCTTGGTAGTCACCCATGAACCGATCTTGCGCTTCCCTGCTTGCCGAACGTCAGCTGGTGCTGCAGGTGCTGCACAGCACTTTGCAGATGCTGGGCAGCGTGGTCGGCCGGCACGTGGAGATTGTCCTGCATGACCTTGACCGTCCCGAGTGCTCGATCGTCGCCATCGCCAATGGTCATGTCACCGGGCGCCGGGTAGGCGACCCGGTGCTGGTCGGGCCGCGCCAGGACCTGGGTTTTGCCGCGGTGCGACGTGCCCTGCAAGACCGCTCCGCGGCGACCCCGCTGGTGCTGGAGAACTACCCGACCCTGGCCCCCGACGGCCGCGAGCTGCGCAGTTCCACGGTGATCTTTCGCGACAGCAGCGGGCAGCCCTTCGCCAGCCTGTGCAGCAACAGCGACCTGAGCGGTATCGCCGCCGCTCATGCCTGCCTCGGGCAGTTGCTGGGCCTGGGCAGCGCGCCTGCGCCGCGCCGCGACGAAGCCCCCGACATGGAACAGTTGCTGGCCCAGATCATCCAGGGCGCCTGCCCGGGAAACGGGGCGCGCATGAGCAAGCAACACAAGCTCGACGCCGTGCGCCAGATGCAGGAGCGCGGGGTGTTCATCGTCAAGGGCGGGATCGAAAAGGCCGCCGCGGCCCTGGGGGTGACCCGCTACACCATCTACAACTACCTGGAACAGATCCGCGCCCAAGGCGCCGAGGAATGACCGCGATGCAGCTCGATATCTTTCAAGTGGATGCCTTTACCTCCCACGTCTTCGGTGGCAACCCGGCGGCGGTGTGCCCCCTGGATGCCTGGTTGCCGGACGAGGTCCTGCAGCGCATCGCCCTGGAGAACAACCTGTCGGAAACCGCCTATTTCGTGCCCCGGGGCGAAGTCTTCGAACTGCGCTGGTTCACCCCCACGGTGGAGGTCGACCTGTGCGGGCACGCCACCCTGGCGGCGGCCTGGGTGCTGTTCGAGCAGTTGGGCGAGCGCCGCGACGTGCTGCGCTTTGCCACCCGCAGCGGCGAGTTGCGGGTGAGCCGCGAGGGCGGCCTGCTGTCCATGGACTTTCCCGCCAAGCAGCCCGAAGCCGTGGCGATTGCTCCGGCCCTGCTGCAAGCCCTGGGGTTGCCGGCGGCCGAGGCCCTGTACCGCACCGACGATTACCTGCTGGTGGTGGACGACGAATCTCTGGTGGAGGCGCTCAAGCCCGATTTCGCCGCACTGGCCGCCTTCGATGTGCGCGGCATCGCCGTGACGGCGCCGTCCCGGGCATTCGATTTCGTCTCGCGCTGGTTCGGCCCGCGGGTCGGGGTCAATGAAGACCCGGTCACCGGTTCCGCCCATACCTCCCTGGCGCCTTACTGGGCCGCGCGCCTGGGCAAGCGCCAGTTGCGGGCGCAACAGGGCGGGGCGCGCAAGGGCCAGTTGCAGTGCCAGGTGCTGGACAACGGGCGGGTGATCATCAGCGGCTACGGCGCCTTGTACCTCAAGGGCAGTATTTTCCTCTGAACCGGCTGCGGCGCCGCTCTGCCATGCAGGCCTGGTGCCTGCAGGCGGATTTGTCTCGGCGGTGCCGGCGGGAGTAGAGTCGCGTTTTTTTCGCCTGCTCAGGATGCTCCAGACCATGCAACGGACGCGCACCTTGCCCCGCCTTTCCACCTCACCGCTGTTGGCCTTGCTCCTGGGCTTGAGTGCCGGCGCTGTCCAGGCAGCGAGCCTCAGCCAGAGCCTGCTGGAGTGCCAGCCGAGCTTTTTCAAGGCCCTGTATCAGCAGCGCGCCGAGCTCGGGCAGGTGGTGAAACTGGCGGAGAATCAGCGCCAGGGCATCGCCTGGATTCCGGTGGCGGAGCGCCGCGACAGCGCCACCGCGCTGATGGCGTTTTCCCGGCCGCTGCTGGATCAGGGCCTGCCCCTGAGCGCCTACTACGACCGCCAGTTCGACCTGGGCGAGCAGGGCACCTTTCACTTCTGGGGCTTTGAAATCGATGCCAGCCGCGAGGCCGTCATGGCCGCGCTGCCCCAGGCCGGTTGGCAGGAGACTGGCGAATACTTCGTCTCCCGGCCGCAGATCAAACTCAACGCCGCGGCCCCCTGGCAGGACAACCCGGCCGCCGCTTCGGGCATCGCCCCGGCGCCGGGCTCCGCGGAAAAGATCCTCATGCTCAGCCAGGAAGACGGCAAGACCCGTTTGCTCTGCTCGCTGCAGGGCACTGTCGATCAGCCATTGCTGGAGCAGGAGCGGCCGGACCTGGCCCAGGGAGCGGGCCGATGAACAAGCTGTTGAGCTTGAGCGCGGCGCTTTTGCTCGCCGGTTGCGCGCATTCGGGTACCCCCGGGGAGGCCCCGGCGCCGCAGCGTCCGGACGGCATGTTCAAGGTGCTGGAAAGCCCGGAACTGGCCACCTACTTTGCCGCCAACTCGCTGGCCCTCTACCAGAACAACCCGAACCTGCGGCAGTTCTATCTGGTCAACAACTACGCCAAGCCTGCTGCGCTGGGCGGTGGCAAGCCGCCGATCTACAGCTCCCGCGCGACCCGGGTGATCAACTGCGAGAAGGATGAGTCGGCGCAGTTCGGCCGGGTGTACTTCTCCGAGCCCTTCGCCCAGGGCGTGGAGGTCATGCGCAAGGACGATCTTGCGCAATGGGCCGCCTTTCCCCGTCAATCGTTGATCGGGGAGCTGCGCAACATGGCCTGCGCGGTCGATCCGACCCGGCTCAAGCTGGCTCCGGCACCGAGTCGGTGAGCGGTGTCAGCCGGGCCTGTTGTTCAGCCCGGCCAGGCCATGATCAGCATGGGCGGTGGCCTGCCTGATTGAAGCGCGCGCCGCACGCCGCCCAGGCGGCGTTCTGTCCAACTGTTGAGCACCAAGGAAGTTTCGATGCTGGAAAGCAACCGCACCATCACCCTCTCTGGCGAGCAGGCGCTGCAGGCCCTGGCGGAGCTGGAGTTCGTCTTGATCTCGTTGCACAAGATGGGCGCCTACTACATGGATAAACCCGTGGCCGACTACCAGCGCGCCACCACCGATTTCATCGATAACCAGCAGGTCACCCAGCGCCTGGCCCAGGTGCGCAGGATTCTCAGCGAACCCTTCGACCGTACCCTGGGGGAGGACGACATGGACGACATCGAGCGCCATGTGGAGGGGCTCGAACTGTGGCGGCCCGAGTAGCAGCGCGAAGGCTGCCCGCCGATTTATCCAGGAACCTGCCATGTCCAGAATAAGCATCGCCGCCGCGACTCCCAGCACTGACCTGGCGCTGGTCAAGTTTCTCCATCAGCGCCTGGGCCTGTCCCTGCGTATTGCCCAGGGCTATCTGCGCCGTGGCGCCGAGGGTTTCTTCTACAGCGCCAAGCTGTTTCACAACGACCATGTGGAACGTGAGCAGGAACTGCGCGACATCCTCGCCTTCTGCAACAACGCCCAGGTGCCGCTGCTAATTGTCGAAAGCGACCCCGATGAGGAGTGGAACGGCGTTGCGCCCGAAGCGCTGGAGGACTGCGCGATGCCCCAGGAGCACTTGTTCAATCTGCTCCAGGCCTATGAAGAGGACTATCAATAAGGCCCGGGAGCGGGCCTGTAGCGCCCAACCGAATGCGAGGTTTTCCTAAAGTTCTGGGCGCCGGGGTCGAGACGTTGGTGCTGTCCGTCCCTCAATAAGGATATTTCGTGTTCAGAACCCTCCTCAGGGCCACCGCCCTTGTCGCCACCCTGGCGCTGACCGGCTGTGTGTCCTACAACGTCACCGGCCCCTTGGGCGCACCGCTGCATCCCGCGCCTGCCAGCAGCCCGCGCACCGCGCAAATCGCCGATGTGCAGGTTTCCGCCGCCGGTATCGACGAAGCCACCCGCACCGCCATCAGCCGCTCCCTGACCGCCCAGCTGACGCCCTACGTCAAGAGCGCCGGCTACTTCCAGCAACTCAGCGAATTTCCTACCCGCCTGGGGGAAAACGACGTGGTGCTGAAGTTCAACATGACCTCCCTCAAGGGCCATCGCGGGCCGCACCCGGGCTATGTGCCGGGGGCCCTGCTGACCCTGACGCTGTGGATCTGGGTCAATGGCCCGATCTACGTCGACAGCTTCGACCTGGCCGGTGATCTGTCGATCGTCGATCGCGACGGCAAGGAACTGGCCAGCGCCAGGGAGCAGCTCAAGTTCGAGCGCAATGTCGGTCTCTACGGGCGCGAATACTGGGCTCCGACCCAGGGCGCCAAGCAGCTCAACGAGCTGGTTGCCAAATTGCTCGACAACGCCACCGCCCGGTTGGCGCACTAGGATCAAGGAGCGTCACATGTTCGGTTCCATCAAGCACCTACTGGTGCTGGCCGCGGTACTGCTGAGCGGCTGCGTGTCCTATTCGCAACACGAACTGACACCGGTCACGGCCTGGCCACCCACCGCCCAGGCGGAGCAACACAAACCCACGGCCTTCGTGCGCACCACCGCGATGAACCAGGTCAATGGCGGCCCGGCCAATGCTGCCGCCGGCGCCCCAGCCGCCGCCTGGGAAGCGGCGGTGGCCGATACCTACCGCCAGTCCGGGCGCTTTGCCCGGGTCAGCACCGACAAGGTCGAGTCGGACCTGTACGCCGAAGCCACCCTGTACAACAACGAACAGTTCAGCATGGCCTCGGCCATCATCACCGGCGCCACCTTCTTCATCATCCCGTCCACGGCGAAGAACACCTTCACCCTGGAGACGGTGTTCAAGGACAAGGACGGCAAGGAACTGGGGCGGATTCGCAAGAGCGAGTCGGTGCGTACCTGGATGCAACTGCTGCTGATCGTGGCGATTCCTTTCCAGGCGGATACCCGCGACGTGGTCCAGCAACTGGCCCGCAGCACCCTGGATGAAGCGGTGCAACGCCAGTTGCTGTAACCCCCGCGCAGCACCTGATGGCAGGCATGAAAACGCCGCTGGCCCGGGTAGGGCCAGCGGCGTTTCTCATGGGCCGGGCCAGCAGCGGAACCAATATTCTCATGCCACTGCACTGGCCAGAGCCCGGCGTAGTTGATCTTGTAGTAATTGATTATTTTTGTGTTTATTAAGTAAAAGTTGATTGCCGCCTAACTATAAGTTCGCTATCGAATAGGTTTTTTCAAGTAGTGGCTGGATTTAAATTTGATTTGTGCTAGCGAGTGAGGGCAGGTCGGAGTGTTGAAGTAAAGTTGATCTCATGTGGAAAAGGCTTTAGAGGTAAGTCTTAATATTTATATATCGAGATGCTGGCTGAATGCCGCTTGCTGACTATAGTGGTGTTGTGACTAGGCAAGATGTCCACGTTGCCTCTAACTAATGTGTCTACGGCGCGAAGGTCAGTATAAGGGTCAGGAGTGATCCAGGGAGTTAGTTATGATGCGTCTCAAATGGTTAAGCCTGATTGCCTTGGGAGTAGGAGTTGCTGGTTGTTCCGGACCCGGGTCGGTCATGGAGCCTTATGAGTCGGCATTGCAACTGGATAGCACCAATGCAAAAAACTTCCATTCCAGCCTGTATTTTCCATCCGGAACCGCCTTGCATTACCCAGGGTATGTCGTGGCCATTGAAAAAAGCCCACAGGCCATCGTCGGCGGCCCCAAGGCTTATCCCCAGGTCAGCTTCGTACGGAGCGGCCAATACATCAGCGCGGAAGAACCAAGCCGCTGGGGAACACCAAGTCAGATCAGGAGATTTCAGGAAAGTGACTCTAAGGCGATGTTCATTTCGCACATCATAAAAAACTCGATAGCAAAGGACACCGCCGGGGCAAGTGATCCTTATCTTTCAAAGAATCATTGCTTTGTATATAACGCTTACGCGGCAAAGCAATTATCACTCGTCAAAAAGAACTATGATCTGGCGAAAATAAGTGACTGGCATGCCTGCTCAATATCCACCAACCTAGACAAGGTGGATGCCCATGCCTATCAGTTTTACGATTATGGAAAGTATGCGCTGCTATCGCTGGAAAATAATTTGACCCAGGACCTTCGGCAAGGTAGTTACACCCATGTTCTGGTGATTGTCATGGGCTGGAACACTGCCCAACAAGAAGCAATACGAAATTTCAATGACTTGGCTGGTAACTTGATGGCCGCTTCTTTGGAAGCGGCCAAGGGACAGCAAGAAAGTCCGATCGACAGGACGCTGGCAATCAAACCGCTGGTCGATGATCAGGTGACTGGTCACTTCCGCCCCTTGGTCATTGGCGTGACCTGGCCGTCTTATTGGTCCAACTCCTTCGGCAACGTATTCAGCTATTCAAATAAGGCCAATGATGCGGACGAAGTAGGCTTGTCCTGGCTGAACAAGATGCTCAACGAAACCATTCCGCGCAGCCTGGCGGCCTCTGGCAGCAAGGCCAGGGTTGTTGCGCTAGGCCACAGTTTCGGGGCGCGCGCCATGACTCGCGCGGTGTTCAGTTCACCGGCCCTGGTGCCTCTTGGCAGTCAGTTCCCCGATCAGCCGATGGTCACCAGCCCGGTTGATCTGGCCGTTGGCTTGCAAGGGGCGATGAGCATCAACCGTTTTGCCCCGGACCTCGGACGTGAAGGCGCTCCCTATCGGGACTACGGGCATCTTCAAAAGACCAAGGTGGTGCTGACTGCAGCCACCAACGATTCGGCGACCGGCGCCCCCTTTATCGTCTGGACCGATCCTGCCGGATCGATCGGCTCATACCACAAGGCCTGCGATACGACCGACCCCCAGTACCAGCGCATATTCGAGTGCATGACGGCTTCTGACACATCCGCAGTTCCAGGAGGTCGGTTCGAAGTCTGCAAGCACGGTCAGCAAGGCTGCGCCGAGCCGTTCAAGAGCACCGGCCCGGACAGAAAAGTGGCCTATATCGACGCTTCTAACGGTATTACCGAATTCAACTCGCCGGGATCCGGAGGAGGGGCCCACAGCGATATCTACCGCCTACCGATGGGCCGTTTGCTGTGGAAACTGATTGAGGAATATGCGCCTACCCAATGATCTGAGGGCCTTACTACTACCCTGTTGAAGCGCACCCAGCTTTGCAGGCATGGCGCACACCATGCCTGCTTAAAACGGGAATGGACCTTTGATCAGACTTTCACGGCCAGGAGTAGTGAAGCGGCTCGTGAAGCGCAGAAGGTTGCATCATCGCGCCAAGTCACCATGAGCTGGCCTAGAGTTAAATCGGTGATGGCCGGCAATGAGTACCAATGACCATTCAAGTGAAGTTGGATGTCCTGTCGTGGAATGGTCAGGCAGGGGGGATCGCAAATGATGTATCGACACTCTTGATCGTTTTGGGTCCCATCGGCAAAGCTTGTTCGCCCTGTCAACGCCGCGGTGTCTTTTTTATAGCGAGCCAGAAAGCACAGGAGCATCCAATGTTTGTAAGGCGAGATCAGCCCTGAGGCAGCCTCAATGCACTCCTTATGGTGCGAGGCAATCTTCGTTTGTGCATAGGGGAATGGGCTGTAGTAGTAGAACACGTACACCAGACCATGGACGGCTGCGTAATTTTTCAGCGCTTCGTTCATCGTCAGGTCTTGGGAATGACCTCCTCCCTGGTTGCGGCAGGGTATGGTGAATTCGCTTGAGAAGTATCGCGTCCATTGGTCAGCCGCTTCTGTTCGGTAGTAGAAGTCCTCGTCGGGCTCATGATCGCAAGTTGGCAAGCCGGACAGATATTCCTCCAATGTCGGAGGGGCGGCGGGTGCGGGAATGTCCTGCGGCTGCGGCTGCGCTGGTGCATTCCGGCTGAAAAGTCTCTTGATGCATTTGAACATGGGCATTATCCGTCCTTGGCTGGCAGACTTCCCCGAGCGGGAAATCTGCCTTTTTTTGCCCCTTAGGGCCCCCGCGGTGCTTCTGCTGGCGTCAGCCTCAGCGCTGCGCCGTCCAATAGGCATGCAGCGCCCGCGCCGCCGGTTCGATGGCCGCTACCTGCTGGCGATGCTGCTCCAGATCCAGGTCGGCCGGCAGTTCGAAGTTGTCCTGTTCGGCACAGTCGATGATCGTCTGCAACAGGCCGGTCTGTGGTGCCGGCATCTGCGGCCAGTTGCCCACGGCCACCCCACGCAGGTAGCCAAAGCACCATTCTTCGGCCAGCAACAGGTCCTGGCCCTGGTGTTCGGTGGTTTCGAAACGTGCATGGAAACCCTGGGCATCACTGGCCAGTTGTTCGGCCAGGGTGTTGATGTGGCGCACGCACAGGTCGATGAACTGCCGGCACTCTTGCGGGGTTTCCCAATTGGGGTTCTCGCCGCCCCAGATCGCCGGGAACCATTCGGCGATATCCACCTGGGTCGGGCCCGACACCAGCGCGGTGAAATAACCGTCCAGCTCGCAGGGGTTGAGTACCGAGTGGTCGTCGCCGTACTTGAGCAGGGTGTCTTCGAGGGTTTCGAAGTCGGCGGCGTTCAATGGGGTGTTTTGCATGAGAGAAGTCCTGGAAAAAGCAGCGGCAAGTTTCCGGGTTCAGGCCCCGGGCTGCAAGCCTTGAACGGTATGGGCGGCGCTTGAGTGCGCGGCCCTCAGGTGCCGCGCAACAGGTCCTGGGAGTCCAGCAGGCGGTAGGCGATTTCCGGGCGCTGCTCCATGGCCCGGCGGATGGCGGCCGGGATCGATTGCCGGGTCTTGCGGCACAGGCCGGGCAACTCGCCCAGGGAAATGGCGATGCCGCGCATGCTGCGGACCACATTGTCACTGGGGCTGATCTGGACGCGGATGCCCAGTTGTTCGTACATCCGCCGCTGCATGTGTTCCAGGTCCGCCAGGTCCTTGAGGTTTTCCAGGCGTTCGAGCAGGCGCTTTTCCTCCTGGCGCGTGAGATTGAGGATGCGCAGGTCGGCTCCGGGGGTGTCCAGCAACTGCTCGCGCTCGCAAATGCAGGCGCCGGGCGGACAGGGTTGGCGGATCGCGGGGCTGGGGTTCATGGTGATCCATCATAGCGATCCCGTAGCCGCTGTCAGAGAAAATTCTGTGCCCGGCCAGCCCCAACGAGATGGCGTGGTGGCGGGGCTTTGTGTAGGAGCTGGCTTGCCAGCGAAGGCGTCTTCGGGTGCGTCGCAGGGCTTGAGGGCCTCTTCGCCGGCAAGCCGGCTCCTACGAGATGGCGTGGTGGCGGGGCTTTGTGTAGGAGCTGGCTTGCCAGCGAAGGGGGCTTCGGGTGCGTCGCAGGGCTTGAGGCCTACCGAGCCAAGGGGTTGCCCGGGTCGCCTTCGGCGAGCATCTGGCTCAGTAACTGCCGTTCCTGTTCGCTGGGAAGCACGCCGCGGGTTTCGCCTTCGAGTACGATCACGCCATCTTCGTTGCTCAGGGTGATGACCGCCGTAGCCCGGCCCCGGGCATCCACCTCGGTGATCAGCCAGCGGCAGGTCACGGTATCCCCCGCATAGACCGGGCGGCGGAACTGGAAGCTCATCGCCGAGGCCAGCCAGCCGATCTGCCCGCCGATCTCGGTCACCAGGCTGGCGGTCAGCAGGCCATGGGCCACCGGTTCGCGAAACCCTCGGGCCTCGGCGAAGGGCGGGTGGTAGTGCACCGGGTTGTAGTCCCGGGAAATCTCGGCAAAGCGCTGGATGTCTTGGGGAGTGAAGCATCGCGACAGGCTGAAGCTGTCACCGCTTTGCAGCCCGCGAGCCGCCCGTTGTCTGAAGCTGTGCATGGGTCTTCCTCAAGCCAGGAGTTGTTCCGCCAGCAACACTAGCGCAATCAGGACCATCAACCCGCCTGACAGGCGACTGACCCATAGCGCCGCCACCGGCCGCGCCTGTAGAACAGTGCGCGAGCCGAAGCCCACCAACAGGTAGATCACCGCGCAACTGAAGGCATGCAGCAGCCCCAGGGCGAGGATCTGCAGCGACACCGGCCAGGCGGCCGCGGGGCTGGTGAACTGTGGCAGCAGGGCCAGGAACAGCAGGAATACCTTGGGATTGAGGCCGCTGACACACAGGCCTTTGAACGACCAGCGCGCCCAGGAAGCATTGGCCTGGCCTGCGCCGGCCTGGGGCGTGGACGGGTGGCGCAGCAGGCCGACGCCCAGCCACAGCAGGTAGCCGGCACCGGCCACGGTCAGGCCCGCAAGGGCCAGGGGGTAACGCGCCACCAGCCCGCCGACCCCGGCGGCCACCACCAGGGTCGCCAGCAGGTGCCCGCTCAGCAGCCCGGATACCGCGGGAATCACCACCCGGCCGTTGAGCCCGGCAGAGATGGCATAGGCCCAGTCGGCGCCGGGGGTGATCACGAACAGCAGCGACACTGCCCAGAACGCGGCCAACATGCTCGGTTCCATGTTGGCTTACCTCGGCTGGCTGCAGGTAGCGTGGGCGGGGCAGGCAGTCGCGCTAGGCAGCGCAGGGTGCGGCTTGGCAAGGGGGTAGGGCATGGGGCTTTCTCACGGTCATCAGGGGCTCGACCGCCGCACAGCTGCGGTGAACAGGGGCTTCAAGGTGTGAAGAAAGAATAGTGAAGATCGAGGGGGATTTTTTCTCTAATATTCCAACTGCAAACCTTCGAATGGGGAGAATTATTCAAATGGATCGGATTGATCAGAAGATTCTTGCCGAGCTGCAAGCCGACGGCCGC
Source organism: Pseudomonas sp. 8(2025) (assembly GCF_052665325.1). Taxonomy (NCBI): domain Bacteria; kingdom Pseudomonadati; phylum Pseudomonadota; class Gammaproteobacteria; order Pseudomonadales; family Pseudomonadaceae; genus Pseudomonas; species Pseudomonas sp. 8(2025). The sequence continues at coordinate 39,951 of NZ_JBQOIE010000012.1, read as the reverse complement.
CTGTCGGTCACCGACCTGGCCGAGCGGGTCGGTCTTAGCCTGTCCCCTTGCCATCGCCGGGTACGGGCGCTGGAGCAGTCCGGGGTGATCCTGGGCTATCGCGCACAATTGGCGCCCAGCGCCCTGGGGCTGAATTTCTCGGCCATGGTGTTCGTCACCCTGCGCGAGGGCGATCACCAGGCCGTGGCGGCCTTCGAAACTGCCTTGCAGGGCATTGTCCAGATCGTCGAGGCGCAGCGGCTGTTTGGCGAACCCGATTACCTGCTGCAGGTGATCACCCGCGACCTGCCGGCGTTCCAGCGGTTGTATGACGAACGCCTGTCGACCTTGCCCAACGTCCAGCGCCTGACCTCGACCCTGGTGATGAAGCAGGTGATCCAGGACCGCACCCTGCCATTGTGATCGGGATCAAGGCTCGAAGGCCCCGCAGGTTCTAAGGTGCAGGCTCCTTCATCCAGGTTCCGGGAGCCGCCATGGCCAAGCCCTTTCCCCTGCGCCCCAAACACCCCGAGCGGATCTGCTGGGGCTGCGATCGCTACTGCGCGGCCAATGCCCTGGCTTGCGGCAATGGTTCCGATCGCACCATGCACCCGGCGGAAATGCTCGGGGAGGACTGGTACCTGGACGGCGACTGGGGCATCGAGATGCCCGTCGACAGCGAGCCGGCCCCACAGCGGCAGTCGCGAGGGCCGGCCGCTGTTTAAATATTACCCGGATATTATTGATTGTCTTATTAATACCCGGGTAATATGCAGCCTCGTTTCCTTGAGGCCATAACCATGTCCGACTCACTTACCCAACCCGTCACTGCGTTTCAGGCCCAGCAGGTGCTGGCGGCCGGCCCGTTGCTGGAGGTCGCGCTGGCGGTCAAGCGTGCCAGCGAAGAGGCGGCGCCGCAGCCGTTGCTGGTGTTCGACGATGCCAGCGGCCGGGTCATCGACCTCGACCTGCGGGGCTCCCCGGACGAAGTGCGCCAGCGCCTGGCCGCCACGCCGGCGCCGGGCAACGGGCGCTATCGCCCGCGCCAGCCTGCTGCTGCGCCGGTCGAGGGCGAAGAGGCTGCGCCCCGGGGGCGGGGGCGACCCAAGCTGGGGGTCATCGCTCGGGAAGTGACCCTGTTGCCGCGCCAGTGGGACTGGCTGGCCGAGCAGCCCGGTGGCGCCTCGGCGGTGCTGCGCCGGCTGGTGGACGAAGCCCGGCGCCATGGCGCCGAACCGCAGCGCCAGCGGGCCGCGCAAGAGGCGGCCTACCAGTTCATGCTGGCCATGGGCGGCGATCTTCCCGGTTATGAAGAAGCCACCCGGGCGCTGTTCGCCGCGGACCTGGCGCGCCTGCAACAGTGCATCGAGGACTGGCCGCAGGACATCCGTGCCTATGCCTTGCGCCTGGCCGGGGCGTAATCGCCGGGGCTGGCTTGTGTCCCGGGGCCCAGGCGTTTTATGTTCCTTGCCGGTCAACAACGACGCCTTGCCGATTCTGGAGTGCCTATGAACCTCGCCACCCTGGCGCTATTTCTCCCGGCCTGTTTCGCCCTGAACATGGCCCCCGGGCCGAACAACCTGCTGTCGGTGCGCAATGCCAGCACCTACGGTTTTCGCACCTCGTGCCTGGCGGGCATCGGCCGCCTGGCAGCGTTCGCCCTGATGATCGCGCTGGCCGCCGCCGGCCTGGCGGTGGTGCTGCAAGCCTCGGAGCTGCTGTTCTACGGGATCAAGATTCTCGGCGCGGGCTACCTGCTGTACCTGGCCTATCAGCTGTGGACCGCGGACCCCCAGGTGCAGAGTGCGGAGCGCAGCCGGGTGTCCGGGCTGCTGGCCCTCAGCCGGCAGGAATTTCTGGTGGCCATCGGCAATCCCAAGGCGATCCTGATCTTCACCGCGTTTCTGCCGCAGTTCGTCGAGCCCGGGGCGCCAGTGGGTTCGCAGTTCCTGGTGCTGGGGCTGTTGTTCCTGCTGCTGGAGTGGATCGCCATCAGCGCCTATGCGCTGATGGGCCTGCACATGCGCCGCTGGTTCAGCGAGCCTGCGGGCAAGCGCCTGTTCAATCGTTGCTGCGCGGCGTTGCTGTCGGCGGCGGCCTCGGTGCTGTTGCTGGCCCGGCGCGCCTGAAGCCTGGAGCAAGCCTCTCCCCGCAACGGGGAGAGGCCATGGCCATCAGTGGATGGAGAAGTACGGGTCCCAGGAGCAGTAGGCGATCACCTTGTTGTTGCTGTCCAGGATCATGAAGGCCCAGGTGTAGGTAATGCGCGAGCCGACCCGGGTGGCGTTGGCCTGCCAGTAGTAGTTCTGCACGCTTTGCGCGATGGGCTGCCCGGCCGGGTTGTCCTTGTCGATGATGGGCAGCGGCGTGCTGTCCAGGACCACCGGCGTGACGTCGGTCAGATAGGGCGGATTGCCGGCACTCGGTATCGGGTTGGTCTGGGTGTACTGGTACAGCAGCACCGCGTTGTACATGCCCTTGGACAGGCTGGTGGCGCGCCAGCGGACAATGTCCCCCTGACGCAGGTTGACCGCCAGTTCGGAGCCGCCGTCCGGCCCGTCGGTGTTGTCGCGGCGGGCCACCATGTAGACCACCTGGTCGGACAGGCGCTGGCCGTTGCTGTAGTAGTTGTAGAGCTGGGTGGGGGTGGCGCTGTGCTGGCTCAAGGTCAGCGTGTTGCCGCCGTCGAAGGTCTTGCCGTTGCTTTCCAGAATGGTGTCCACGTCAATGGTGACAAGGATATCCACGATGTTTTCGTTCATGTCCGGCTCCCTGTTGTCGCGCTATGGGCCTGGCGATCCAGGCCCGGGTGTCATCGGCTGTGCAGCGTGCGGCCACCGAGCATCCGGGCGCGGCGCAACAGCTGTCGGGCACCGGGCGAAATGCACTTCCATGAGGTCGCCAGTGGAATCTAGAAGCTCAAGACTGTTAGTCAAATGGGCCGGTCAAAAAAGCGCCGCGAGGGCGTCCTGGCCGCTTCGGGCTACAAGCCTGTAGCACCCGTGCCAAGGCCCAGGTCTGATCGGCCCCGGGCACGATGTGCAATCGGGCGACCCCGGATCGCCAAGCGACAGGCCCCGGGATCGGCCGCGACGGTTTATCATGCTGCGCTGCCGCCCGTTGCCCGTGCGACAAGGGGCTGCTCCATTCGCCCACCCTGGAGGCGCCCGCCATGCCTGATCTGCCCAAGCCTGCTGCCATCCCTGAATTCCCCGTGTGCCACGCCCGTGGCGGCACCTCCACCGGGCTGATCCTGGCCCGCGAAGCGCTGCCCCGGGACGAAGCGCTGGTGGAAGAGTTGCTGCGCCACCTGATGGGCGTGCCGCTGCAGGGCGAGTGGCCGGGCAACAGCCAGATCACCGGCCTGGGGCGCGGCGGGCCCACCAGCAACAAGGTGTTCATCGTCGAGCGCCGCCCCGGCGAGACGCGCATGGTCAGCACCCTGGCGCAACTGGCGGCGGGCAAGAGCGCCATCGACTGGAGCGTCAACTGCGGCAACATGTCCGCGGCCCTGCCGTTGTACGCCCTGCAGCGCGGCTGGCTGGAGCCCGGGGAGGGCGGTGGGCAGATCGAGATCTACAACAGCAACACCCAGACCACGATGTATGCGCGCCTGGGCTTCGCCAATGGCCGGCTGCTGAGCGACACGCGGATTCCCGGGGTCAACGGGGTGTTTCCCGGGGTCGACCTGTTTCTCGACAAGCCGGTGGGGGCCAAGACCGGCGCGCTGTTCCCCACCGGCAAACGGGTGGACCTGCTGGACGGCATCGCCGCCACCTGCATCGACGTGGCGGTGCCCATGGTCATCCTGCGCGCGGCGGACCTGGGCAAGACCGGCGAGGAAACCCCGGCCCAGCTGGACGCCGACCCGCAATTCAAGGCGCGCCTGCTGGAACTGATGGTGCTGGGCGGGTTGCGCATGGGCCTGCGCAAGCGCGATGGCAGCCTGATGAGCGCCGACGACCTGCGGCGCAGCGAAACCATCCCGAAGATCTGCATCGTCAGCCCGGCGCGGGAGGGTGGGGATATTGCCACCCGCTACTTCACCCCGCAGAACGCCCACCCGTCCCTGGCGGTGTCCGGCGGTTGCTGCCTGGCGGCGGCCTGCCTGGCCGAGGGCACCGTGGCCCATGCCTTGTTGGCGCGGGCGCCGGTGCTAGGCGAGGAGCCGGGCGAGTACCCGCTGGCAATTGAAAACCCCGCCGGAGTGCTGGAGACCCTGATCAATGCCCGGCTGGCCGGTGGGGAGCTGCTGATCGATGGCGCCGCCTACCGGCGCAGCGCGCAGATCCTGTTGCAGGGCAGCACGCCGCTGTACAACGCCTCCCCAGCGTTGATCGCCGCCCTCGGCTCCGTCTAACCACCACCACCGAGGCTCCTTCGCGGCCACACAGAGTCCAACCCTGCGCGTGCCCCGCTTCTTGTAGCCGCTGCCGAAGGCTGCGCACGAGCCGCAGGCTCGCAGGCGATCCCCCTGGCGCCTAGGCCCCTTCGGTGCCTATCGCAGCCTGCGGCAGCGGCTACAGACGGGCGGCTGTGGTTCAGCGCTGGGGGAAATCCCGGCGCAGGGCATCCAGCCCTGCCAGCAGCCGAGGCACGGCATTGCAGGCCAGGGGCAGCGTCACTTGGCAGCCGTCCAGCCGTTGCTCCGGGTTCAGCCAGGGCGGTGCGGCTTCAAGGCAAAAGTGGATCTGGATCTGCGGCTCGGGGCCGCCCAGGTAGTGAAACGCCAGGCAGGGCTCGGTGAACCAGCAGGGCCGGGGAGGGCCTTCGGGCTGATCCAGGGCCTGTAGCCACTGGGCCAATTGATCGAGCTCATGAGTCCTCAGGCAGGCATCCTTGAAACGCCAGTCGCCCTGGGGATGCTCGATGCGGCCCTGCACCATCAGCCAGTTGGCGTCCAGGTGATCGTGGCTGCCAGGGAACTGGTAGCCAAGGATGTCCAGCTCCACCCGCAGCTCAGGTGGGGCCCTGAATATCAGGGGCATATCAGCGAGCCTCGCCGCCATCGGGAAGAAACTGCGGCACCTTCTGCTGCAGCAACTGGATCAGCTCCGGGTCCATGAACTCGTAATCATCGGGAATGTTCAGGCAGACAATCTGCTGGTTGTTCAACTGCGCCTTGAAGCGCTTGCGCAGTTTTTCCCGGTGCCGGGTTTCCATCACCAGAATCAGCCCGGCCCATTGCACCAGCTCCGGGCCCAGGGGCACTTCGGCATCGTGGTTGAGCCCCGCCGAAGCGGTCTCGATCCCCGGCCAGTCGGCGAACAGCTGCTCGGCGGTGGGGCTGCGCAGCTTGTTCTGGCTGCAGACAAACAGGACATTGAGCATTGGGCCGAACTCCTTGGCACAGACGCCCGGCCCGTAGAGGGCAGGGCAAAGACGCTGATTTTTCGGGGCTTTTACTGCACTGTCCAGCAACTTGTGGCGGGCCGGGCGAATGGCGTGGGTCAGCGCCAGTTGCCCGTCAAGCGCCGGGGCTGCGAAACTGTCGGCCCCTTTACCCCTATCACTCATTCCATGCCCGCAGCCCCGTTCACCTCCCCCCATCTGGGCCTGGCCCTCAGGCGCTGGCGCCTGTTGCACCGGGTCAAGCAGCAGCACGCCGCAGAGCTGTTCGGCGTGGCGCAGTCGAGCATTTCCCGTTGGGAAAACGGCCGGCAAGCCATGGAACCGGCAGAGCGTGCGCGCTTGGAGCAACTGCTGGCGGCCAACCTCAGCGCCGCCGCCGATCAGGCCCTGGCGCGGCTGGTGAATGACAGCCCGCGCGCCGTGCACCTGGTGTGCGACCTGACCCACCGCCTGCTGGCCTGTTCCGCCACCCGCGCCGGGCAGTTCGGCGTGCCCTTGAGTGAGCTGCTGGGGCAATCCCTGTGGGGCTTCTGCACCGAGGAAATCGTGCGCAAGGAAGCCGCCCTGGATGACCTGGGCTGGCGCGAAGTGCTGGCGCCGCCGTCCCTGGAATTCTTCAGCGGCCACAACGATTCGGCCATCGTGCCCATCGCCCCCAGCCAGTGCCGCTGGACCCGCCTCAACCTGTCCGACGGCAACGCTGTGCGGCTGGTGGAAACCCTCTGAAGCGCTTGTCGAGGCACGCCACGCATATTTTATCCGTGGCCCCGGCAGCACCCCTTGGCTAGTCTGGTTGGCCATCGCTCGCCGCCTTTCAGTGCCGGCTGTGTTTTGCCCCCCCGCGCAGGTCTTTCCATGAACAGTGAACTTCTCAGTGGCCGCATTGAATTCCTCCGTGAAGCGGAAAAACTCAAGGACGTGCTGCGCAGCGCCCACACCTCCAGCGGCCGCCAGGAAAGCACCGCCGAGCACAGCTGGCGCCTGTGCCTGATGGCGCTGCTGTTCGAAGACCAACTGGGGGACCTGGACCTGCTGCGGGTGCTGAAGCTGTGCATCGTTCACGACCTGGGGGAGGCCATTCACGGCGATATCCCGGCGGTGGCCCAGGCCGCCCACCCGGACAAGAGCCCGCAGGAGCGCGCGGACCTGCAACTGCTGGCCCGAGCCCTGGACGCCCCGACCCGCGAGCACCTGCTGGAGCTGTGGGACGAATACGAAGGCGCCGCCAGCAACGAGGCGCGCGCGGTCAAGGCCCTGGACAAGCTGGAAACCCTGCTGCAACACACCCAGGGCCAGAACCCGGCGGGTTTCGACTACCGCTTCAATCTCGGCTACGGCCGCCGCTACACCGACGCCAGCCCACTGTTCCAGGCCCTGCGCCAGCAGATCGATGCCGACACCCAGCGCCGCCTGGACGCCCAGGCTCAGGCCGCGGTTCAGCATCGGCTGCGCTAAACAAGCCCGGGCGCCGCTCGCCAGATCCAGGGAGGTTCCCAGGGGGCAGGGCGCCCCGCGCAGAAACCTTGCAGGCGTCATGGTTTTTTTCTGCCAGGGTCATCAAGCGGGTCTATTTTTACCTTCGCTTGCCGTTCACTACGCTTTTCATACGCACGTCCAGCCTCGGGCCCATATCGAGCAGCCGGGTAGGGATGACCGAAGGAGAGTCCCATGTCCAACGAATCCAAGTGTCCGTTCAAACACACCGCCGGCGAAGGCACCAGCAACCGTGACTGGTGGCCCGGCCAACTGAACCTGAAGATCCTCCACCAGCACTCGCGCCTGTCCGACCCCATGGCCGAGGACTTCGACTACGCCGCCGAATTCAACAGCCTGGACCTGGCCGCGGTGAAGCGCGACCTGCAGGCGTTGATGACCGACTCCCAACCCTGGTGGCCGGCGGATTTCGGCCACTACGGCCCGCTGTTCATCCGTATGGCCTGGCACAGCGCCGGCACCTACCGCATCGCCGATGGCCGTGGCGGCGCCGGGGGCGGGCAGCAGCGCTTCGCCCCGCTCAACAGCTGGCCGGACAACGTCAGCCTGGACAAGGCGCGGCGGCTGATCTGGCCGATCAAGCAGAAGTACGGGCGCAAGATCTCCTGGGCCGACCTGATCATCCTCACCGGCAACGTCGCCCTGGAGTCCATGGGTTTTAAAACCTTCGGCTTTGCCGGTGGCCGCCAGGACGTCTGGGAGCCGGAAGACAACGTCTACTGGGGCAGCGAAACCACCTGGCTCGGCGACCAGCGCTACAGCGGCGACCGCGAGCTGGAGAATCCCCTGGGGGCGGTGCAGATGGGCCTGATCTACGTCAACCCGGAAGGCCCCAACGGCAACCCCGACCCGCTGGCGGCGGCCCGGGACATCCGCGAAACCTTCGCCCGCATGGCCATGAACGATGAAGAAACCGTGGCCCTGATCGCCGGTGGCCATACCTTCGGCAAGACCCACGGCGCCGGCCCGGCGAGCCACGTCGGCCCGGAACCGGAAGCCGCCGGCCTGGAAGAGCAGGGCCTGGGCTGGAAAAGCAGCTTCGGCACAGGCGTCGGTGGCGACGCCATCACCAGCGGCCTGGAAGTGATCTGGACCACCACCCCGACCCGCTGGAGCAATGACTTCTTCGACCACCTGTTCGGCTTCGAATGGGAACTGACCACCAGCCCCGCCGGCGCCCACCAGTGGCGGCCCAAAGCCGGCGCCGGGGCCGACAGCGTGCCCGACCCCCACGACCCGAACAAACGCCGCCCCCCGTCGATGCTCACCACCGACCTGTCGTTGCGCTTCGACCCGGCCTACGAGGCGATCTCCCGGCGCTTCCATGAGCACCCCGAGCAACTGGCCGAAGCCTTCTCCCGGGCCTGGTTCAAACTCACCCACCGTGACATGGGCCCGCGCGCCCGCTACCTGGGCCCGGAAGTGCCGGCCGAGGAACTGATCTGGCAAGACCCGATTCCGGCGGTGAACCACCCGCTGATCGACGCCCAGGACATCCAGCAGCTCAAGGGCCAGATCCTCAATTCCGGCCTGTCCGTGGCGCAACTGGTGTCCACCGCCTGGGCCTCGGCCTCGACCTTCCGCGGCTCGGACAAGCGCGGCGGCGCCAACGGCGCACGGATTCGCCTGGCCCCGCAGAAGGACTGGGAGGTCAACCAACCGCAGCAACTGGCCCAGGTGCTGCAAGGCCTGGAAGGGGTGCAGAGCGCCTTCAACAGCGCGCAAAGCACTGGCAAGCGCGTATCCCTGGCGGACCTGATCGTCCTCGGCGGTTGCGCGGCGGTGGAACTGGCAGCGAAAAATGCCGGCTACAGCATCAGCGTGCCCTTCGCCCCGGGGCGCATGGACGCCAGCCAGGAACAGACTGACGTCGAATCCTTCGCCGTGCTGGAACCGGTGGCCGACGGCTTCCGCAACTACCTCAAACCCGTCAGCGGCGTCACCGCCGAAGCCCTGCTGGTGGACAGAGCGCAACTGCTGACCCTGACCGCCCCGCAACTGACCGTGCTGCTGGGCGGCCTGCGAGTGCTGGGGGCCAACGTCGGGCAATCGCCCCACGGTGTATTCACCTCGCGCCCGGGCACCTTGAGCAACGACTTCTTCGTCAACCTGCTGGACATGGGCACCCAATGGAAACCCCAGTCCGAGGCCCGCGACCTGTACGAGGGCAGCGACCGCGCCACGGGACAGTACAAATGGAGCGGCACCCGGGTCGACCTGCTGCTGGGTTCCAACTCGCAACTGCGGGCCCTGGCCGAGGTGTATGCGGCGGCGGATGCGGGTGAGCAGTTCGTGAAGGACTTTGTGGCGGCCTGGGACAAGGTGATGAACCTGGATCGGTTCGATCTGCGCTAAAACGGGAGCAAACCGGGTAATACGACAACGCCTCCCTAGGGAGGCGTTTTTACTGGCCCGGCTACTGCGTTGCCCCCACCCGTTGCACCTCCGGGAACAGTTGGCCCAGGGTGCTGCGGGCCTGGGCCGCATTCAGGTAGGCGTAGAGCAGGTCGGTCAGGGCTTGGAAATCCAGGCGCTGGCCATCGAGCATCGGGTTGAACAGCCACAACCGCACGCGCATGCCCGCGGCCACCGGCCAGGCATGGGGCGCGGCCAGGGACTTGAAGCAGGCTGGTGCCAGGGCCGGCGCACGGCTACCGGCGATCACCGAGAACACCAGCCCCAGGCTCAGGTAGCGCTGCTCCAGTTCGAAACCATCGAAGCACACCCAGGGAGTGGGGGCGGGCGCATTGGCGAACTGCAGGGTGTCGGGGGTCAGCGCCAGCACCTGCTGGCCATGCCGCCGGCGCAGGGCTTCGGCCGCCGCCAGGCCCACAAGCCCGGCGCCCAGCATCAGCGCCCCGGGCAGCCAAAACCACAGCTGGGCAGAGCGCAACTGCCAGGCCGAAGGCAGGCTGGCCAGCCAGCCGCCCAACAGCACCAGCAGCAGCGAGAGCAGGGCCAGCATGACCGCTTGCCCAAGGGAGCGCTCACGAATCTCGCAGCGGCGCCGGGGGCCGTCGGCATCGGCCTGCAGTTGCAGCAACAAGGCTTCTTTTTCGGCGTTATCCACGGCCTTGCAACTCATCCAGCTGTTGCTGTGCATTGGCCGCCTGGCAGTAGGCGTCCAACAGCGCGGCGATGTCATCGATGGCCAGTTTGCGCCCCCCGCTCATCAACCCGGCGGAATGGATGCGAATGTGAGGTTCGGGGCTTTTGAGCGCCATGGCCTGGTTGCCGAACAACTGGCGCACGGGCCTGTGGGTCGGCAGCGGGCTGCCCGGGCGCAGGGTCAGCTGCTGCAGGGTCAGCAGCCCCTCATCCTTGACATGGGCATCCACCACGTCCGTCAGGTTGACCGGTGCACTCAGGGAATCCACGAACAGCTGGCGCCGGGTCAACCGCATGAAGGCATGCTGGCCGGCGTGGCGATGCTGCCAGGTCACCAGGGCGAACAACGCGGACAGAAACAGCCCGCAGAGCAACATGCCGGTCTTGCCCTGCTGGATACCCCAGGCCAGCATGCCCAGCGAAATCAGCGTGAACAGCGGGCCCAGCAATTGATAGCGGCGCGTGTTGGTGAATTCGCTCTGCTCGGGCACACGCTGGATCACCTGTTGGAGCTGGGCGATCACCTGTTCGCGCTGAGCGTCGCGGGATGCATCGGGTTGCAGCGATGAAGTCATAAACAAGTCCTTGATTCACAGAAAACAAAGCGGCCGAGCGCCTGGGTGCCGGCGCTCCCCCAGGGCTTACCGGGCCTTGAGATAGTCGGTAAGGAACGCCTGGGCATCGCCCTGGCTCGACAGGTTCTCGTCATAGCGCACCCGCACCGGCGCGGCCTCACCCGGCAGGTACAGCTCGCCCCAACCCTCCTGGAGCACCAGCACCACGAATTTCTGCCCGTCGACGGTCGTGGCGTAGCGGGTATCCCTGGCGGTCTTTTCCACGGCCATTTTCTGGATGCGCAGGTTCCAGTCGTGATCCACGTCCTCCACCTGCACCAGGGCCTGATGCTCACTGCGCTCACCGATGCGCAAGGTCCAGACCTTCACCCCCTGCTGGCCGACATAGGCCGCCAGCTTATCCGCCACCGGGGGCCGTTCATCGGCTTGGGCCAGGCCGGTTCCCAAGGCCAGCGCCATGGCCCACACGGCCGCCCATCTGCAATAAAGCTGCATTGTTCACACTCCTGACATCTGAAAAAGCCGTTCATTGAAGTCGGCACCTGCTGCCCTGCCAAGCGCTTTGGCCGTCATTCACAAGAAAAATTCCGACGCTCACAACCACCGCTGCGCAAAGTGTGAGTGAGTTACCATTGGCCGCCGTAGCAACCACCCCCATGGACCCGCTTTGCCGATGGAATGCTGGAACCCCTACCTCGATACACAATTCTGCTTCGACCGGCCGGTTGGCCTGGCCCGCGCCGGGGTGTTCGACCCCAGTGCCCGGCGGGTGATGGGCAGCGCCGTCGGCCACTACCGCGCCCGCACCGTGCGCCCGCACTTGCAGTACTTCGACTGCAACCTGCAATTCCCCGATCCGCTGCGCATCCACAAGGTATTGCCCGACAGCCTGTGCATCGTCCAGGTGCTGGCCGGGCAATGGCAGCACCGGATCGACGGCCAGCTCCACCACTACACCCCCGGCGCGCCCCAGGCCCTGGGCCTGAGCGAAACCATGGAAGCGCTGGACCAGATGCCCGCCGGCAGCCACGCGCGCATGGCCGGCCTGCGTATCGCCGGTAGCTATCTGCGGGAACTGGCCGAGGAAGACCCGACGCTGCAGCCCTTGCTCGGCCTGCTGGACGACGGCATCCGCTTTCGCCAGTTTCAACGCTGCCGGGCGCTGGGCAGCTTGCTGGAGCGGCTCTACCAAGCGCCGTACCAGGGCGCCCTGCAACGCCTGCACCAGGAAAGCCTGAGCCTGGCGGTGCTGGTGGAACTGGCGGTGCACCTCCAGGGCCAGCGCCCTGCGGCGCCCACGGTGCGGGGGCAACTGGACCTGGCCCACGAAGCCCGTCGCCAGCTCGACGCCCACCTGCTGGACCCGCCCGGCAGCCAGGCGTTGGCCCAGCAACTGGGGGTAGGGGAGACCACCCTGCGCCGCGCCTTTGCCCAGGTATTCGGCCAGTCGATGCTGCAGTATGTGCGGCGCCAACGCATGGAGCTGGCACGCACCCTGTTGCGCCAGCGCAAATGGCACGTGGCGCAGATCGCCTACCGCCTGGGCTACGCCAACCCGGCCAATTTCAACCACGCCTACAAGGCCCACTTTGGCCATCCGCCCGGCGCGGAAGGCTAGCGCAGGCGCACCCCAGCCCCTTACGCCTTACTCGATCGTCAGCGATACCTACATCGATCAAGCCATGCAAGAGGGCGGCAAGGTGCTGGCCTACAGACCCGCGGCGCGACAGGTGGATGGTTACGGACAGCCCATCACCCCGGCGCGGCGAATCGAAGTGGTTGAAAATCCGGGGCAGGACAGCGACGAAAACGGCCTGGCCAAGATCGCCGGAATACCCGCCTGGATTCAGGGTCAAGAGACACGCCCAGGCTTGAACTATGTGCTGCAGATCAACAACTCCCGGCTGAACAGGGCAGCTCCAAGGCACAAGGGCATTTTGGTCGGTGGAGCCTGCTACCTGCTATTGAAGCAAGGCATTGATGACGAAGACCTGATGGCCGGGGCCCTGATCATCCAGAGTTCATAAGAAAGGGGCCGGGCCCTCAGCGTCATGAACCAGAACCGGTTTGATCTGCGTTGAGAGGGATGCACACGGGGAAAAACGACAACGCCTCCCTAGGGAGGCGTTGTTACAGAGCGGTCACGGCCGCCCGACGCTTTACTTCGCCTTGAGGTACTCATTGAGAAACGCCTGGGCATCGCCATAGCTGGACAGGTTGCTGTCATAACCCACCTTCAGCGGCTTGGCCTCACCCGGCAGATGCAACTCGCCATAGCCTTCCTGAAGCAGCAGCACCACGAACTTCTGCCCGTCCACCTGAGTGAAGTAACGGGTGTCGCGATCGGTTTGCTCCACGTTCATTTTCTGAATACGCATGTTCCAGTCGTGGTCGGCGTCTTCCACCTGCACCAGCGCCTGATTGGCGCTGCGCTCACCGATGCGCAAGGTCCAGACCTTCACCCCGTGCGGCCCGGTATAGGCCAGGATCTTGTCCGCCACCTGTGGCCGTTCCTCGGCCTGGGCCAGCCCGGTTCCCAGTACCCACGCCATGACCCATGCGGCCGCCCAACGGTAATAAAGCTGCATCCTTCTAGCTCCTGAACATGAAAAGGGGCGGTTATTGAAGCCGACCCATGCGGCGCTGCCAAGCACCCAAGGCAACAGGCGGGGTAAAAAACCTTCGCGCACAACCCACGCCGGGCCACCCGCGAGTGGGTTACCATCCGCCGCCTCGGCGCCCCGCACGCGCTTGAGCGATGCACTGGCCCGGCAAGGCCGCCGGTCAACTTCCCGCCTCATCAGGACCCAGCCCCATGAGCCAACTCACCGCACTGATTGCCCAAGCCCAAGCCGGGCTGTCGATCCAGCAAAACATTCCCCAGGAACGCTGGGAGGCCATCGCCACCCAGTGCGGCGCCGAGGAAATCGCCGAGATCCAGACCCGCATCGCCTCACTCAAGGCCGCCCGCGAAGCGGTGGAAGACTGGGACGGCGACACCCGCGATGACCTGTATTTCGCCATCGCCAACTTCACCCGCCTGCTGGAACTGGCCAGCGCCCACGCACAAGGTGAATGAGCATGCCGATTGACTGCACAACGGATTATTTCGAGAGCAGCGACGGCGACGTGCGCCTATGGATAGAGCAGGGCAGTGCCATTCATCTCAAGGCCATCAGCCCGCACAACGACCCGGTGGAACTGACGGCAGAACAGGCCCTGGAACTGGCCCAGGCACTGCAACGTTTGGCCGGCCGCCTGGCCGACTGAATGAGCGCCACGCTGCGGCTGACGAACACCTCGCGCCCGAGCCCACTCAGACAAAGTCCGCCGGCTCGAAGCGCTCGCGGGTGTCCATGCGGATAGCACGCAGGCCCAGCGTCTGCAGATGGGACTCATACAGCCCCAGGGCGCAATAGCTGACCAGCAAGCTGCGGCGGCGCGCACCACTGGGGTTCAGACTGGCCCCATGCACCAGATCGGCATCGAACAGCAGCACGTCCCCCGCATTGCCCGCCAACTGCACCACCCGGGATTCATCACTGAAATCGAAGGGCGCCAACCGCTCCCCGGGGCGATGACTGCCGGGCACGATGCGCGTCGCGCCATTGGCCGGCCCATAGTCATCGAGATAGACCAGCGCCGTGACCCGGTCACCGAGGCGCTGCTCCGACAGATCCCGGTGCAATACCTGATGACCACCCCCCGCCAACGGCTCGCGGCCCTCCACCTGCGCCAGAAAAAAGCCTTCCCCGATCAACTCCCCGGCCACCGCCAACACCGCCGGCAAGCGACACACCGCCTGCACCCGTGCATCCAGATCCACCAGCGCATGACGCCAGTCAGGCCCCCGAGGCACCGGCCATCGCTCGGGCCCAATCACCCCCGCCTCGAACGTGGCCCGCAGCTCATCCAGCCAGTCGGCGGGCACCGCCTGACGCAGCAACTGGTAACCGTTTTGATGGAGTTGTTCGCGGTCGATCATGAGGGGGCAGATGTCCTTATCCGGGGTGGGGGAGAGCATAACGGCTCGCTAATCCGAACGACATAACCGGCTACGGTTTAGCGGTTGCCGGACCCTGAGCAGAGCGCCTAGTCTGCTGCGGTCGCTGCAAAATCAGCGACCGGGCCTGAGAACCCGATCAGATGCAGGCACACTGTTGATCAGGGAGTTTCAATCATGTCTGCCGGTAATCTGTGTGAAGTTTGCTGCTGTTCCTTTCGCCTTCCTCCGCTCAAAAACCTCTGCTGCCAGACCTTGGCGGGAGGTGCACGGTGAGCCATTCAAACTCGATCAAAACCCAAGGCTTTGTCACCTTTGGCCAATGTGCCGATCCTGAACTGACGTTGTTTCGCGTTAATGCGGATGTGCCTTTGCAGCAGGCGTTGGAGCAGGCTTCGACGCTGTTGTACTACGCTAAAAAACTTGCGCTGGATGCGGCTATGGAAGAGCAGGGGGAGCGGTATGCGTGGGCTGCGTACTTTTTGGCGGAGATGGGGAAGGCGGTGATTGATGATTTGGGGGTGGGTTAGGAGCGATTTTGAGCTAAGGCGTCATTGCACGACGTAGATAAATGAGCCGTTTATTGCTGGCAATAGACGGCTTTTCTGGCTTTTGAGGTTGTCACAGTTGGGCACGACCCCTTAAGTCTGTTTCGTATGGGGCTCAAAACAAGTGCTTGTCGTCAAGCGAGATTTTCCCCCTCTCCGGCCATTTTTAGGTGCCACTGGATTAGGTACGTTCCAAGCTGAATCAGATACGCAGTCAGCAAATTGAAGGGGAAGATGGACAAAGCTGGATAGCCTTTTGATATCAATTTTCTGGACAGTCTTGCATTAGGAGGGTAGGTTTTCCCTGGTGTTGTGCCAAGACCGTCACTGATAACTAAATGAGAGAAACATGGATAGCTCTAGCAAAAGAATTCTTTTTGGGAAAAAGTATCGAGCCATTTACAACGCGGATGCGCCATCAAATCTTGGTTTTTTAGATGTGGTGTTTGAACAGATTAATGGCGAGCTTTACCTGGTAAATGAGAAAGAATTTTTTTGTGAAACTTGTCAGGTTTTTGTAACTAGTAACTATCATGATATAGATACAAAGTTTGATGCAGGAGAGTTGTTTCAGATTGAGGCGATACCTACAACTCAAGAGTGGAAGGAAGGCGACTGTCGTTATGTAACTACGGCCACAAAAGTGGAGTCTAGGCTTCCAAGAAAAGCTGCGCTGCAAATACTAAGTACTACACTTCCTTCTCCAAATGATAAAGTTGTTTATACAGACGCGCCGCCTTTCACACCCCTGATTCTTATAAAAAATGGTGACTCGCTTTATGGGCCATTTCAAACAGCTTCGGAAAGTGATAGTAATGGGAGTACAGTTGTAAAGTTATTATCTGTGGAAGGTCCATTTCCAGGTAAGAATGTAACTGGGAGTATACGTAAGTATCGTTATGAAGATATTGAGCCAGGAGTGGCTCATTACGATATTAGAGGCGATAGATATTCGTTCTTGCTGCGAGCTGAGATGTTTGAACAGCAGTCGTGCGACTACGTGGACTTTGCGTCCGATGAAGAAATTGTAAAGCTTGGGAGCGAACTGGTAAAAAAAGTTGCCTTCAAGTCGTTTACAAAAAATGAACAAATTATGTTTAGGGCTGCGCTTAGTAAAACCAAAAATATCCCAAGTAATGCTATTGAGCAGTTGAATCGTTTTTTTGCATTAGCTACTACAACATCAGAGAAATTAGAGTCTCTTGAAAGTGCGCTTCATGACTATCTGCAGACCTCGGCTGGCCAAGAGTTATTGAATAAGCATGTTGAGTCTAGGGAAGAGATCTATTTAAGAAAATTTAGAGCGGAAAAAGAGGATAAGCTGACAGAGGAGTTTGCCGCGCTTTCTTTGAAAGTGGATAAATTGACAAAGCTGCAAAAGAGTCTCGAAGCTGAAAATCAGAATGCTACTGAAAAGCTTGAACAGCAAAATGCGACATTTAAAGCACAGCAACGAATATTTGTTGATGAGGCTCGAAATAAAGAGCGCAGTGAGCTTGAGGCAGAAATAACTAAAGCAAAAAATGAACTTAAGTTGCTGAAGGAAGAGGCTGATCCCTATAAGGATCTAGCTGCACTAAAAAGTGAAATTACATCGGCGAATGCTCGGTTGAAGGTCTATCAAGAACAAAGTGATATGGCAAAACAAAGCAAAGATCTCATGGAAGATGAGCTGAAGCAGCGCGATGAAGAGCTTCGCAAGAAACTTTTTACTCTTAGACCATATGTGGAAGCAATTTCAGGTATGACACATCCTGTAGAAGAGTTGCTTAAGACTCTTCCTCATGCGAGTGCTCGTGAAATAAATTCTGATTTTCTATTGGCCGAAAGAAGTCGTTATATCGATGAGCTTCGGCGGCAACTCGCATCGAAGGGACGCTATTATGCGAAGGATTTCATTGCTAATCTTCTGATCTCAATTCAACAAAGCTTTATAGTGATTCTATCGGGGTTGCCAGGGGTTGGTAAGACTTCGCTTGTAAAAATACTCGCGGAAGCGAAGCAACTATCTACTCGGATGCTCAATATTTCTGTCGGTAGAGGGTGGACTAGTCAACGTGATCTTATTGGTTATTTTAATCCGCTATCCAGTCGCATGATACCTGCGCCTACGGGTTTCTATCAGTACATAAAGTCTTGTCAGCACGAGAAGTGTGAGATGGCTGCACCGCTGTGGGTGCTTTTGGATGAAGCAAATTTATCTGCGATTGAGCACTATTGGGCACCGTTTATGGGTATGGCCGATATTGAGTCTGATAAGGTTTTACGTGTTAATGATTCAGAAGCACCTATGCAAGTTCCAAATTCTCTTCGTTTTATTGGTACTATAAATAATGACCTAACCACTGAGCCACTTAGCCCTCGATTGATTGATCGAGCGCCTATTATCACCCTTCAGCCAATTAATGAACGTTATGAAGAAGAACTTCAGGATATTGATGTTGAGGGGATTGATCTCCCAATTAGTCATAGCACATTACATCAGATGTTCGATATTGATCAGTCGCTTCCACTAGAGGATGAACGAGAGGCGATTGCACATCAGATGGCGTTCTTACAAGAAGTGAAAAATATTCTCATGGACGACAATATTGCTTGGGGTAAACGGTGCGTTATCTCAAAGCGGAAAGAGAATGCTATAGAGCGCTACTGTTTAGTAGCTCATCCTCTCATGCGCTCAAGTTCAAATATGCGCGCTTTGGACTATGCTCTTAGTCAACATGTACTACCTTTAATTCAAGGTAGTGGAGATGGTTACGCGTTAAGGATCGAAAAATTAATTGATCTTCTTGATCAAGACGACTTCAAAATAAGCCACGGGCTGCTACGCCGAATGCATGAAGCCGGACGTATTGATATGAATTCCTTTAGCTACTTCTCGCATTGAGTTGTGGTTGCCATGATCGAAATATCATTGTTAGTTCAAAGTCATGAAGGGGTCCAGGCGTATTGCCTTCAAGAAACCTTTACGGAGATCCCTGCTATTCGAGAAACTGACTCGATTTCTTTTCGAGTCAGTTGTCCGAATGCTCTTGGAGAACCTAAGATTTTTATACAAGATCATAGTGTTTTGCTAAATCGACCATATCAAAATGGCGAACTTACAGAGCATACTGTGGAATTTGGTCGGTATTTATCCAATCATTTTGGAGTGACGTCTATAGCCGTATCCTTTTCTAACGGCCATGATTTGATGCGTGTTACGCCAATTGATGTTTATGCAACAAAAATAAACAAAGAGCAGGCGGAAAAAATACTGGAATATCTTTCATTGAAAATGAAAGATGTAACGCATCTGTGTTTTTCGAAGACACATATTGGATCGGATTCTAAAGCTGGTGAAACTACGGATACACTCACCAAAATCGATTTTTCTCGCAGAATAATTGAGTTGTTGAATGCGAACCGTCATCGCTTTGCAACTCAGCCCTGCAAAAGGTCCGTAGAGACACTAAGGGTTAGTAATTACGAAGATACTACGCATATAACAGATAAAGATATATCCTGGCTGTTTCAGCATCTTGATCAGATTTATCCTGTATCGCCTGATGCGTCTAAGGTTATTATAAATAATCGTCACTACTCAATCGATCAAATACAGAGGAGTGTATTGAGGGTTGATACTGATTTGTTTGAAAATCAAGTCATTCATAGCTTTTTGCTTAACTTGAAAGGTTTTCTGGGGGCTGTTCCTGATTTTAAGAGGAAGTATCAAACGCATACGCCTTATAAGGATTATTATACTTTTGATAGTATTCTTAAAAAAGTTGAGGCGCCACTGATGGAACGGCGTTTTAGGGAGGCTAGGATGCTGTTGCAGCAATGTAATGAGCTTATTGCCTTCTTTAAAAAGCACCTGCCATGTACTATTCGTGGCACGGTTGTTCCTATACTGACTCCTCAGGCTAAACGTTATACTCATTATGAGAGGTCATTTCGACTTATTGATAGTTGGTAC
Organism: Pseudomonas sp. 8(2025); assembly: GCF_052665325.1. Lineage (NCBI taxonomy): Bacteria > Pseudomonadati > Pseudomonadota > Gammaproteobacteria > Pseudomonadales > Pseudomonadaceae > Pseudomonas > Pseudomonas sp. 8(2025). The sequence continues at coordinate 20,934 of NZ_JBQOIE010000012.1, read as the reverse complement.
AAGCTTGGGCAGCCGGCATGGAGTGGAAGTAATTACCTTTTTGGATTGAAGTCACTTGACAAGCTATATGAATTTTTTTGTTTGTATAAAATTGTCGATAAGTTTGTCGATATGGGCTATCAGCTGACAGCTGTCGGAGCTAACGAAGCAGATAGAAAACTTGGCATGCGAGGGCGGCCGGCTCCGCATGCGCAAGATAAAATTACGAATTATTATAAATTTGAGTCTAGTGAGAAGACTCTAGAACTTTTTTATGAGCCTACAATTTGGGCTTATAGTGAGCTTTCGAAGTCAGGTGAGCTTGTTGATACATATCATGCAAAAGGCGTTTCTAATCCGTTCTTTACTCCGGATTTTGTGATAAGACAGGATGGTGGTGATAACTATCCAGCGTACTATATTTTTGACGCGAAGTATTCGACAGAAAGTCAGACAAAAGAACGGCATTTGCCAGCGATTATTGATAAGTATTACTTGAAGCTAAAAGGGGTAAGTAAAGACCTGCAAATCGATTCGCATGCGGTAAAACTGGTATATGCACTTATACCCAAAACATTTAATCATGAGCAAGGCTACCATGGCGGACCGTTCAACGTTTACGATCGCTTAGCTACAGCCCCTTTCTTTGGGTTTCTAAAACTTACTCCTGACGAGGAGCGACCACTAGATAAACTGATTTCAACCTTATTCAAGCCTGCTTCTTTGTCTATCTCCTACGTGGAAGATGCTATTTCGATAGCTGAAGCACCTTCGGCGGAAGGCCCTGTACTCTTAGCAACAAATTAACTTGGTTTCTTTGTTTGTTTTTACGGTAGTAGTGTTTTTAGGTTTGATATTTGTGATGTGGTAAGTTTTCGCTTGGCGCCGTGCCAATATGGGCGGCGTTGTTGTTTGTCAAGCTATTAGTTTTAATGCTTTCATCGTTCTAATAAGGGTTGGGCCTTATTGTTAGTTAAGTGTTCGGTCCTGTTTTTATGCGCTGGTAGTAGTCTATTCCAAAGACTTTTATTCCTCCCAATACGATAAGCCCCTCAAAACGTCGGCGGCGTTATCACCCACAACACCACCGCATCCTCCTCCCCAGGATTCCCATACTTATGCGGTTCCTGGCTGGAGAAGCTAAAGCTATCCCCCTCACTCAGCTGGAAATACCGCTCACCCACCCACAGCTCAAAACTCCCCGACAGCACATACCCGGCTTCTTCTCCCTCATGGCTGTAACTCTCCTTGCTGTAGGTCCCCGGCGGAAACCGCGAGTGCAAAAACTCCAACTGCCGGGTCGGTTGCGGGGTCAGCAGTTGATCGATAATCCCGTTCTCATAATTCACCTGCAGCCGCTGTTTTTTGCGTACCACATAGCCTTGGTCTTCGGGTGCGGTTTGGGTTTCGCTGGCGAAGAACCATTGGATGGTCACGCCCAGGCTGCGGGCGATGTTGAACAGGGCGGGGATGGAGGGGTAGGCGAGGTTGCGTTCTAGCTGGCTGATGTAGCCGGCGGTGAGTTCGCTCTGCTGGGCCAGTTCGCTCAGGGTCAGGCCGCGGCGTTTGCGCAGGCCGCGGATGCGGGTGCCAAGAAACTGTGGGCCGCCAGGGGCTTGGTTATCGGTGCCGGGCTCGGGCGGGGTGCTCGCGTGCGGCGTCTTGCTGCTTGGGTTCATGGCGGGCTCCAGGCCAGGAAGGCGGACGCGTCCGGGCGCCCGTCCTGCAAAAGCCCTGGAGTATAAAGCAGCCTCAAAGCGCCCAGGCGACTTTCAAGCCTTCGTGGATGGCTTCTTCGACGGTGCGCGGTGCCAGGCAGTCGCCGATGCGTTGGAAGGGCACCAGGCCTTTGAGTTGCTGGCCGAGGTCGTCCACGGATTGGTGGCCTTGGCACAGCACCAGGCTGTCGACGTTTTCCAGCAGCATGGGTTCGCCGCTGGCGGTGTGTTGCAGGTACACGGTGCTGTCGTCGCAGCCGTAGAGGCGGGCGTAGGGAATGATCGGGACCGCCAGTTTGTGCAGTTCGCCGGCCATTTGGTCGCGCACGTACAGCGGCAGGTTTTCGCCGCAGTGGGTGCCGTTGACCGCCAGTTGCACTTGGTGCCCGGCGCGGACTAGGCGCTCGGCGATGCCGGGGCCGATCCAGTCGCAGCGCCAGTCGGCCACCACGACGCTGCGGCCCAGTTGCACTTCGTCGCGCAGTACTTGCCAGGCGTCCACCACTTGCAGTTCGCCGCCGCGTTCGAAGTTCGGCCAGTAGGGCTGGGCGCCGGTGGCGATGATCACGTGGTCGGGTTTTTCCCGCTCGATCAGGGCGCGGTCGACCCGGGTGTTGCGCACCACTTCGACACCGGCCAGTTGCATTTCCCGTTGCAGGTTGGTGCTGGCGCCGCCGAATTCGCTGCGCCGGGGCAGCAGTTGCGCCAGTTGGATCTGGCCGCCCAGTTGCGCGCTGGCTTCGTAGAGGGTCACGCGGTGGCCGCGTTGCGCGGCGACGGCGGCGGCTTTCATCCCGGCCGGGCCGCCGCCCACCACCAGAATGCGTTTGCCGCGGGCGCTCGGCTTGGGCTGGCCGTAGAGCAGCTCGCGGCCGGTTTCCGGGTGCTGGATGCAGGAGATCGGCAGGCCCTTGTGGAAGTGGCCGATGCACGCCTGATTGCAGGCGATGCAGGCGCGCACGTCTTCGGCGTGGCCGCTGTCGCTCTTGTTGGGCATTTGCGGGTCGCAGATCAGCGCGCGGGTCATGCCGCACACGTCGGCCTGGCCCTTGGCGATGATCGCTTCGGCTTCCTGGGGCTGGTTGATGCGCCCGGTGACGAACAGCGGGATCGACAGTTTGGCCTTGAAGGTGCCGGCTTCCCGGGCCAGATAGGCCGCTTCCACCGCCATGGGCGGGACTATGTGCACGGCGCCGCCGAGGGAGGCCGAGGTGCCAGCGACGATGTGCACGTAGTCCAGTTGCCCTTGCAGCATTTGCACGGCGGCCAGGGATTCGTCTTCGGTGAGGCCTTCGGGGTCGCGCTCATCGGCGGAAATCCGCAGGCCGATGATGAACTCGGCATCGGTGCTGGCGCGCATGGCGCCGAGGATTTCCCGGATAAAGCGCAGGCGCTGTTCCAGCTCGCCGTTGTAGCCATCGGTGCGGCGGTTGACCCGCGGGTTGATGAACTGCGCCGGCAGGTAGCCGTGGCTGGCCACCAGTTCCACGCCGTCCAGCCCGGCCTGATGCAGGCGCCGGGCGGCGTCGGCGTAGCCCTGGATGATCTCGTCGATCATGTCCTGGTCCAGGGCCCGGGGCATGACCCGGAAGCGTTCGTTGGGCACCGCCGAAGGGGCGTAGGCCACGGCCAGCAGGCCATCGGCGGACTCCATGATTTCCCGCCCCGGGTGGAAGATCTGCGACAGCACCACGGTGCCGTGGGCGTGGCAGGTTTCGGCCAGGCGCCGGTAGCCGTCGATGCAGGCGTCGTCGGTGGCCATCAGCACGTGGCTGGTGTAGCGCGCACTGTCGTGGACCCCGGCCACCTGCAGCACGATCAGGCCGACGCCGCCTTCGGCCCGGGCGCGGTGGTAGGCGATCAGCTGTTCGTTGACCAGGTTGTCGGTGGGCATCGAGGTGTCGTGGCCGCTGGACATGATGCGGTTCTTCAGGCGTTTGCCACGGATCTGCAAGGGTTCGAACAGGTGCGGGAAGGCGCTGGTCATTGCGGTGACTCCAGGCGGGCCAAGGGCAGGGGGCGGGGCCTTGGCGTTGTTATTGTTGGCCTATCAAAATTTACCGCCAGTAAAAAATCAACTTGTTTTTTTACTAAGGCTTGCAGTAGCTTCGATTTGCGCCCGCTCCCGGGGCCAACCTCACAACAATAAAAAAGGGCTGTGCCGGCGCCTGCCGGTGTGGCACCGCGAAGAGGATTCACAGATGAAAGCGCTCACCCGCAAGCACGGTTGTTCTTTCCTGGCCCTGAGCCTCGCCCTGGGTCTGACCCTGGGCCAGGGCACTGCCCAGGCAGCCCCCGACATGGTGGTCGTGGCGTACGGCGGAGCCGGACAAAAAGCCCAGGATGTGGCGTTGTTCCAACCCTTCAGCAAGGCCGATGGCAGCAAGCTGATCCAGAGCGAATACAACGGCGAAATGGCCCGGATCAAGGTCATGGTCGACACCGGCAACGTCGACTGGGACGTGGTGCAGATCGAAGGCCCGGACCTGATGCGCGGCTGCGACGAAGGCATGTACGAGCCCCTGGACTGGAAGGCCCTGGGCCGTGCCGAGCAGCTGATTCCCGATGCCGCCCAGCCCTGCGGTTCGGCGGTGCTGGTGTGGAGCGTGGCCATTGCCTACGACCGCAACAAGCTGGCCAAGGCCCCGACATCCTGGGCGGATTTCTGGGACGTCAAGCAGTTCCCCGGCAAGCGCGGCCTGCGCAAGCGCGCGGTGTACAACCTGGAATTCGCCCTGATGGCCGACGGGGTCAAGGTCGAGGACGTGTACAAGGTCCTGGCCACGCCCGAGGGGGTGGACCGGGCCTTTGCCAAGCTCAGCGAACTCAAGCCCTACATCCAGTGGTGGGAGGCCGGGGCCCAGCCGGGGCAGTGGCTGGCCGCCGGTGATGTGGTAATGACTTCCACCTACAGCGGCCGCATCGCCGTGGCCGCCCAGGCCGGCGCGCCGCTGGCGGTGGTCTGGCCCGGCAGCCTGTACGGCATGGACTACTGGGCGATCATCAAGGGCTCGAAACACGTGGATCAGGCCAAGCGCTTCATCGCCTTCGCCAACACTCCCGAGGTCCAGGTCAACTACGTCAAGCAGATCCCCTATGGCCCCACCAACACCCTGGCCGCAGCCAAGCTCGACCCGGCGCTGGCGCAGTGGGTGCCGACCTCGGAACAGAACCTCAAGGGTGCACTGGCGATGGACGTCGGGTTCTGGGTTGATCATGGCGAAGAGCTGGAAGAGCGCTTCAACGCCTGGGCCAGCAAGTAAGCGCAACGGGCTGGACGCCTGCGGGCGTCCGGTCCTATTGTTTGCGGGCTCTTTTTACCGGCCCCGTTTGCCCGCCCACCTGCCTGGAGGACTCCAACAATGAACAATATCGCTCCCAGCCCCCACGCCCTGACCGAGCGCAGCGCCACCGAACAGCGCCTGCGCGAAGAGCTGGCGGCCTGTTACCGGTTGATCGCGCACTTTCGCATGACCGACCTGATCTTTACCCATATCTCGGTGCGCCTGCCTGGGCCCGAGCATCACTTCCTGATCAACCCCTACGGCCTGATGTTCGATGAAATCACCGCCTCCAACCTGGTGAAGATCGACCTCAATGGCGAAGCCGTGGAGCCGTCGCCGTACCCGGTGAACCCGGCGGGTTTTGTGATTCACAGCGCGATTCATGGCGCCCGGGAAGACGCCCAGTGCGTGCTGCACACCCACACCAAGGCCGGTTGCGCGGTGGCGGCGCTCAAATGTGGCTTGCTGCCGGTGAACCAGATTTCCATGGAGTTCTATGGCCGCGTGGCCTACCACGACTACGAAGGCGTGGCCCTGGACCTGAGCGAGCAGCAACGGCTGGTGGCCGACCTCGGCGACAAGAGCGTGCTGATGCTGCGCAACCATGGCCTGCTCACCGTGGGCGAAACCGTGAGCCAGGCGTTTTTGCGCATGTATTACCTGGAGAAGGCCTGCGAGATCCAGCTGGCGGCCCAGGCGGCGGGGGAGATCGTGCTACCGCCGGACGCGGTCTGCGCCCACACCGAACGCCAGTTCAACGACCCGGGCCGGCCGCTGCAGGAAGGCGAGCTCAACGACCCGGACGCCATGCAACTGGCCTGGGCAGCGTTGTTGCGCCTGCTGGAGCGCATCGCCCCCGACTACCGCGCCTGACCACACGTGGGTTTGTATCTACCTGTAGCCGCTGCTGAGCCCTGGCGAAGCTGCGAAAAGCCCGCAGGGCCTTGCTTGACGATCTCCAGCCGAACCTGTGTCGTCTTCAAGATCTTTGCGTCCCTGCGGGCCGTGCGCAGCCTTCGGCAGCGGCTACAGGGACCGCGCCGTTTGTTGTTTTTGTCACGGTGCTCCCGGCTTTGTCATGTGTAGCCGCTGCTGAGCCCTGGCGAAGCTGCGAAAAGGCCCGCAGGGCCTTGCTTGACTATCTCCAGCCGAACCTGTGTCGCCTTGAAGATCGTTGCGTCCCTACGACGGAATGCCGCCCAACTCGTTCGCAGCCTTCGGCAGCGGCCACAGGAAGCGGTGCGGCTCGGGCGGCCACACAAACGCTGGATAGCCACGGAAGGCCTGTTGTACAGTCGTTCAGTTTCAACTTCCCGCCACTGTCCAAGGAACCCGCCCCATGAGCCAGGAAGCGCGCTTTTCCCGCCTGGAACCCGACCTGCGCAAGGCCGAGCTGATCGAGGCGACGCTGACCTGCCTCAAGCTCCACGGTTTCCAGGGCGCGTCGATCCGCAAGATCTCCGCCGAGGCCGGGGTCTCGGTGGGGCTGATCAGCCATCACTATTCCGGCAAGGACGAGCTGGTGGCCGAGGCCTATCGCGCCATCACCGGGCGGGTCATGAGCCTGCTGCGCGAGGCCATGGAGCAGGCCGAGCCCGATCCCCGGCAGCGGCTGTCGGCGTTCTTTCGCGCCTCGTTCTGCGCCGAACTGCTGGACCCGCGGCTGCTGGATGCCTGGCTGGCCTTCTGGGGCGCGGTGAAGACCGCCGACGCGATCAACCTGGCCCACGAACATTCCTATGGTGAATACCGTAACGAGCTGGCCGGCCTGCTGGGCCAGTTGGCCGGCCTTCAGGGCTGGAAAGGCTTCGACGCCGATCTGGCGGCCATCAGCCTCAGCGCCTTGCTCGACGGCCTGTGGCTGGAATCCGGGCTCAACCCGGGGACCTTCAGCCCGCAGCAGGGCGTGCAGATCTGCGAGGCCTGGGTCGAGGGGCTGCTGGCCAGCGGCGGGCGAGGTTTCGCTGTGCCGACATAGGGCTGTTGATCGGTTGTTCAGTAATGGCTAGGCTGCTGCGCTGTAGGTGGTTTCTCTAATAAAAATAATCAGGAACACAGGCGATGACTCCTCGGGTATTGATCGTCGACGACGATCCGCTGATTCGCGAGCTGCTTCAGGCTTATCTCTCTCAGGAAGGCTACGACGTGCATTGCGCCGCCACCGCGGAGCAGGCGGAGAGCTTTCTCGGCCAGCACACGGTGGACCTGCTGATGCTGGATATCCGCCTGCCGGGCAAGGACGGCCTGACCCTGACCCGGGAGCTGCGGGTGCGTTCGGAAGTGGGGATCATCCTGATCACCGGGCGCAACGACGACATCGACCGGATCGTCGGCCTGGAATGCGGCGCCGACGACTACGTGATCAAACCCCTCAACCCCCGCGAGCTGGTGTCCCGGGCCAAGAACCTGATCCGTCGGGTGCGCCAGGCCAGCCCGCCCCAGGCCCCGGCCAACAGCCCGAGCCCGGTCAAGCAGTTCGCCGACTGGGCCCTGGACACCGACCGCCGCCGGCTGATCGACCCGCGGGGCGCTGAAACCCTGCTGACCCACGGCGAATACCAATTGCTCAGCGTGTTCCTGCGCAACAGCGGCCATACCCTGAGCCGCGACCAGTTGATGGACCAGATCCGCAACCGCGAATGGGTGCCCAGCGACCGTTCCATCGACGTGCTGGTGGGCCGCCTGCGGCGCAAGCTGCACGACGACCCGGCCGAGCCGGAGCTGATCATCACCATCCACGGCGCCGGTTACCTGTTCACCGCCAGCGTGGCGGCCTGAATTGCTGCGTCGCGCGCTGGTGCTGTGCCTGTGCCTGATCCCGCTGGCCGGCGCGACCTGGGCCGAGCCCGCGCCGCAGCCCCAGCCCGTGCTGCGTTATTGCGACTACCCGGTGTACCCGCCGATTTCCTGGAGCGACGGCAGCCAGGTGCGAGGCCTGGCACCGACGGTGGTGCGCCAGGTGCTGGGGGACCTGGGCTATCAGGTGCAGGTGGTGGTGCTGGGCAACTGGAAGCGCTGCCTGCTGGACGCCGCGGCCGGCCGGGTGGATGTGGTGCTGGCCTACAGCACCGGCCAGCGCCAGCAGGACCTGTTGTTTTCCCGGGTGCCGGTGCTGCGTGAGGAGGTGGCGCTGTTCGTCAACCGCCGCAACCTGCCGAGTTTTACCCACTTGCAGGACTTGACCGCCTACCGCGGCGGCCTGCTGTTCGGCGAGAGCTACGGCCAGGATTTCGACCGCGAAGTGGTGCAGCACGGCAATATCGAATGGGTCTCCAGCAGCCAGCAGAATTTCGGCAAGCTGATCCGCCAGCGCATCGATTTCATCCCCCATGAACGCCGCACCGGGCAGTTGTTCATCGAGCAATTGCCGGGGGCCGAGGACATCATCGCCTTGCCCCAGGCGGTGAGCGTCGACTACCTGCGCCTGGCGGTGTCGCGCCATTCGCCCTTGGCGGCGCGCATGGCCGAGATCGACACCCAGTTGCAGCGCCAGGTGGACAGCGGGGCGATCCAGCGCTGGCTGGCGCAGAGCCAGGACGGCTACCGCGCCATGCTCAAGGCCCAGGTCGAGGGCCGGCCATGATTGCGCTGCGGCCCAGCGGCCTGTTGCGCCGCCTGTTGCTGTTTATCCTGCTGTTCAGCCTGTGCTTCACCGTGCTCGCCAGCAGCGTGCAGCTGTACTTCGAATACCGCCGGGAAATGCGCGACATCGACAGCCGCATGGAGCTGATCCGCGCCGGTTACCTGGGCAGCCTGGAACGCAACCTGTGGGACCTCAACCAGGAGCAGCTGACCGTGCAGTTGCAGGGGCTGGTGGACTTTTCCGATGTGGCCCGGGTGCACCTGATCAGCAACGATTTCGACTTGCAACAGGGCAGCGCCGAGCTGATCGGGCCGTTGCGGGTGGAGCGTTTTCCCTTGAGCTACCAGCCGCCGTCCGGGCCGCTGCGCGAGCTCGGCGAGTTGCAGGTCAGCACCGATCTGGGGGCGGTGTACCGGCGCCTGTACGCCACCGGGCTGGCCAGCCTGTTGTGGATGAGCGTGTTTCTCTGCGGCTTGGCGGTGGCCTTGTCCGGGCTGTTCTACCGCCTGGTGACCCGGCACCTGCAAGTGATGGCCGATTTCGCCCGGCGCGTGGCGGCCGGCGAGCTGCACGAGCCCCTGCACCTGGACAAGCGCCAGCGCCCGGACGGCGACGAGATCGACACCGTGGCCCGGGCCCTGGACGACATGCGCCGGGCGGTGCTCGACGATGTGCAGCGCCGCGAAGCCGACCGCCTGGCCCTGCAGGACAAGCGCGACGAACTGCAGAAAATGGTCCAGCGCCGCACCGCCAGCCTGATGCACGCCAAGGACGAGGCCGAAGCCGCGAACCTCGCCAAGTCGCGCTTTCTGGCGACCATGAGCCATGAACTGCGCACCCCCTTGAATGGCATCCTCGGCATGGCCGAACTGCTGCGTTCGGCGCCCCTGGGCAGCCAGGATCGCCAGCGCTTGCAGGCCTTGCATCAAGCCGGGGAGGGCCTACTGAGCATCCTCAACGAAGTGCTGTCCTTTGCCCGGTTGGAGGAGGGCGAAAGCCGCCCGGAAGTGCGGGACTTCTCCCTGCGTCAGTTGCTGGAAGAAGTCACCACCTTGTTGCAGCCCCGGGCCGAGGCCAACCGCACCCGCCTGGAATTGCACATCGACGAACAACTGGCGCCGCGTCAGCAGGGCGCCGAGCAGTACTTGCGCCAGGTGCTGAGCAACCTGCTGGCCAACGCCATTCGTTTTACCGAAGACGGCTGGGTGCGGGTCGAAGTGCAGGTGCTCGACAGCACCGCCGAGGGCCAGCGCCTGCGTTGCTGCGTGCGCGACAACGGCATCGGTATTGCCGCGTCGATGCGCGAGAAGATCTTCGAGCGTTTCGTCCAGGCCAGTGACGAGGTGACCCGGCGCTATGGCGGCACCGGCCTGGGATTGGCCATCTGCAAGCACCTGCTGCAGCAACTGGACGGACGCATCGGCCTCGACAGCGAGCTGGGGCAGGGCAGTTGTTTCTGGTTCGAGCTGGTGCTGGGGGTGGGTCAAGAGCCTTTGCCGTCGCCACAGCTTCAGGTGCCGGCGCAGGGTTTGAAGATCCTGGTGGTCGAAGACGTGGCCCTCAACCGCGAAGTGGCCAGCGGCCTGCTGGAGCGTGACGGCCATCAGGTGTGGCTGGCGCAAGACGGTGAAACGGCCCTGGCCCTGTGCCGGCAGCAAGCCTTCGACCTGTTGCTGCTGGATGTGCACCTGCCCGGCATCAGCGGGGTCGAGTTGTGCCGGGACATCCGCCGCCGCCCCGGGCCCAATCGGCAGGTGCGGATCTTCGCCCTGACCGCCAGCGTCCAGCCGTCTGTGGTGCGCAGTTATCTGCAGGCCGGGATGCAAGGCATTCTCGGCAAGCCGTTGCAGTTGGCCAGCCTGCGTCAGGCGCTGGCCGGGCAACTGCAGCCACCGCCGTTGCAGGCCCCGCAAGGCTTGCTCGACCAGGGCTTGCTGGACACTCATCGCAGTCTGTTGGGCGAGCAGAAGTTGCAGGACCTGCTCCAGATCCTGGCCGATGCCCTGGATCAGCAACAACCACTGTTGGCCGACGCCCTGGCCGCCGAAGACTGCACCGAGGTCCTGCACCTGGCCCATCGGCTGGCGGGCAGCGCCGACTCCCTGGGGTTTTGCGCGCTGGCCCGGGTGCTGCGGGAGTTGGAGGAGGCGGCGCAGCAGGCGGATCGCCCGGCTCTTGCGTCCCTGGCGGCGAGGCTGCAGCGGCCCTGGCAAGAGTCTCGGGCCTTGCTGCAGCGCTTGCTGGCGGCCTGACGTACAAAATCCTTACGACTTTTTACATCTTCGATCTTTTGCTTCAACCCGAACTTACATGGCTTTCCAATAATCGCTTGAGCCGCGCCCGCCGCGGCCTTCGAAGCTTATTGGAGATAATAATAATGAACTGCCTGCAAGCTGCTTGTACCCCACGTCCCGTCCCATCGCCCCGCGCCCTGCGCCTCACCGACTGCTGAGGTGCACCATGACGACCAGTACTGAACGCAAAGGCATCCAACTGACGCGCTCGCTGAAGAGCCGGCACATTTTCATGCTGTCCCTGGGCGGCGTGATCGGCACCGGGCTGTTCATGGGCTCCGGGGTCACCATCAACCAGGGCGGGCCCTGGGGGGCGATCCTCTCCTACCTGGTGGCCGGCTTCCTGATGTACCTGGTAATGGTCTGCCTGGGCGAGCTGTCGGTGCAGATGCCGGTGTCCGGCTCGTTCCAGGCCCACGCCACCAAGTACATCGGCCCGGCCACCGGCTTCATGATCGGCTGGGTCTACTGGATGAGCTGGGCCACCACCGTGGGCCTGGAGTTCACCGCCGCCGGCATGCTGATGCAGCGCTGGTTTCCCGGGGTGCCGATCTGGTACTGGTCGGCGCTGTTCGTGGCCTTGCTGTTCGGCATCAACGCCCTGGCCACCCGCGCCTTTGGCGAGGCCGAATACTGGTTCGCCGGGGTCAAGGTGCTGGCGATCCTGAGCTTTATCGTGGTGGGCGCGCTGGTGATCTTCGGCGTCATCGACCTGCCCAGCGGCGCCCCGGCGCCGATGTTCGACAACCTCAAGGGCGACTCCCTGTTCCCCAACGGCCTGCCGGCGGTGTTCGCGGTGATGATGACCGTGGTCTACGCCTTCCAGGGCTGCGAGATCATGGGCGTGGCTGCCGGTGAAACCGACCAGCCGGAAAAAAGCATCCCCCGCGCCGTGCGCAACGTGGTGTTTCGCGTGCTGATCTTCTACGTGCTGGCAGTGATGGTGCTGGCGGCGATCATTCCCTGGCAGCAGGCCGGGCTGGTGGAGAGCCCCTTCGTCCAGGTGTTCGACATGGTGGGCATTCCCTACGCCGCCGACCTGATGAACTTCGTGATCCTCACGGCGATTCTTTCAGTGGGCAACTCCGGTTTGTATGCCTCCACGCGCATCCTCTGGGCCATGTCCAAATCCGGCATGGCGCCCAAGGCCCTGTCGCCCCTGAGCAAACAAGGCGTCCCCCTGCGCGCCCTGTTCATCACCCTGTGCTTTGCCCTGATCTCGCTGATGACCAGCTTCATCGCCGCCGACACCCTGTTCATGGTGCTGATGGCGGTGAGCGGCATGGCCGGCACCGTGACCTGGATCGTCATCGCCCTGGCCCAGTACCGCTTCCGCCGCCAGTTCCTGCGCGAAGGCGGGCAACTGGAGCAGCTCAAGTACCGCGCGCCCTGGTTCCCCCTGGTGCCGCTGCTGTGCATCGTCCTGTGCAGTTCGCTGTTCGTGTTCCTGGCCCTGGATGAAACCCAGCGTCCGTCGCTGTACTGGGGCTCGGGCTTTATCGCCCTGTGCTACGGCGCCTACTACCTGATGCAGCGCAAACGCCAACTGCAACCTGCAGCCGCCGTGTAGGAGCCGGCAGGTACACCGCTCAGGCTCCCGTAGGAGCCGGCTTGCCGGCGAAGAGGCCCTTGAGCCCTGCATCGCCTGGGCCTGCGCTTTCGCTGGCAAGCCAGTTCCTACATTTCCCTGTAGCCGCTGCCGCAGGCTGCGAGCGGCTTGGGCGACATGCCGACGCAGGAGACGCGGCGGTCTTGAAGGCGCCCAGGGTCTGCCTGAGGACCGCCAAGCAAGGCCCTGCGGTCCTTTTCGCAGCCTCGCAGGCTCGGCAGCGGCTACAGAGCCCGCGCGGGAGGTTGTAGGCGGTTGTTCGAAGTTGTAACAGAGGCGCCCGAAGCAACGATTTATTCTGATTAATGTTTATTTAAAACAATGAGTTATGTGTGTTTTCCAGAATGGAGGCAGGCCTCGATCAACCAATTGCCGCCTTGTTGAACACTCGTTTAGTATGGCCCTCACGTCACCTCCCTCACGCCAACCACAATAATTCGAGGACGCACATGACCCCTTCATCGTCGCTGCTCAGCCGGGTCGAAGCCGGCGTAGCCTGGATCACCCTCAATCGCCCGGAGCAACGCAATGCTCTGGACATCCCCACCCTCAAGCAACTGCATGCCTTGCTGGAGCACTGCAACAGTGACCCGGCGGTACGGGTGCTGGTGCTGACCGGCAGCGGCCGCAGTTTCTGCGCCGGGGCCGATCTGGCGGAATGGGCCGAAGCCGAGGCCCGGGGCGCCCTGGAAAGCTACGGCTGGACCGAAACCGCCCACGCCTTGATGACCTGCCTGCACAGCCTGGACAAACCCACCATCGCCGCCATCAACGGCACGGCGGTGGGCGGTGGCATGGACCTGGCGCTGTGCTGCGACCTGCGGGTGGCCGGGCAGTCGGCGCGCTTCAAGGCCGGCTACACCAGCATGGCCTACTCGCCGGACGCGGGGGCCAGCTGGCACCTGCCGCGCTTGATCGGCAGCGAACAGGCCAAGCGCCTGCTGTTCCTCGATGAGTTGTGGAGCGCCGAACGCGCCCTGGCCGCCGGTTTGGTCGGCGAGGTGTGCGCCGACGAGCAACTGATCGGCAGCGTCAGCGAGCTGGCGGCGCGCCTGGCCACGGGCCCGACCTTCGCCTTTGCCCAGACCAAGAAGCTGATCCGCCAGGGCGCCGACCGCAGCCTGGCGCAGCAACTGGCCGCCGAACTGGCCGCCGGCCTGCTGTGCGGGCGCAGCGCCGACGGCGCCGAAGCCCTGCGTGCCGTCAGCGAAAAACGCCCGCCACGTTTCCAAGGGTTGTAGGGGCGGCCGGGCGGCGTTCCGCTTGCCGGCGAAAGGGCCCCTGGGCCATGCGCCCATTTTGTAGGAGCCGGCTTGCCGGCGAAGGCGCCCGCAAGAACAGCGCCTGATTCAAGGGCCTGTTCGCCAGCAAGCTGGCTCCTACGGGAAGGTTTTTTCGCCAGATCGTCCTGCCAGATCACTGGTTTTTTTGCACCGTCAATCACTCACAGGTAGCGCCATGAATTTCCAACTCAGCCAAGAACAAGAAATGTTGGTGGACGCGGTTCGCAGTTTTGTCAGCAAGGAGTTGCTGCCCCACGAAGAGGCGGTGGACCGCGCCGATGAGGTCAGCGCCGACCTCGCCGGGGAGATCCGCAGCAAGGCCATCGCCGCTGGCTTCTATGCCTTCAACATGCCGGAAGAAGTGGGTGGTGGCGGCTTGGACTACCTGTCCCAGGCGCTGATCGAGCGCGAGCTGGCCAAGTGTTCCTGGGCCCTGCATGTGTTCGTTGCCCGGCCGTCGAAAATCCTCATGGCCTGCACCGGCTCGCAGATCGGCGACTACCTGCTGCCTTGCGTGCAGGGGCGCAAGGTCGACTGCTTCGCCCTGACCGAACCCGGGGCCGGCTCCGACGCCAATGCGATCAAGACCCGCGCCGTGCGCGACGGCGGTGACTTCGTGCTCAACGGCAGCAAGCACTTCATCAGCCACGCCGGGCATGCGGATTTCGCCATTGTCTTCGCCGTCACCGGCACCTATGAGCACAACGGCCGCCAGCGCAACGCGGTGACTTCGTTCCTGGTGGACCGCGACACCCCGGGCCTGACCATCCGCCGTGGCCCCAAGTGCGTGAGCAACCGCGGCTACCACACCTTCGAGATGTTCTTCGATGACTGCCGGGTACCGGCCAGCAAGGTGCTGGGGGAGGTGGGCAAGGGTTGGGAAGTGGCCAACGCCTGGCTCACCGCCGGGCGAGTGATGGTCGCCGCCAACTGCGTGGGGCAGGCCCAGCGCGCCCTGGATGCCTCCTTGCAATGGGCCGCGGACCGCAAGCAGTTCGGCCAGGCCATCGGCAGTTACCAGGGGGTGTCGTTCAAGCTGGCGGACATGGCCACGCAGATCCGCGCCGCCGAGCTGTTGACCCTGCACACCGCCTGGAAGATGGACCAGGGCAGCATGACCGATGGCGAGGCCGGCATGGCCAAGCTGTTCGCCAGTGAAGTGCTGGGCCGGGTGGCCGACGAGGCGGTGCAGATCTACGGCGGCATGGGCCTGATGGACGAAGGCCCGGTGGAGCGCATCTGGCGCAACGCGCGGATCGAGCGGATCTGGGAGGGCACCTCGGAGATCCAGCGCCACATCATTTCCCGTGAACTGCTGCGGCCGCTGATGCGCTGAGCGCCCTGGAGAATTGCCGTCATGTCCCAGACTTTGCGTGACAATCTCAAGCGCCTGCTGGCCCCGCGGCACCTGGCCTTCGTCGGCGGGCGCAGCATGGCCCGGGCCCTCAAGCGCTGCGCCGAAGGCGGTTTTACCGGGCCCATGTGGCTGGTCAACCCGCAGCATGCCGAGCTCGATGGCGTGCCGTGCGTGGCCAGCATCGAACAGCTGCCCTGCGGCCCGGATGCGGTGTTCGTCGCCACCAACCGCGAGCTGACCCTGACCTGCGTCGCGGCGCTGGCGGCCAAGGGCGCGGGTGGGGCGATCTGTTACGCCTCGGGCTTTGCCGAAACCGGCGCCCAGGGCCAGGCCCTGCAACAGCAATTGCTCCAGGCCGCCGGCGACATGGCGCTGTTGGGCCCCAACTGCTACGGCCTGCTGGACTACCTGCACAGCGCCGCGCTGTGGCCGGTGGCCCATGGCGGTCAACCCGTGGAACGCGGTGTGGCGGTGCTGACCCAGAGCGGCAACTTTGCCTACAACCTGTCCATGAGCGACCGCTCGCTGCCGGTGGCCTACATGGCGTCGGTGGGCAATCAGGCGCAGCTGGGCATTGCCGAATTGATGGACGTGCTGCTGGACGAGCCGCGGGTCACTGCCATCGGCCTGCACCTGGAAGGCCTGAAGAACGTGCCGGGTTTTGCCCGGGCGGCGCATAAAGCCCTGGAGAAGGGCATACCCATCATCGCCCTGAAGACCGGGGTGTCGCAGATCGGCGCCGAACTGGCCTTGAGTCACACCAGTTCGCTGTCGGGATCGGACGCGCTGTACGACGCGCTGTTCCAGCGCTTGGGGGTGATCCGGGTCAGCGGCCCGGTGAGTTTTGTCGAAACCTTGAAAGCCGCCTCCTGCGGGCAGTTGCCGGCTGGCCCGCAGTTGATGGCCCTGGCCTGTTCCGGGGGCGATGCCGGGCTGATCGCCGACTACGCCGAGCGCAACGGCCTGCAGCTGCCCAAGCTGGATGCCGGGCAATGCGCCGAGCTGGCCCAGGTGCTGCCGGGCTACGCCAACCTGGTGAACCCGCTGGATTTCACCACCGCCATCTGGGGCGACGCCCAGGCCCTGCAAGCCATGCTCGACACGGCCCTGCGTACCGAGGCCGACAGCGCCATGCTGGTGCTGGATTACCCGGCCGAATTTACCGGCGAGCGCAAGGAATGCGACCTGCTGCTGGAGCTGTTCTGCGCCGCGTTGCAACGCCACGGCAAGCGCGGTTTTGTCACTTCGGCCTTTCCCGAACTGCTGCCCGCCAGTGCCCGCGAGCGTTTGCACGGCCACGGCATTCCCGCCTTGCAAGGGGTGGAGGACGGCCTGGCGGCCTGGGGCCGGATCGTCGCCTATCAACAGCGGCGCCCGGTGTTGCTGGCCCTGGGGGAGTCGGCCCTGGTGCCGCTGTGCCCGCAGGCTCTGGACGGTAGCGCTGTGCTGCTGGACGAGTGGCAGTCCAAGCAGGCCTTGCGCGCCTTTGGCCTTTGTACCCCGGACGGCGTGTTGACCACCCCCGGGCAGGCCCTGAGCGCGGCGGCGGGCATTGGCTACCCGCTGGTGCTCAAGGCGGTGAGCGCCGAGCTGCCGCACAAGACCGAGGCCGGGGCGGTGGCCCTCAATCTCAAGGACCCTGAAGCCCTGAGCGCCGCATTGCGCCTGATGCGCACGCGGATTGCCGAGCATGCGCCGGGGCTGGCCTTTGAACAGATCCTGCTGGAGCCCATGGCCGCGGCGCCCCTGGCGGAGCTGATTGTCGGCATCAAGCGTGAGAACGACTTCGCTCTGGCCCTGGTGATCGGTGCCGGCGGGGTGCTGGTGGAACTGCTCAAGGACAGTCGCAGCCTGCTGCTGCCCACCACCGAAGGGGCGATCCGCCAGGCCTTGCTCAGCCTGCGCAGCGCTACCTTGCTGCAAGGCTTTCGCGGGCGCCCCGAGGCCGATCTTGAGGCCCTGGTGGCGGCCATCGGCGCGGTGGCGGACTACGCCTGCGAACATGCCGGGCAACTGCTGGAACTGGATGTGAACCCATTGTTGGTCGGCGCCCAGGGCACCGTCGCGGTCGATGCGTTGATTCGCCTTGGCCAGGCTTGAGGAGATAGACATGCACGATCAGACCTTGACCGGTGGCCAGGCCCTGGTGCGGCTGCTGGCCGGCTACGGCGTCGACACGGTGTTCGGCATTCCCGGGGTGCACACCCTGGAGCTGTACCGCGGGCTGCCCGGCAACGGCATCCGCCATGTGCTGACCCGCCACGAGCAGGGCGCGGGCTTCATGGCCGACGGTTACGCCCGGGTCAGCGGCAAGCCCGGGGTGTGTTTCGTCATCAGCGGCCCGGGGGTGACCAACGTCGCGACCCCCATCGGCCAGGCCTACGCCGACTCTATCCCGCTGCTGGTGATTTCCAGCGTCAACCACAGCGCCAGCCTGGGCAAGGGCTGCGGCTCGCTGCACGAAACCCAGGACCAGCGGGCGATTACCGCGCCTATCACCGCCTTTTCGGCGCTGGCCCTGAGCCCGGAAGATCTGCCGGAGCTGATCGCACGGGCCTTTGCCGTGTTCGACAGCGAGCGCCCGCGCCCGGTGCACATCAGCGTGCCCCTGGATGTGCTGGCGGCCAAGGTCGCCCGGGACTGGACCGGTGAAGTGCGGCGACGCCCCGCTCGCGGCCCGGCTGCGGCGGCGGATATCCAGCAGGCGGCAGACACACTGCGCAGTGCCAAGCGGCCGATGATCATTGCCGGCGGCGGCGCGTTGCACGCCGCCGAGCAACTGCGGGCCCTGAGCACCCGGTTGGGCGCGGTGTTTTTCAGCAGCGTTGCCGGCAAGGGCCTGTTGCCGGACGAGGCGCCACTGAACGCCGGGGCGACCTTGTGTGTCGAGCCCGGCTGGCAGTTGATCAGTCAGGCCGACGTGGTGCTGGCGGTGGGCACCGAGATGGCCGACACCGACTATTGGCGCGAGCGCCTGCCGCTCAACGGCGAGCTGCTGCGCCTAGACATCGACCCGCGCAAGTTCAATGACTTCTACCCGTGTTCGGTGGCCTTGCACGGCGATGCCCGCGCCACCCTGGACGCACTGCTGCTGGCCTTGGAGCAACAAGTCACGCCTGCCACGGCGGCGATTCATGCGGTGGCCGATCTGCGCCAGGCGGTGCAGAACGGGCAGGGGCCCTTGCAGCAGATTCATCGCTCGATCCTGCAGCGCATTGCCGCGGAGTTGCCGGAGCACGGCTTTATCGCCAGCGACATGACCCAGCTGGCCTACAGCGGCAACTACCTGTACCCGACCCGGGCGACCCGCAGCTGGCTGCATCCCACCGGCTACGGCACCCTCGGCTACGGCTTGCCGGCGGGCATCGGCGCCAAGCTCGGTGCCCCCGAGCGTCCCGGGCTGGTGCTGGTGGGCGATGGCGGTTTTCTCTACACGGTGCAGGAACTGGCCACGGCGGTGGAGGAACTGCGCAGCCCGCTGGTGGTGCTGCTGTGGAACAACGATGCCCTGGGGCAGATCCGCGATGACATGCTGGATCTGAACATCGAACCGATCGGCGTGCTGCCGCGCAATCCGGATTTTGCCGCCCTGGCCCGGGCCTTTGGTTGCAGCGTCAGCCAGCCCGCCAGCCTCGATGAGTTGCAACAGGAACTGCGCGAGGGCTTTGCCCGCAACGGCGTGACCCTGATCGAACTCAAGCACGCCTGCGCGCGCTGACCATCCCTTTTTCCTGGAGCTTGTGCATGCGCTTTTCTCGACTGACCCAACGTATTGCCGGAGACGGCGCCGCCGCCTGGGACATTCATTACCGGGCCCTGGCCAAGCGCGAACGTGGCGAGGAAGTCTGGTTGCTGTCGGTGGGCGACCCGGATTTCGACACCCCGCAACCCATCGTCCAGGCGGCCATCGACAGCCTGCAGGCCGGCCACACCCATTACGCCGATGTGCGCGGCAAGCGCGCCTTGCGCGAGGCCATCGCCCGCCGCCATCAGCAGCGCAGCGGGCAAGTGGTGGATGCCGAGCAGGTGGTGGTGCTGGCCGGTGCCCAGTGCGCCCTCTACAGCGTGGCCCAGTGCCTGCTGGACCCGGGTGACGAAGTGATAGTGGCCGAGCCGATGTACGTCACCTATGAAGCAGTGTTCGGTGCCTGCAACGCCCGGGTGGTGCCGCTGCCGGTGCGGGCCGAAGACGGCTTTCGGGTACAGCCCGAGGCGGTGGCCGCGCGCATCACCGGCAAGACCCGGGCCCTGGTGCTCAACAGCCCGCACAACCCCACGGGCGCGAGCATTCCCCGGGCCACCTGGGAGGCCCTGGCCGTGCTGTGCATCGAACATGACCTGTGGCTGATCTGCGACGAGGTCTACAGCGAACTGCTGTACGAGGGCGAGCATGTCAGCCCGGCCAGCCTGCCGGGCATGGCCGAGCGCACCGCGACCCTCAACAGCCTCTCCAAGTCCCATGCCATGACCGGCTGGCGCCTGGGCTGGGTGGTGGCGCCGACGGCCCTGGCCGCGCACCTGGAAAATCTCGCCCTGTGCATGCTCTACGGCTCACCGGAATTCATCCAGGACGCCGCCGTGGTGGCCCTGGAACAGCCCTTGCCGCAACTGCAAGAGATGGCCCAGGCCTATCGCCAGCGCCGGGACCTGGTGTGCGACTGCCTGGCCGATTGCCCCGGTGCCCGGCCGTTGAAACCCGATGGCGGCATGTTCGTCATGGTCGATATCCGCGCCACCGGGCTCAGCGCCCAGGCCTTCAGCGAGCGCCTGCTGGATGAGCAGGGCGTCTCGGTGCTGGCCGGCGAAGCCTTCGGCCCCAGCGCCGCCGGGCATATCCGCCTGGGGCTGGTGCTGCAAGCGGATGACCTGCGCGAAGCCTGCCGGCGCATCGCCTTGTGCGCCCGGCAGTGCCTGGCCGAACGCGATGCCCCTGTTACTGTGCAACCTGTCTGAGGAAGCTTCATGAATGTGTTGATCGTCCACGCCCACCCCGAACCGCAGTCCTTCACCGCCGCCTTGCGTGACCAGGCCCGCAGCACCCTGGAGGCCCAGGGGCACCAGGTGCAGGTCAGCGACCTGTACGCGATGAACTGGAACCCGGTGGCCAGCGCCGCGGATTTTGCCTCCCGGGACAACCCGGATTACCTGGTGTATGCCCTGGAACAGCGCCTGGGGGTGAAGAACCAGAGCATTGCCGCGGATATCCAGGCCGAGCTGGACAAGCTGCTGTGGGCCGACCTGTTGATCCTCAACTTCCCGGTGTTCTGGTTCTCGGTGCCGGCCATGCTCAAGGGCTGGATCGACCGGGTGCTGGTGTCGGGGGTGTGTTATGGCGGCAAGCGGTTCTATGACCAGGGCGGGCTGGCGGGCAAGAAAGCCCTGGTGACCCTGACCCTGGGCGGGCGCGAGCACATGTTCGGCGAAGGCGCGATTCACGGCCCGCTGCAGGACATGCTGCGCCCGCTGCTGCGCGGCACTTTGGCCTATGTCGGCTATGAAGTGCTGGAACCCTTCGTGGCCTGGCACGTGCCCTACATCAGCCAGGAGGCTCGTGAAGCTTTCCTGCACAGCTACCGCCAGCGCCTGCAGCACCTGGCGGACGACCAGCCCCTGGTCTTCCCGCGCCTGGACCAGTTCGACGAAGCCCTGTACCCCTTGCCGGTCTGAAATCCCCACCGCCGATACGCCTTCCTCCGTAGGAGCCGGCTTGCCGGCGAACAGGCCCTTGAGCCTTGCGCTGCTCTTGCGGCCGCCTTCGCTGGCAAGCCAGCTCCTACACGAGCGTCCGCGGCGATACGCCTTCCTCCGTAGGAGCCGGCTTGCCGGC